>JBKDUK010000477.1:0-71332 GCA_046339535.1 Planctomycetaceae bacterium | reverse complement strand
GACCAGGAAAGCACGCCGGCTGCCGGGAGAGAGTCCCGTCAGCCGGCTTTGTTGTTTTCTGCGATTCCGGGCTCGCTCGCACCACATCCACTTTCAAACAGCGCCAACCTGGCCTCAGCCCGAGGTCTGCGCGGGGACGTTGGCTGCCTGCTGGGGCAGTTCGCACGCCCCCCCGGCACACCGTCCGGTCATCCGCAGGCGGTTGCGGGCGAAGATGCGGTAGCCAAAGTCGAGACCGTGCGAGACCAACGGCAGCCGCGACAGCGACGCCAGCAAACGCCAACCCAGGGCGGCGTACAGCCGGCGGAAGACTTCCACCCCCTTGATCATCGTTCCATCGGGCAGCCGGCCGCGGATTTCCGCCATGAAATCCTCAAACGTCAGTCCGTACTGCTCGGCCTGAAAACCGGGGGCGGCAATGTCGGTGAAGCGGATCTGGCGGCGTTTGTCGAGCCGCTGCATCAAACCCATCTCCCGCTTGCAGAGCGGGCAGTCACCATCGAAGAAGACTTCGATCTGTTCGGCAAACACCGGGGCGGAATTCATCTGAGACTCCAGAAAGGTTGACGTCCTTGTTATAGGCCGGGAACCGACAAAAATCGCGATTCCTCCCCTTGGCCGACGGTCGGAATGCGTGAGGGACCAAACGGCCAAGTCGGGATGGAGGTTGTGTGTACCCGACTGTCGGACGCGGATTGGTTGTATCGTCTGGGCCCCATCCGCGGCGAGAAGCCGGTGAGACCGCTACGGGTGTCGTTCAGGAATTTCCCGTCCAGCCGGGCTGGAGCAGCCGGCCTGCCTTGACGATTCCCCCCTGCAAGACGGCAATGAACTTCGACCGGTCCTGCAGCACCGCCATGTTGGCCACGGGGTCCCCCGCCACAACCAGTACGTCGGCCAGTTTGCCCTTTTCCAGAGTTCCCAGCTCATGGGCCCGACCGAGGATCTCGGCCCCGGTGCGCGTCGCACACTTCAGCACATCCAACGGTTTCAGGCCGACATAATTCACGAAGAACTCGAGCTCCTTGGCGTAGTCGCCGTGCGGGTTCCAGGCGAACCCGTAATCGCCCCCCATGCCCAGGCGTCCCCCGGCGGCGATGATCCGCCGGCAGCTTTCGGCACCCCCTTCCAGCGTTTCCTGGTGACCATCGATCACCTTCTGCCCCATACCAATCTCTTTGCCCCGTTCGACACTGGCGAGCTCGAAGTACAGTCCGGGCACGACGGCCACATCGCGCTGCAGCAGCAGTTCGAGCGCCTCGTCATCCATGAAGGTGCCGTGCTCGATGGTGTCGTAACCGGCCCGCAGAGCGTTCTTGATCCCCTCGGTCGCCCGACAGTGACCGGTGACCTTCATTCCATGGTTGTGAGCAGTCTGCACGACGGCGTGCATTTCTTCGAACGTCATGCAGAGGGTGTGGTGATCGTTCACGTCGGGGGCGGCGGCATCACCGGTGGGGTAGGTCTTGACCCATTCGATGCCATCCTTGACCAGCTTGCGGACGGCCGCCCGGGCCTCGTCGGGGCCGTTGACCAGCAGGACCAAGCCCTCCATGCCGATCTTGCGGAAGTCGGGGTTCCAGTCCATCAGCCCGCCGACTCCGCAGATTTCGCGCCCACTCGCGGCCAGTCGGGGGCCGGGGATGAGGTCTTTTTCGATCCCCTTCTTCATCCAGACATCGATGTTGAACAGGCTGCCGCCGCTGCGGGCCGAGGTATAGCCGCATTCGAGCGCCAGTTTGGCATTGGCCGCCGCCAACAACGTCACGTATTCGACCGGGTACTTGATGTCGAGGTCTTCGAGAGCCGCGACGTTGAAGTAGGTTGGGTGAAAGTGCGATTCGATCAACCCGGGCAGAATCGTTCCTCCCTGGGCATCGATGACGCTGGCTCCCGAGGGCTTCGGGGGAGCCCCCTGGGCGGGGCCGGCATAGGTGATGCGTCCCTGCTCGGCGATCAGCATCCCCTGCGGAATGCAGGGAGTGCCGTTCCCGTCGAACAGTTGTCCGTTGTGGATCACACAGCTTCCGGTGGCGAGGCGCATGGCAGGGAGCGGGCAAGAGGAGAAACAGGACGACATCCGCAGCAACGTACGCCCCGGCACGGTCGACTGGCAACCGTGGAGGTGAAATGAGCCGTGAATCAGACCCCCGAAGCGGTCAAACGCCAGGTCACTGGTCGAGACTGGCCAGAAATCCCAGGACGTGTGTCGCCAGCTCTTTGGGCCGGGCCTGGTGAATCAGGTGGGGAACCCCGGGGTAGTCGAGCAGGGTGCCATCGCGCAGATGCTCACGGCACCAGAGGGCGTCTTCCTGGGTCAGCATGCCGCCGACGGCGGGATCGGCCCGCCGCACGAGGGTGGGGGCGGCAATCCGGGGGATGAGGTCGTGAAAGTCGTAGCCGTGCAGCCACTCCCCCGCGACGATCGGCTCGAGCACCCGGGGGTCGAGCTGCGCCAGTGCCTGCCCTGTGAACTTGAGAAAGACCGGGTCGCGGACATCGGCCACACGTTGAACGGCGTTGGTCACCGGGTCAACCATGCGAACCTCGGCCAGATCGCGAGCCAGTTCGAGCGGCGTGGCCCCCGACCGCAGGATCCCGGCGACCCCGGCGAAGTAGCTGTGCAGCCGGGTCTGGCGAATCCGGCTCCCCATCGTTTCAAACGGGGGATCTTCGAGAATCAGGGCGCTGACCAGTTCCGGAACTGCGGCCGCGACGCCCGCCGCGACCATCGAACCCAGCGAATGCCCATAGACGACAGCCGGCCGGCGGATGTGCTCGCGCAGCAGACCGACGATGTCGGGGACATAGTCGGTCGTCCGATACCGGGACGCCCGCGATGAACCTCCATGGCCGCGCAGGTCAACGCACCAGAGCTGGTGTCGGGTCGCCAGGTCGGCCACCACCGGCAGAAACGACTGCCACCGCCGGGTCACCCCATGCAGCAGCACCAGCGGGGGATCGCCGGGGGGAGTGGTGGCGACGCGGAGCGCAAGAGAGCCGACCGGGAAGTGGGTTTCGACCAGGAAACGCGAGCTGGAAGCGCTCACAGGGCACCGCCGGAAGAAATTTGTGTGGAAGCAGGGTCTGGAATCCCCTGGAGTCGCTTCAGCCAGACGATTCCGAGAGCGCTCGATCGATCGAAATCATGTGACGCTCTCGAACTGTCAGGAAGTCCAGAGGATCAACATGAGATCATAAGGTGACTCACCCAGCCTGGCGACAGAGGGAGCGCGACAGCCTCCCATGGATCTGTCGTTCGCACTGCCCGAGCTCCACCGGACTCGTTGAACGTCCTTCCGGACCTTGGCGCAGCCAGTTGGCCATGAAACAATACCGCTGTCCAGAACTTGTCCGACAAGCGGGGGGGCGAGGGGGCTGCCGGACGAGCGAGGTCGTTCCTCAACCCTGCTTCATTCGCGCAACCTGTCCGTTTCGATCATCCTTTCTTGATGCGGTCGTTGCAGCGATGCACTGGGAGCAAAAGGTTGCCTTTGCGGCATTGAGCGACATTGGCTTTCGCCGCCGCAACAACCAGGATTCGTATTGCATTCAGATCGCCCCCGACCCGGAATCCTGGGAGCGGAACGGGCATTTGTTTCTGGTGGCCGATGGCATGGGAGGGCATGCCGTTGGAGAGCTGGCCAGCAAAATGGCCGCCGACACCGTTCCCCACGCCTACACCAAGCTCTCGGATGAATCGGTCGAAGGAGCGCTCAAGCGGGCGCTCGAGATGGGGAACGACGCGATCCACGAACGGGGCGAACTGAACCGCGAATTCACCCGCATGGGAACCACCTGCACCGCGCTGGTGCTGGGGCCCCAGGGGGCCGTCGTCGGGCATGTGGGCGACAGCCGCTGCTATCGCATTCGCAAGGGGCGTATTGATCAGCTCACCTTCGATCACAGCCTGCAGTGGGAACTCATGCGGCAGGGGGTCATGTCTCCCGAAGACATCCTGCGGACCGAACCACGCAATGTCATCACCCGCTCGCTGGGCCCCAATCCCTCGGTCGACGTGGATGTCGAGGGGCCGCACGCGATTGAATCTCACGACGTGTATCTGCTCTGCAGTGATGGACTCACCGGGCAGGTCCCCGATCCCGAGATCGGGGCCATGGCCGCCAATCTGACCCCGGCTGAGGCGTGCCGGGCCCTGGTCAATCTCGCCAACCTGCGAGGGGGCCCCGACAACATCACCGTCGTGATCGCCCGCGTGGGAGCGGGCTTGGGGCCCGATGAGTCGGCGGCCGTCGAGACGGCGTCTCCGGCCAGATCGCTCGCCTGGATTCATCCCGGTGAACTGGCGGCAGCGACCGGAATTGTCGCCGGGTTCGTGCTGGGGTTGCTGTTGCTCTCCACCGACTACGGCGTGGCGGGTCACCTGCTGATGGCCACTGCCAATGTTTGCCTGGGGGTGCTGCTGCTGCTCTGGCTGCGGCGGCGCCGGCGAGAGGGGGAACTGGCGTCGCAGATTCCCTCGATGGTCAAGGGGGGACCGTACCGCTCCGCGAAGTGTGGCCTCTCCAGCCACTTCCTCTCGGACCTGTCCAACCTTCAGGCCACCGTGCAGCGGACCGCCCAGGAAGATGGCTGGCTGGTCGACTGGGCCCCGTACCACGCCGTGCGCGAGCAGGCCCTGGCCGACCTGGCGGCCCGCCGCTCCCGCGACGCCCTGCGGAATCTCACCCGCGGACTGCAGTACCTCATGGAGGGAATCCAGCAACTCCGCCGGCAACGCGATCAGGCCCAGAAATGGGGGACCAAATCCAGCCCCCCCGGCGACGGCGCTCCCCCTTCGGCCTGATTCTTCCCGCGGACCGCAAACCGCCCGCCAATCCTCTCACTTTCTCCCTCTTTGCGTATGGCCTCACAGTACAAAAAACATGGCATTTCGCTCGCTTACCCCGAGCGCTGGGAACTCGCGGAGCATCTCGAACCGGGCCAGGTCACCATCTCGCTCACCAGCCCGGGAACGTCATTCCTCACCATCTGCCTCTTTCAGGACCGCCCCGATCCCGAGGAGGTTGCCGAGGCGGCGCTGCAGGCGTTTCGCGACGAGTATACCGAACTCGACATCTACCCGACCAAGGCCAAGGTGGGACGCCGGCCCGCCATTTCCTGGGACCTCGAGTTCTTCTGCCTCGAACTCACCAACTCCGCCCGCATTCGCGCCTTTCTCGCTCCCCGGTTCACCTGCCTGCTGCTGTTTCAGGGGACCGACCAGGAATTCGAGAGGACCGAAGAGACTTTCCTCAAGATCGCCCGCAGCATCCGCTGCCGGGGGACCGACGGCCCGTCCGCCGAAACGGACGACGACGATTCTCCGGAAGACAACGACGATTGACCGCTTTCCCGGCCCCTCCCGAAGTTCGCCTCCGAACCGGTCGTCGCGCTTCGTCGCAGTGTTTGCAGCGGCCCCGAACTCAGTAACATCTGGCAGGCTGGTTTGTGGGGTGACCCCAGACTGGTCCCTCTCACGCCGATCCCACTCTTTCCTCCCGCTTGTGTCGCCATGAACTCCGCCCGCCATTCCCAGGTCTGGGACCTCGACTCGATTCTCCCCCATCCCGAGAGCCCCGAGTTCGGCAAGATCGTCGACGACTACCGTGCCCGGCTGACCCGTCTGGCGGAAGAAACCGATCGCCTGTCGCCCATCGGCTCCGATCCGGCGGCCAATGCGGCCTGGACCCGGTTGCTGCCGGGGTACGAAGCGGTGGAGTCTCTGGCCGGCGATCTCGGTTCGTTCATCGGCTGCCACTCCGCCGCCGACGCCGGGAACCGGGCGTTTCGCCAGGTCGAAGCGAAACTCTCGGCCCTCGATCCCCTGCGGGAACGGATCGCCACCAGCCTCGAGTTCGCCCTGCAGTCGGCGGCCCCCGCCCAACTCGATGCCTGGATCGCTTCGAATCCCTGGCTGACGGCCAACCGGTTTTTCATCGAGCAGCGCGGCAAGAACGCCTCGCTGCGGCTGCCGAAGCCCGAAGAGACTCTCGCTGCCGATCTCGCCGTCGACGGGATCCACGCCTGGGGCCGGTTGTTCGACCGTCTCTCGGGAGACCTGCGGATCACCGTCATGGAGAAGGGTCAGCTGGTCGAAAAGTCTCCCAGCCAGGTGCGGTTCGACTCTCCCGAACGCTCCGTTCGCGAAAACAACTTCTTCGCCGCCGACAAGGCCTGGAAGAGCATCGCCGACAGTTGCGCCGACGCGCTCAATCACCTCGCCGGGACCCGGCTGACCCTCTACCGCCGGCTGGGGTTGAAGGATCATCTGGATGTCCCCCTCCATCGCAACCGGCTGCGGCGGGAGACGTTGGAGACAATGTGGCGGGTGGTCTCCGAACGGCGAAAGTGCCTGTTGCCCTATCTCTCGTCCAAGGCGAAGCTGCTGGGGCTCGACCGGCTCTGCTGGTACGACACGCAGGCCCCGCTTCCCCAGGCACAAGAGGGGGGCGAGAGCCCGCAGATCTCATACGACGACGGTCTGGAAGGGGTGATCCGGGCGTTCCGGGCGTTCAGTCCCGAACTGGGCGATTTCGCCCAGATGTGCGACGACAAGCGGTGGATCGAAGCCGAGAATCGGGCCGGGAAACGGCAGGGAGCCTTCTGCACCGGTTTGCCGACGAAGCGCGAGTCGCGGGTCTTCATGACCTTCACCAACAGTTTCGACAATGTCTCAACCCTGGCGCACGAGTTGGGGCACGCCTATCACTCATGGGTGCTGCGTGAACAGCCGCTGTTCCTGCAGGATTACCCCATGAATCTGGCCGAGACCGCCTCGACGTTCGCCGAAGCGGTGCTGGCCGAAGACCGTCTGCAGCACTCCCGCTCGAAGGGGGAAAAGCTGGGCATTCTCGACCACATGTGCAGCGATGCGGTCGCCTACCTCATGAACATCCACGCCCGGTTTGTGTTTGAAGACCGCTTCCACCAGGAACGGCGCGAGGGAGAGGTTGCGACCGCCAGACTGTCGGAACTGATGCTGGCGGCGCAGAAAGAAACCTATCTCGACGCGCTCGATCCCGCCGGTTGGTACCCCGATTTCTGGGTGTCGAAGCTGCACTTCTACATCTCGGGATTGCCCTTCTACAACTTCCCGTACACCTTTGGCTTCCTGCTGTCGACGGGGCTGTTCGCCCTCGCTCCTGAACTGGGAGCCTCGTTCCCGCAGCGGTACCGCGATCTGTTGATCGCCACCGGCTGCCAGGAGACGGAAGACGCGGTGAAGTCGACGTTTGGGTACGACCTCGCGGCTCCCGACTTCTGGAATCGCAGTCTCGATGTGGTCGAGCGGCGGGTATCGCAGTTCCTCGAACTGGTGTAGACTGCGACCGGCTGGTTTTGCCCGTCGCGCCCGGTTTCCTTCAGGCTTCCCGTTCTCATCGTGACCTCTCCCGATTCGCCACCGGCTTCCTCAGGCTCGGCCGCCGAGGAAGAATTGGTGGACAACTCCCGCGATGGCGCCCCCTCGGTCGGCATTGTCCAGACCGAGCACACCTACCTGTGTGCGGCTCCCCACCAGCTGGTGCTGGCGAATGGGGCGACCCTGGGCCCCGTGCGGGTGGCGTATGAGACCTACGGAGAACTTTCTCCCCAGCGGGACAATGCGATTTTCGTCTGCCACGCCCTCACGGGAGATGCCCACGTCGCGGGGCGGCGACGGGCCGACGACCGCAAGGCGGGCTGGTGGGATGAACTCGTCGGCCCTGGCAAGGGGCTCGACACCAACCGGTACTTCGTGATCTGCGCGAATGTGCTGGGGGGCTGCCAGGGGACCACGGGGCCGGGCTCCATCGACCCCCAGACCGGTCGTCCTTACGGACTGCGGTTCCCGTTTCTTACCGTGGGAGACATGGTGCAGGTGCACTCGCAACTGGTGCGGCACCTGGGCATTGATCGCCTCCTGGCGGTCGTCGGCGGCAGCCTGGGGGGGATGCAGGTGCTCGATTGGGCGGCCCGTTTTCCGCAGCAGTTGCGGGCGGCGGTCTGTCTCGCCTCAGCCGCGCAACTCTCGGCCCAGGGAATTGCCTTCAATTGCGTCGGCCGGCGGGCCATCGTCACCGATCCCAATTTTGCCAACGGCGATTACTACGACCAGCCCAGCGGTCCCAACCTCGGGCTCGCGCTGGCCCGGATGGTGGCCCACATCACATATCTCTCCGAAAACTCGATCGAGGCAAAGTTCGGACGCCGGCTTCAGAATGCCCAGCAACTGGCCTACGAGCTCATGCACGAGACCGAATTCCAGGTCGAAAGCTACCTGCATTACCAGGGAAGCCGGTTTGTCGAGCGGTTCGATGCGAACAGCTACCTCTACCTCACCCGGGCGATGGACTACTTCGACCTGGCTGGTGCCCACGGCAGCATCGAGCGCGCCCTCTCCCAGACCGAGGCCCGCTTCCTGATCACCTCGTACACCACCGACTGGCTCTTCACCACCTCCCAGAGCCTCGAACTGGTGAACGCTCTCGTGGCGGCCCGCCGCCATGTCTCGTTTGTCGAGTTGACCAGCCCCTACGGCCACGATTCGTTCCTGCTGGAAGTCGATCCGCTGGCCGAGTTGTTGTCCCCGTTCCTCGAACAGACGCTGTTGGCCGCCCGGCGGTCTACCTCGTAAACCAAACCCCAGAGAGACGGTGGTCAATCCCCGTCAGTCCCCATTCGCCCTGGTTCTTTCCCGCCGTCATGTCTCAGCGCCTGGCCGAACGTCACGATCGTCGGTACTGTCTGCCCGATCCACTCGCGCAGCTGACCGACGCCACCATCGTGGCCCAGATTCCCGCCGGCAGCCGTGTGCTCGATCTGGGGTGCGGCAATGGCCGCCTGCTGGCCAAGCTGCGTGACACCCATGGAGCCTCAATCCAGGGAATCGAACTCGACCGGCAAGCGATGCTGCAGGCCATGTCGCTGGGGGTGCCGGTGCTGTGTGCCGACCTCGACCGCGGCCTCCAGGGCTTTCCCAACCAGTCGTTCGACTTCGTGGTCCTCAGCCAGACGCTGCAGCAGGTGCGGCATCCCCGATTGTTGGTCACCGAGATGCTGCGGGTGGCCCGGCAATCGCTGGTGGTGGTCCCCAACTTCGGACACTGGCGGGTGCGTCTCGACCTGTTGCTCAATGGTCGGGCTCCCCGTACCGGAACCCTGCCATACCAGTGGTACGAGACCCCCAACCTGCACTTCATGTCGATGACCGACTTCCGCGATCTGATCGAGGTGGTGGGTGGGCGGATTGTTCGCGAGATCCCCCTCATCGCCGGTCGCGCCATGGAGCATGCGTGGGGAGCGAATCTCCGCGCCGACTCGGCACTCTACGTACTTGAGGCGGGAACCCACTCACCCACGCCCTGAATCCCTTCGCGTTCCTGGGCCACAGTTGCCAGGGCCACAGTTGCCAGGGCCACAACCGGCCGTGCGGTGCGAACAGCCCGTGTGTTGCGGACGGCGCGGCTCAGGCACTCACCCGCGGGCGGGGGGCGTCATAACCCCGCGTCTCCTGGGTTTGACGGAGCTGCTCGACCGTGTCGGTGACATCGGCCAACTGCCGCGCGAGTCTCTGTTGCACCAGCAGCAGATCGGCCAGCGACTGGGCATACTGCCCCTCCCGCTGACCGGCCGCCTCCAGCGTCAACCGCAGCTCGTGCGAGAGCGCCGCCATCTGTTCCCCCAGCGCCTTCACATCCGCGGAATCCGGCACTGCCGGGTTGGCCTCCGTCACGGGGACGCGAGGTGTGGCATGCGGACGAGGAATGCCCGCTTCGGAATGGTCGATCCGCCGGCCCGGCAGCGATTTGGTCGAGCCGGGTTGGGTCGCCAGACGGCGCACCTCCTGCAGCAGGGCCGCCGCCCCCGCATGCCGGGAAAGTTCGTGCCGCGCCAGTTGGTCTTGCTCGTGCTCGATGTAGTCGACCAGTTCGGCCGTCGTCATCTGCTCCAGCGCGGGACGGTCGGCGGAAGCATCTGTGGGCACAAACTGTGACTCCGAAACCATCCGGGCGGTCAACTCGATGGTTCCAATCTCAATCCGGTCACCATCCCGCAGCCAGGTGTGCTGAACGGTCTCCCCATTGACCTTGAGGGGTGGATCCCCGACCAGGGTCTCCAGTTCATAACCCTCGTCCGAATGCACAATCAATGTGTGGACGGCGGGAATGTCGACCCCCCCCAGCCGCAGGTCGCAGGTGATGGCCGAGCCAATCAGAAATCGCGGACCGTTCACCGGCCGCTGGGGGAAGCGGGTTCGTCCGCGGGAGATCTCGAGCACCAGCCCCGCCTGGGGCGAGGCCGAAGTCGGCTCGTCGGAGTTCACGGACGAGAGATTCTCGGAAGTCTCGTTCAGAGGCATGCAGTTCCCCAGTCGCCCGGGACCGGGCGGGAAGGTGGCGGCGGGGAGATTTCCCCGACTCGCAGCGCAAATTGGGTTGTCTGTTGATTTCGTCCGCGAATTTCGCACGGCATGAGGCAAACGAAACCCAACTGCGGGCGACACTCTGACTGCTTGGTCAGCACGCACGACATGCCTCGGAACCAGACCTTTCCCAACCCGAAGAGTCTGCGGGCCAGGCAATCTGTAACGTCGGCCAGCCGCCAAATCACAGTCTTCCACAGGCACCCCTCCGTCATTCCTCCCACAGGCCGACCTGCAGTTGGCCGGGCAGAATCCCGATCTCCAGCTCGGTCACTCCCGCGGTCGACACACAGAAGAGTTCGCCGTCGGCATGGGCCACCAGCGGCTCGGGGGCCGACACCCGCACCCGCTGGCACAGGCTGCGGGTCAGGCCGGGATAGACCAGCGGCAGACCGCGGAGCGCGATGCGGGGTAACAGCCGCAACGCCTCCCAGCGCGAAGTGAGGGAGGCATGCACCACGTCAAACCACCCATCGTCGAGGCGGGCCTGGGGGGCCAACAGGAAGTTTCCCTCCCGCTGCGAGAGCAGCACGCTCAGCATCATCGTCGGGCCCACCAACGGCACCCCGCCGTTGAGCTGCACCGCCATCTCGGGAGCCCGGTCGAGTTTCCACAGCGCCCGGGCGGTCGCAAGACCGTAGAGCAGCACCCCCTGCAGGTGGTGAATGCGGCGGGACTCTTCCGTCACCATGCCATTCAGCCCCACCCCCACACCCGCCAGAAAAAAGCGACTCTTTCCCGAGGTTGTCGTGATCTGCCCCACGTCGACCGGCCGCAACTCACCGGGCGAACGATCGGCCGCCCGTGCTTCCGCCCGCAGACTGTGGGCGTAGTCATTCGCGGAACCGACTGGAACAACCATCAGCGCGGGCTGATGTCCCGCCGCACGACGCTCCGCCATCGGCTCACGTGGGAGGGTCACCGAGGTGCCAACGATCGATTTGGCAGAGTTCGAACTGTCATCATCCCCCAGGGAATTGGCCAGACTGGCCAGATCCCCCCTGGCCGAAAGCAGGCCATTGGCGACTTCATGCACGGTCCCATCGCCGCCGCTGGCGTAGACGCGCGAGACCCCCGCCAGGGCCGCTTCGCGGGCCAGGCGCTCGGCATCCCCAGGACCGGTGGTTTCCCAGAACTCCGCCTCAGATCCCAGTCGTTCGCGCAGCCGGGCGAGCCTCGCTCTCCCCCGGCGTTTGCCCGAGTGCGGATTCCAGATCACCACTGCCCGTCCGTGCTCGTCCACCCGTCACCACCCCTGCCTGAAACGGCCGCCGGTCTCGGTCGCCGGTCGAATCATTCCGGCCGACCACCGTCAGTCTAACCCACCCCCAATCGGCAGAACCACTCGTTCCTCAGCGTCGCCCACGGGGAAGGTCACAGTACCGCCCCGTGGCTGGCCCTTGAGTCGCAAGCTGTTACCATCAAGGGAGTGTCTGTGGGGGATTGCCTGAGGGGTGGGTCGACTCAGAGCGTCCCCTGCACCGTTCTGGTACCGGGCAATTCCGCCTGGTGGGGCTGCCGGTTGGTTCGACAGGGGCGTTCGCCCCGGATGGTGATGGCTGTGGCAGATTGGTGGTTGCGTTGTGTGCGGGGACTGGTCCTCTTGGTCGGCCTCGGTCTGGGATGGGACCATGTATCGGGAAGCGGGCTGGGGGTGGCCTGGGGACAGGCGGCCGACGGGGCAAATCTGCCCGCCGTCAGCACCCCTCCCGAGGGGCTGCGGCTTCCCCCGTTCTACACCCGCTACATCGACGTCGAAGGCTATCCCATCGTCGCCTCGGCACAGGTGAATGACTACGCCCTGCGCGAAGCCGCCTTCCTCGTGCGGCAGATGGTTGGCCATCGTCCCGAGATCCTGAAGGCGCTGGCCGCGACCGGCTCGCGGATGTGTGTGATCGCCCACAGCGAATTCACCACCGACCTGCCCGATTTCGCCAAATTGGGACCGGTGCCGGGATTCGAGTCGCTCTCTCCCAAAGACTATTGGGATGCCCGGGCCCGCGGGACCGGCGGCAGTGCCACCGATCCCTGCTGCTCGTGCGGCGAAGAAAACCTGTTGGGCTATGCGGGTGACCCCTACGCCAAAGAGTCGCTCCTGCTGCACGAGTTCGCCCATACCATCCACCTGCGGGCCCTGAACCAGCTCGATCCCACCTTCGACCGCCGCCTGCGCGAGACCTGGCGCGCCGCTCTCGACAAGGGGCTCTGGAAGGGGAAGTATGCCTCGGTCAATTCGGCCGAGTATTTCGCCGAGGGGGCCCAGTCGTGGTTCGACGACAATCGCGAGAACGACCATGACCACAACCATGTGAACACCCGGCAGGAACTGCGCGAGTACGACCCCGGTCTGGCCGCCCTGTGCGAAGAGGTGTTTGGCGACCGCGACTGGCGGTACAGCAAGGCGGTCACCCGCCTGCAGGATCATCTCGCCGGCTATGACCCGGCCCGCGCCCCGAAGTTCGCCTGGCCCGAACGGCTGGCGGCGGCCCAGAAAGCCATTCGCGCCCAGGCCATCGCCCGCAGTGATGGGACGCCGAAACCGCAGGCGGAGGAACCACCGAAAAAGCCCGAGGCCGAACCGGCGGGCAGCCCCTGGCTCTCGCTCGAACGCCTGTACGAGAAGGGGGAATTCGGCGAGCAGGGGGCCCGTACCCCGTTCTGGAGCGAACGGTCGGCCGCCTACTTCACCTGGGAGAAGCCCGCCACTCCCGACACCCCCGGACAAGATCTGGTCCGCCGCGATTGTGCCACCGACGCCGCCGAGGTCATCGCCTCCGCCAGCCTGTTTCTGACAGGCGAAGGAAACAATTCGCTCGCCGGATCCCTCTTCCGGTTCTCCGCCAACGAACGGCGCCTGCTGCTGTTCACGAACACCCGCCGGGTCTGGCGCGAAAACACTCGCGGAGATTACTGGGTGCTCGATCTCGATTCGCGGAAGCTGCGCCGGCTGGGGGGAGATGCGGCCCCCGCCTCGCTCATGTTCGCCCGGTTTTCGCCCGATGGCAGCCGGGTCGCCTACGTGCGCGACAACAACATTTACGTTGAGTCGGTCGAGACCGGGGCCATCACCCCGCTCACGACCGATGGTTCGGCCCGCGTCATCAACGGCACTGCCGACTGGGTGAATGAAGAAGAATTGGAAATCCGCGATGCTTTCCGGTTCAGTCCCGACGGACGCTCGATCGCCTACTGGCAATTCCATCTCGACGGCGTGCGCGAGATGTCACTCATCGACAACACCCAGGGAAATTATCCCCGGGTCATCACCATTCCCTATCCCAAGGTGGGCGAACAGAACTCGGCAACCCGCGTGGGGATTGTTCCGGTGTCCGGAGGAGAAACCCGTTGGATCGATCTGCCGGGTGATCCCCGCAATCACTACATCCCCCGGATGGAGTGGACCCCCAACTCGACCGGTCTGCTCATTCAGCAGATGAATCGGGTCCAGAACACCAACACGGTGTACCTCGCCAGTTTCGAAACGGCGCGGGCCCGGGTGGTGCTGGTCGAACGGGACGATGCCTGGATCGAAAACGACAACCCGATCCGCTGGCTGGATCAGGGGCGGCAGTTTCTGTGGTTGAGCGAACGCTCGGGGTGGCGCCACCTGTACCGGGCCGGGCTCGATGGCACGCTCACCCCCATCACCCAGGGGGACTGGGATGTGATGCAGGTCGAGGCGCTTGACCAGGAAGGGGGCTGGGTCTACTTCGCCGCCTCGCCCGACAATGCCACCCAGCGCTACCTCTATCGGGCCAAACTCGATGGCACGCAGACCGAACGGATCACCCCCGCCGGTTCCCCCGGCTGGAACACCTACCGCATCGCGCCGCAGGGCCAGTACGCGACGCATGGCGTGTCGCAATTCCTCACCCCCGCCACCTTCAATTTCATCAAGCTCCCCAGTCATGAGGTGGTCCGCCCGCTGGCCGACAACGCCCGTCTGCGTCAGAAACTGTCCACGCTGCGGCTGCCGGGAACCCGGTTTGTAAAACTGCCCATCGCCGACGGAGTCGAACTCGACGGCTGGTTGATGACCCCGCCCGAGTTCGATCCGAAGCAGAAATACCCGCTGCTTGTCCACGTCTATGGCGAACCGCACGGCCAGACCGTGCGTGATGCCTGGCTGGGCAACACCGGGCTCTGGCACGCCCTGCTGGCCCAGCGGGGCTGGTTTGTCGCCAGTGTCGACAATCGCGGTGTGATCCTGCCGAAGGGACGCGCCTGGCGCAAATCGGTCCATCACAAGATCGGTCAGCTGGGGCCGGCCGACCAGGCGGCCGCTCTCAAGGAACTCTGTCGCCAGATTCCGCAGATCGATCCGCAACGGGTCGGCATCTGGGGCTGGAGCGGCGGCGGCAGTTCCAGCCTGAACGCCATCCTGCAATATCCCGATCTCTACCAGACCGCGGTGGCGGTGGCGGCCGTTCCCAACCAGAAGCTCTACGACACGATCTATCAGGAACGCTACATGGGCCTTCCCGAAGAGAATGCCGAGGGTTACCGCCTGGGTTCGCCCATCACCCATGCGGCGAATTTGCGGGGAAACCTGCTCATCGTCCACGGCACAGGGGACGACAACGTCCACTACCAGGGGGTGGAACAACTGATGGATGCTCTCATCGCCAATCACCGGCACTTCAGCGTGCTCCCCTATGCCAATCGATCCCACGGGATCTTCGAAGGGGCCAACACCAGCCGGCATCTCTTCACCACCATGACGCGCTACCTGGGCGAACACCTGCTGCAGGCACCGGCCAGTTCCCAGTTCGCCGAACTGGCTCCCCCAGAACTCCCCGTACCCAATGGGTACTCGCTGCGGATTGTGCAGGGGTGGAAGCTCTTCATCGATGACCGGCTGGCCCGCGATCAGCCCGAGGCGCTGCGGAAGGCGGTGCAGATTCTCGATGGCCAGCTGCGCGAGGTGGAGCGGCTGGTTCCGGCCAAGGCGGTTGAGACCCTGCGGCGGGTCAACCTGTGGTTCTCTCCCGCGTATGAGGGGGTGGGAGCCCGGGCCGAGTATCATCCCGGCGAAGCCTGGCTGCGCGACAATGGCCGCAATCCGCTGATGGTCAAGGGGGTCGAATTCACCGACATTCCCATCTTCGAACAGGAATTGAAGCGGATGCCGAATTTCGTGCTGCACGAATTGGCCCACGCCTGGCACGACCAGGTGCTGGGCTTCGATCATCCCCGCGTGCAGGCCCTGTTCGAGCAGGCGAAGGCTGGCGGGAAGTACGAAAAGGTCCTGGTGCAGGATGCCGAAGGAAACCGTCGCGAGGCTCGTTCCTACGCCCTCACCAATCCCATGGAATACTTCGCCGAATTGAGTGAATCGTACTTCGGCCGGAACGATTTCTTTCCCTTCGACCAGGCCGAACTGCGGGACCATGACCCCGACATGCACTCCCTGCTGGGCGAACTGTGGGGGGTGGCACCGGCGGGAGACGCGAGGAAGTGAAAAGTCTCCGGCGGTTCCGATAGAATTCGGAGTCGTCTTCCATCCCGGATCTCCCATTCATGTCCGACCCCGTCTCCGACGATCCCCTGCTCGACGCCCTGGTGAACCGGGTGCTGCATGGAGACCGGGCCGCGCTGGCCGAGGTCTTCGAGCACTACCGCGACCGGCTGCGGCGCATCGTTTCGTTCCGCCTCGATCCGCGGATTGCCTCGCGGGTCGATGTCGATGATGTGCTGCAGGAGTCGTATCTCAACGCCGAGCAGCGCCTGCAGCATGTCTGGCGCGAGGTGAACGCCGGGGGAATGTTCGTCTGGTTGCGGCTCATCGTGCAGCAGACCATTGCCGACGTGCACCGCCGGCACCTCGCCGCGCAGTCGCGCGATGCCAGCCGCGAACGCTCGATCGATTCCGGGCCTCCCGGAGTCTCGTCGGCGTCTTCGATGGCCTCGTGGATTCTCGGACACATGACCTCTCCCAGCCAGGCGGCCTTGCGCAAAGAGCTGACCGCGCAGCTCGAAGGGGCCCTGGCCGACCTGGGGGAACTGGACCGCGAGATTCTCATGCTGCGGCATGTCGAGGAGATGTCGAACATCGAGGCGGCCGCGATGCTGGGGCTGTCGGAGCAGGGGGCCAGTGCGCGGTACGTGCGGGCGCTGTCTCGCCTGCAGCAGATCCTCACCCGCATTCCCGGCCTGGTCGACCGGAAGACCTCCGGATGACCCCCGTCCAACCCGATCCCGTTCCCGCGGACGACAGCGACGCGTCGGCCGAGATTTTCGGTTTGCCGCGCGCCGCACCCCAGTCCCGCCAGCCGGTCGCCGACCCGCTCGATCTCGCGGTGACCGAGTTTCTCGATGCTCTGCGGGCGGGGCGGCAGCCCTCGATCGATGAGTTCGCCTCACGCTTTCCCAAGCGGTCGAACGAGGTCCGCGATCTGCTGTCGGTGGCGGCCGCCATGGAGTCGTGGAAGATTGGCAAAGAGCAGACCCGGGCGCTGAAGGAACTCCCCACGACCGACAACTCGCTCCCCGACATCGGAGGCTGCCGGTTGGTCCGCGAGTTGGGTCGGGGCGGGATGGGAGTGGTCTACGAGGGGGTCGTGCTCGCCACGGGCGAACGGGTGGCCGTCAAACTGATGTCGTGGCGCTACTCGAGCGAGATCATCCGCAAGCGGTTCCAGCAGGAGGCCCGCGTGGCCCGTCGCCTGCGCCATCCCAACATCGTCTCGGTTTCGGACTTCGGCGAAGAACAGGGATGGTGCTATTACATCATGCCGTTGATTGAAGGGATGCCCCTCGACCGGGTAATTGACCTGTTGAAGGGATCCCAGGGGAGTGTCTCGGCGTCCGAGATTCGCCAGGATTATCACTCGAGCTTTCCCACCTCCCGCGGGGCGGGACAAGCGGCGGAGGCCCCCGCGGCCCGGGTTCTGACGCGGTACGCCTGGACGGCCATCGCCAAGATGGGAATTCAGGCCGCCTCGGCCCTCGACTACGCCCACGAACAGGCGGTGCTGCACCGCGACATCAAACCGGCGAACCTGCTGCTGGACCATCAGGGAATGGTCTACATCACCGATTTTGGCGTGGCGATCGACTGGGATTCGCTCCTCACCCGCCAACCGCTGCAGTTGGCCGGGACCCTCGCCTACGTCGCTCCCGAGCAGCTCGAAGGTCGGGCCGATGAGCGCAGCGATGTCTATTCGCTGGGGGTCACACTCTACGAACTGTGCACGCTGACCCCCGCCTATCGGGCCGCGACCACCGAGGCGCTGCTGGAACTGGTCCGGGCGGCCAGTCCCCCCCGACCCCGCCAGCTGGTCCCCACGATGCCGGCCGAACTCGAACGGATCCTGCTGCAGGCCATGGCCCGCCAGCCCCGGCAACGGTTCCAGTCGGCTGTCGGCCTGCGCTCGGCCCTGCTCGAATTCGTGAAGCAGGCCCGCGGCTGAAGGCCCGCGGCGCACACTGCCGGCTCGCAGCATGAAGAGAGATCGCCAACGGATGAACGTGAATGTCCCGCGGGGCGCTATTGGCCGTTCGCGGCGGGTTTCGGTTCGAGCTTGAGACCGCGGTGTTTCCACAGCCGGTCTTTGAGCTGTGGAAACAACTCGAGCGCATTGTCGCGGAAAATCTGTCGGGCGATGTGCCGGGCGGTGTCTTCGCTGATATCACCGTTCAACACTTTCTCGGCCAGCGCTTCGGAAACGCACTGCCTGTGGAACTCGGTGGCTCCGTAAATTCCCTCGGCATGGTTGCAGTCGGCCCCCCACATGAGGCGGTTGGAGGGGAAGGCGTCGAGCCACTCGATAAAGGCCCGTTTGGCGGTGGAATAACCCAACACCGGCAGCCAGACCGAGTCGACCCAGCAATGCCACCAGTGCCGCTGCATGATCACCGCGGTCTCCCCCACCCAGGGAAAGCCGCCATGAAAGAGGATGAACTTCGTCTTGGGATTTCCCTCCAGCAGGTCGACCAGCAGCATGGGGTTTGATCCCTGGATGCGGGCCTGCCCCGTGTGGATCTGAAAGGGCAATTCGTACCTGGCGCTGAACTCGCACAGCCGCCAGAAGATGAAGTCTTCGAAGTCCTTGACCTGGGCCGGGGTAAGGGCCGAACGCGGCTTGCCGAAGGCTGCCTCGGCCCGTTCTTTTGAAACATTGTCGAACTGCAGCGTCCGCTGGTAGGCGAGGGTCGACTTGAGACAGACCGCTCCCTTGTCTTTCGCCTCGAGGAAGATGCGGTCGATGACCTTGAGGTATTGGTCGAGGCTGTCCATGGTCAGGCCGTGCTTGCGGGCGAAGTCGTACGGGCTGTCGACCTTGAACGGATTGTTCGCCGGACGGTTTTCGTACTCGGACTGGTGAAACCCCGACACCAGGCTGGTCACGTTGAAGACCTGCACCTCCCAGGGGTACGACTGTACGAATTCCAGCCGCGACCAGTAGGTGTCATTGAACATCAACTCGATATTGGCCCGCTCGGTAACCACATGGTAGAGCCATTTCTGGTCGCGGTAGTTGTCGAAAATCCTGCGGTTCAGCTCGACCGCCTGCTCGTCGGTCAGGGTTTCGAAGTCGACGCCGTACAGGTCGCGGTAGGCGGGCAACTGGTACTGGTAAAAGCTGAGGGCCCGCACGTTGTCGAAGTCGTGCTTCGCCTTGCGCCACCACTCCAGGAAGTCCATGTTGTCATTCCAGGGAGTGATGGGGTTGTAGCCCGACAGATAGCTGTTTTGCCACAACCCCGCGAGATTCACCCCCCGCCCCTCCTGCGTCTGCCGCAGGGCGGGGAGTTGCTCGAACGGCCAGAGATGGTCGTGGGTGTCGATGAGGGGAATCTGGTTCACCTCGGCTTTGAGCCGGCGGTACACCTCGGTCGACCGTGTGCCCTGGCCCCAGGCCCACCCCGGCCCCATCACCAGCAGCCACGCCAGCACCACCCCGCGGACACCGTGCCACATCATCGTTCTCCGGTTCAAAGGTCTCGGACCAGGTCTCCCTCCACGAACCTTACCGGGAGGAGGTGACAGGGACCACCATCAATGCGTTGGTGAATCGCTTGATACTAAGACAGTGATGTCGAATCGGGCGATAACCTGCTTTGGTAGCGGTTGTTGCGGCAGGAGAACTGGTCTTGGCGCAGAATCTTGTATGACGATCAGGAAATGGAACTCCCAAAGGTGGCTGGCTTGTTTCGCGAGCAGCCTTTCGATGTCTTCGATCGGATGTTTCGAGCCGTGGAACTCGTTCAAGAACGATTGAATCGAGCATGTGAGGCCCTGCGCGAGGCAGGCAGAGTCTATGCGGTGGTGGGTGGCAATGCAGTTGCCGCCTGGGTGGCAACGGTCGATGACGGGGCAGTACGGAATACCCGCGATGTTGACCTGTTGCTCGCCGAAGAAGATCTGCCCCGAGCCACAGCTGCGCTGCGAGTTGCCGGTTTTTATCGGACTGAAGTGCTGGATACAGTCGTCTTTCTTGACGGACCGGACGGCACGCCCAGTCAGGGGCTACACATCCGTTTGGCGGGAAGAAAAGTCAAACCGGAGTATTCAAGTTCCACCCCTCAGGTTCATCAGTCGGTCGAGCTCAATCAGAAAAGAGTGGACGATTTACAGGCACTCGTCGAGATGAAGCTGAACAGCTTTCGTCGGAAAGATCAGGTGCATCTCCTGGATCTCATTCAGACTGGTTTGGTTGATGAGACCTGGCCTTCCCGGTTTCCTGGCGATCTGGGCACCCGACTGCAAAGCCTGCTTGATGATCCCGATGGTTAACGCTCCCGGCAGCATGAAAGTGTGTCCGATGTTCCATTGTCGCCAACGATTGCCGGGATGGCGATGACTGGACTTCGTTGGATTTGTTTTGTCGATTCGCTGCTGACGGTTCGGTCGTGTCCGGGGAGTGTCTGGTGGCACAGGCCTATTGAACTCGGCAATCGGCGTCTGTTATGAAAGTGCGCAGCGGACGGGCTGACCTCCCGCGAAGCGAGTCAATCGTGCTTCCCCTGGAGATGTCGCCGCGCGCGATAGATCCTCAGGTAAATCCCGCTGGCGAATGTCCCCAGCACCAGGCCGGCGAAGCCTCCCACAAAACCGCCGAGTATCCAGGGCATCTGCCACCCGGGGTTCAAGGCTGCCAGAATCATCCCCAGCAATCCGCAGACCAGCACCGAGATGCCAATCCAGACCGCCTGGAATTTGTTGTCACTCCAGCGCAGATTCACGCCGGTGACGGTATCGGCAACCAGATTGTAGCCCTCCTTGGCCGACGGTTTCGATTTCGGCGTGGCTGCGTCTGGCGATTCGAAAAACTCGCCGCAAAAGCGGCATTTGCGGGCCGTCAGGGCAATCTGTTCGCCACACACCGGACACGGTTTGCGTTCGTCTGGGCTCATCGATCGACAGGTCCTTGGGGTCGGGCAGGGAGCCGTTCATCATGGTTACAATTGAGATCCGGACAGAAGTCTCGGCGAGCCCCGGCCAGAAGTCAATTGGAAAGTCTCCACACTTTCAGAACGCATCCGAAATCTCCCGATCCGGTGTTGCTCTTTTCACGACTCACTCGTCGGATCGATCTGCCCGACGAGCAAATTGAACTGAGGGTTGCCGAGCGACCTGAAACTGCTGGCGGGTGGATCCCCGGTGGGATCACAGGGATCAACATCCGAAGACGGAGAGTTGGCCGCTCAACCGGATCAATCAATTTCTGGCCAAGGCATTTCGGTACTCGTTGGTTATCTGGGAGACCGACGATTTCGCCGTCTCCGGAACGGGAATAGAATCTGGGGTTGAGGCTGTTTTCGAGGACTTTGTCCACGAGGGTTCGAGGCACATATCCATGAAAGAGTTTGCCGAGTTTCGCATGCCAGAAGATAAGGCCGTCCAATATCTGCCTCTGGGCGTCGGCGTAAAACTTTCGGGTTGGGTCCGAAAAATCACGGTCCCGGTACAAGATCCATTGGTCAATCAGATTGTCACTCTCCATCGTAATTTGATTAAAGAAGGCGATTATCTCTACCTCTACTCAAATATTTTTCGTCAGTATTCGATGCATGAGATTGTTGCCGCAAAGGCCTTGCGCATGGTTATCCGCCATACTCTTGAACCGGCCGGCGAGAAATGCGGGACCGCCTACTCAGAAGTGGCTGCCTGCAAGTACTGTGGCGCTGGTGGCGAACAGGTCTCTGAGTTAATCCTGGATCCTCGAAGTCTTCCACATCCAAATCGTCTTTCAATCGCCACGACGATCGCCGGTGAGATCGTTGTTTCGGAGGCATTTCAACATTGTGTTCACCATAACTCCTTGGCTGGTGCAGAGTTTCGAGATGTCAGAAACCTGAAGAGACCACCAGACAAGATTCCTGGATGGCATCAATTGAAGATCAGCTCCCAGCCGCTGAACATCATGGCTCCAACGCATGCTGGTTCCACACCATTTTGTGATGAATTCGGCAAGCCCCACCCGGCTTACAGCATCGAGGAAATGGGGGGGCCTGGCACGTGGTGCGATCGACACAGTCAATACGTTTGTCCTGTTGGGCACACAATTGGACTGAATCTGTTCTCGGAGCTAACAGTCAAAAAACAGGTGGGGGGCGCTGTATGGGATTTGGCGATCACGAAACAATTGATCGGGGTGCGACGTGGTCTTCTTCGCCCAAATCCGCTCTTCGTGGTGAGTGATCGATTTGTCGAATGTAGCGCGAAGTGGGGACTGAAAGGAATGTCTTTTGAAGTAGTTCATCTGGTGTGATGACATGTGCCATAAGACCGTTCGGCATGCTCCAACCGAGATGCTTTCATGATCGGTTGGCTGAGCATATGACTCACCAATCAGCAGCAAGCGCTCCCAAGCCAGAGAATGGTTACGTCGGCAAAGCGAGAAAAGCCTACTCGACCGCGACTTCACCGCAGGCCGACATTTCCGGGATGGACGTCGATGCCGGTAGACGGTCTTTTCGTTCCCGTTCCGAATGGATCAGCTTAGACTCGTTTTTCTGCGGAGTTCTCACAGATCTGCCGTCTTTGATATATTCAGGCGTGTGTCATTTCCTGTGCTTCCTCTGCGACGGACGCACTGTTCTCCCCCAGAACCTGCCTGACCGATGCTCAGCCTCAATCACTCCGGTCCTGCCGTTCGCTTCTGCGATGGTCTCTCGCGCCGGACTGCGCTGCAGATTGGCGCTCTGGGGACCCTGGGGCTGGGATTGCCGGATTTGCTGCGGACGGGGGTCCGGGGGAATGAATTGGGGACCGGGACTTTTGGCCGTGCCAAGCGGGTCATCCTGCTGTTCATGTGGGGCGGACCCGCCCATCAGGATACCTGGGATCTCAAACCGCATGGTCCCGAGGCCTCCCGCGGCGAATTCCTGCCGATTGGCACCAACGTCCCCGGCATCCACATCAGCGAGCACTTCCCCCTCATCGCCCGCCATGCCGACAAACTCGCCATCCTCCGCTCGGTCGGTCAGGAAGACAACAACCACTCGACCGGGGCCCATGCCGGCCTCACCGGACGCCGGCACGAACTGAAGGCGGAGAGTTTCGGCGCCCGCGACACCGACTTTCCCCACTTTGGGTCGGTCCTCTCCCGGCTCGCTCCCAACCGGGCCGGCATGCCCACCTTTGTCTCCCTGCCCGAAGTCATCCATACCACCAACGGAGCGATCACCCCCGGACAGGGGGGCGGGCTGCTGGGACGTCAGTACGATCCGTTCCAGATCTCGGAACACCCCGACCGCCCCGATTTCAAAATCGACTCGCTGCGGCTGCCCGCGGATCTCGCCACCCCCCGCATGGTCGAACGCCGGCGGTTGCTGGAGGCGGTCGACCAGGTGGCGCGGGTGGCCGAGCGGTCCGAATTGACCGCCTCCACCGATTCGTTCTTTCAGCGGGCGCTCGACCTCGTGCTGTCTCCCGCCGCCCGCCGGGCCTTCGATTTGTCGCAGGAAACCCCGCAGATGCGGGCCCGCTATGGGCTGCATGCGTTTGGCCAGAGCGTGCTGATGGCCCGCCGCCTCGTGGAGGCCGGGGTCAAGCTGGTGACCGTCTACTGGCACCGGGAAAAGAAGGTCATCGACACCACCTGGGATACCCACGCCCTCAACTTCCAGGAACTCAAGTACCGGTTGATGCCGTCGGTCGACCGTCCCATCGCGGCCCTGTTGGAGGATCTCGTCAGCGCCGGTCTGCTCGACGAGACCCTGGTCATCTGGAACAGCGAGTTTGGCCGCACTCCCACCATCAACTCCAGCGGCGGCCGCGATCACTGGGGCCCCTGCAACAGCGTGGTGATGGCGGGGGGAGGCGTCCCCGGGGGACAGGTATTCGGGTCCTCCGACGACAAGGCCGCCTACCCCACCTCGGACAAAGTCACCCAGGACGACATCGCCGCCACGATGTACCACCTGATGGGGCTCGATCCCGAGACCCTCATCCACGACAAGACCGAGCGCCCCTTCCCCCTGGCCCTGGGCCAACCCATCGTCAAGTTGCTGGGTGGACAGGCCCGTCCCGAGCCGGCGCCCGAGCCTGCCCCCCGCGTCACACTGGCCGAGTTTGGCCCCTTCGGACGGCTGTTGCGCGAACGGGGCAACCGCTTTCTGACGGTCGCTCTGGGGCATGCGGAGAGTGAGAAACTGTGGGATTTGACCGGGTTTTCTGAACCGGCGGGCGACGGGCTGACCCGGCACCGTTCCCTGGGGGAGACGGCTGCGCGGGTCAAATTCAAGGGGTTCTATTACAACCACTTCGACTACGGCTGGTGCGTTGTCCTGCTCGCCGCGCCGGCGGTGCTGGCGGGGACCCGCCTGCAGATTGGCGGCACTGCTGTGCCGTATCCCGACGATCTCGAAGGTGCGAAACCGGCCACGCTCTGGCAGATTCCTCTGCCGCGCGGCCTGATGGGCAGCCTGTCGAGCCTGGAAATCTCCCTCACGGCACCCGGCTGGCAAGTGACGGATCTCGCCGTGGTGGGGGATCCGATTCGTTCTGAACACCTCGAGATGCTGGATTCCGCATGGGTTTAGCTTCGGCACAGCCCGCAGTTTTGCAACCGTCCGATCTCGCCCGGCTGCTGGCGGAATTTCCGCGACTGCGCATTGGTCTGCTGGGCGATCTGTTCCTCGACAAGTATCTCGATCTCGGTCATGAACTGACCGAAATCTCGATCGAGACCGGGCTCGAGGCGTATCAGGTTGTGCGCACCCGTTGCTATCCCGGGGCGGGGGGGACGGTGCTGAACAATCTGCGGGCCCTCGGCGTGGGCCGCCTCAGCGCGATCTCGGTCATCGGCGACGATGGCGAAGGGTACGAGTTGCTGCGGGAGTTGCGTGCCCGCGAGGTCGAGACGGCGGGGGTACTGGTTCGCCCCGACCGCATGACCCCCACCTACACGAAGCCGATGCTGTCGCAACCGGGACAAAATGCCCGCGAATTGAATCGCCTGGATATCAAGAATCGGACCGCTCCTGCCCCCGCGATTGATGCCGCGGTGATTGCCGAGCTGCGGCGGCAGGCGGGGGAGCTGGATGCCTTGATCATCGCAGACCAGGTGACCGAGCGCAACCGGGGAGTGGTGACCGATGCGGTCCGCGACGAGTTGGCGCGGCTGGCCGAGGTCCATCCCCAATTGCTGATTTTCGCCGACAGCCGTTCGCACCTGAAACTGTTCCGGAACGTGGTTGTGAAGCCCAACCGCAGTGAGCTGCTGGGGCTGAATCATCCCGGTCTGGAAGGGGCGCTGGCCCCCGTGACCGCCGCTGCCGAGGAATTGGCCCGCACCACGTCGCGCCCGGTCTACACCACGCTCGGACCGAATGGCATTCTGGTGGTGGATGGGGTGAACCCCCGGCACGTTCCCGGTGTCTGCATCTCGGGACCGATTGACATTGTGGGGGCGGGAGACAGCACCACCGCCGGAATTGTGGCGACGTTGGCCGCCGGGGGAACGGCGGAGCAGGCCGCGACCGTGGGCTGCCTCGTGGCTTCGATTACCATCCAGCAATTGGGTGTCACCGGCACCGCAACCCCCGCGCAGGTGCAGACCCGGCGGGGCGAGGGGGTGCGCCGTGAAGCGTTGGATCCCCGCGGCACCTGAGCCGATCTGGAGCGTGGTCTCATACCCGGGGTCGACTGGGGGGGCCGAAACGGGCGGCCGAAACACGAGCGATCGACCGCGGGAAACCTCGGAGGCTTTCTGTTTCCAGACGAATTTGCCGGTTGAGGAGGAATTGCCGTCGAGCCCTTGCAGGGGGAAGCAGGCGAGGGCCCCCGCCGATTTGTTTACAAGTCCGTTTTCGGGCGATAAAATTCGAGAGCTGTGCGGTGACTGTAGCTCAGTTGGTTAGAGCACCAGATTGTGGATCTGGGGGTCGCGGGTTCAAGCCCCGTCAGTCACCCTTGACGTAAGTCGTTTGTGGGAAACAAATTCGGCTTGTTCTTCCGGAAGGAAGCCTCAGCCGGCCCGTCTATTGGACTGTGCTGATCCTCGGAACTCATGACGATCTGCTGCCTTTTTGGGCCTTGGTTTCGTGCTCGTGAGGCGTCTTCGTCGCCTGCCTGATGCTGGCGGCTTGCCGTTTTGGTGGGGATGTCTTTTCCGGCAACCCGCCGCGAGGCCCGGCGGCGGTGGACGTTTTGAATGGCTGGCCGCCGTGTGCGAATCAGGCTCAAAAACGCACGTTTTCCTCGCGGAGCCAAGTCAAGATTGACATGCCGACCGGGAGGCCGACGGTGATCTGGAAGGGTACAAGCCCTAGTGGTGATTGTGCCGAAGGTAACGATTTTTCCACAAAATCTGGTTTTTCTTTGACAGGTGAATTTGGCCGTCGGTATCATTCGCTCACCTGACCCGGGACCAACTGATTGTCCTCCCGAGTCGGGTTCTGATCCGCGTGTGGGATGGTCCCACCCGGCGAACCGAAGGATTGGTTCGGAACCTGCTGTCTCCCAGTGACTGGTGCTCGCATCACCTGCGAACCGTCCTGGCAGGGAACAGCTCTCGGAGAAGATGTTCAGGGATGAGCGTCGCCTGCCTCAACCACCCAGTCGGACCTTGGCTCTCCACCGTTTTCGGTGTTGATGGCTGGGCTGCTGCATTTGGTGAGGCTCTGAGGAGAAACCGACGCGGGCGCGGCTGTGCTTTGGCACTGCCGTTTCTGCCGGTTGGTGGTTCACTCCTCCTTCGCACGACCTGAGCAGTTCTCGCTCTCGAGAGACAGGCTTCCGCGTCTGTTCCTCACCCCTCTGCTGGAGGGTTTGTGGAATGACGATTCCAGTCCCTCGGTCCGCCGGCCTCGCGGTCGGGCCTGTCGCCCGGCTGCGGCCGCCGATCGAGTCCGACGTCCTGCTTCCCTCCCGACCTGTCGCAAAGGATTGCCCATGTCCAACAAGCCCCTGATTGGAATCAACGGAGATTTCCGCCCCGCTCGCAAGGATGCGATCGCCCTCAGTTGGTTCAACACCGGCTATTACGACTCGATCTCGGCCACCCGGTTGAAGACTGGCAACCGCGAGACCGACTTCATCAACCCGATCCCCGTGCTGATGCCCCCCCTGGCCGACGACAATGACCTGCGCCAGATGCTGCAGATGCTCGACGGGCTGGTGCTCTCGGGGTGTGCCCAGGATCTCGATCCGGTCCGCCTCGGGATGGAGAAGCACCCCCACACCCGCCCCATGCCCTCCCGCCGCGAAGACTTCGACCGCCGTCTCTGCCGCATGGCGGTCGAAATGCGCATGCCCATCCTCGCCATCGGTGGCGGGATGCAGCTGTTGAACGTCATCTGCGGCGGCACCATCTACCAGCATGTGATGGAAGACTGCCCCAAGGCGCTCCATCACCACGACAACGTCGAAACCAACCTCCGGCACATCCTCAACATCGTCCCCGGCACCCGTATGGACAAGATGTACGGCCCTGGGGAAATCCGGGTGAACAGCAACCACCACCAGGCGGTGAACACCGTCGGCAAGGGCTTCATGGTTTCGGCCACTTCCCCGGACGGCGTGGTGGAGGCGATTGAATCGACCGACCCCAACTGGTTCGCCGTGGGGGTGCAGTGGCATCCCGAGAACGAAACCGCCTCCGCCCTCGACATGCAGGTCTTTGAACAATTCCTGCAGTCGGTGGTCGCCCAGAAAGAGCCGGTCATTATCCGGCTGCCGAAGGCCGCCTGATTCCGCTGTTCCACCCAGTGGATGGTGTTATCCCAACCCCGCCGGCAATCCGCCGGCGGGCAGTCCCTCAGCGTCGCGCGCGGGCATACTTCTTGACCGCCCCTTCGTCGACCTCAATCCCAAGCCCCGGGCCGGTGGGGACTGTGAACCGGCCGTCGGCCAGACGGAAACCGGCGGGGACCACCTCGTCCCGGAACGGATTCTCCCCCGCGTCGTACTCCAGCATCGGCTCGTCACTGCTGAAGCCGAAGGTGAACGGCGGCAGCAGCGACAGCAATTGCAGCGTCGCGGCGTCGGCAATCGCGCCGGCGTAACAGTGCGGCAGGCACTGGATGCTGAACAGCCTGGCCATCTCGGCAATAAACAGCACCTCGCCGATCCCCCCACACAGGGTGGGATCGGGCTGGATCACATCGAACGACCGCTTCACCAGATGGTCGCGCGCCGAGGCCCGCGAATCGAGCACCTCGCCCCCGGCGACGGCGATGTCGAGCGAGCGGGTCAATTCGTCGTAGCCGGCGTAGTTCAGACCCTGTGGCAACGGTTCTTCAAAGAAGTAAAAGTCGAGCTTCTCCAGCTCCTTGCCAAACTTCACCGCCTGCGGCAGGGTGAACGCGCCATTGCCATCCGTCAGCAAGCGGATCTCGGGGCCGACCGCCTCCCGAACCCGGGTGAGAATGCCCAGATCCCGGCGATGTCCCAACCGACCGGTCCGGGCCTTGAGGTTGCGAAAACCCCGGGCGACCATCTGCCGGGCCTCTTCGGGGAACTGTTTCTCGGGCTCGAGTCCTTCGTGGTAGTTCATCACGGCGGCATAGACTGGCACCGAGTCGCGCAGCCGACCGCCGTACAAGTCGGCGATCGAGAGTCCCAAAGCTTTGCCCCGCAAGTCGTGCAGGGCGATGTCGAGCGCCGCCACGGCACGGCCGTCTCCAAAGTTGGCCCCCCACAGGCTCCGCCACAGGCGGCGATGCTCGAGCGGATTTTTCCCCAGCAGCTGGGGCTTCAGGTGATCTTCGATGATGCCGCGGGTCCCGCCGACGTCGGCCGTCTCGCCCCAGCCGACCAGCCCACTGTCGGTGGAGATCTTCACCAGCAGGGCATCCTTAAGGTCCGACATGGCCGTCGAGGGCCCCATCGCCCGGGCGAGGCGATGCTCGAGCGCAAAGGTCTCGACCTGGGTGATGGCGAGAGAGCTGGGGCGATCGTCAGCGTGCGCTGCGGCGGGCAGGGCCCCCAGGCCCCCCGCCAGGCCGATGGCCTGCAGAAAAGTACGGCGATCTGAAGAACCGACAACGGAGGGATGCGGAGCCATGGGAGGATCCTGGAGAGAGCCTGTTCTGGGGGACGGTTCGCCACGGCCGGATCATACGTCCGCCGGCCGTGATTTGCGCGGGAGGTTTGTCTGGGGATTGGCGGCGGCCGCTGGACTGGCAGCGGGGGGCGCGGAACGGAATAATCCGGCATCCACGCCGTCCCGGAGTTTCCTGTGCCAAACCTGCTGCCGACTGCCGCATTTCCAGAGCCCCGGTCATCATCCGGTGGGCCCCGTTCCGCCTGGCGCCGGAAGGCAGACCGGGGGCAGTTCTGTGAATTGGCTCGCCTCGGCGCATCGATGTGCGCCCGCCTGGGTCTGTACTTGAGCCTGTGGGTGGGGGGCCTGGGGGCCGCCGGCCCGGTCGCCTGGGGGCAGGGGATGCCGGCGGATGCCTCGACGGTGGTTCGACGGCGGTTGGATCTCGAGGTGATCACGGCTGAGAACGTCTCCCGGCTGGAAGAGATTCACAGCGAGAGCGTGCGGCTCACCAGCCTGGCCTGGCGGCCCGACTCGCGGGAGATCGTCGGAATCATCGCGTACCGGACCGCGCAGGAAGAGGGGGTGGAGGTTCGCGATGCCGAAACATTCGAAGTTCTGAAAAACACCGCCCTGGGGCGCAGGATCACCTCGTTCACATTCAATCCCAGGTTGCCATTGGCCGCCTGGGTGACGATGGAAGGGAAAGTGGAGGTGCTGCATCTGGAGACCGGGGACGGGTACTATCTCGAAGATGTGGGGCGGGGCCCAAACGTTTCCTTCCGACCGGATGGGAAAGTGCTGGTGGTGGGGGGACAGTCGGGATCGCTGCGGTTCTACGAGGCGGAATCGGGAGAGTGGCAGAGGACGATTGAACTGGGGAAGGATCGGTTTGTGGTGACGCCGGTGTTCAACGCCGACGGTCCGTGGGTGACGGCGGCCCCCTTCCGGGAGACGACGAAGATCTGGAATTCTGAAAAAGGAGAGGAACGCTGTGCGATCAAGGTGCTGAACAATCAGAGCACGATGATCTCCGCTCTGCTGGATCCGGCAGGGGAGCGGCTTCTGGCGCTGCCTTCAGGAATGTTCCGCCTGCAAATCTGGAATGCGGCGACGGGGGAATCTCTTCCCGAGAAAGACATGGAAGACCAGGCCCCCGTGGGACTGCGCTGGATGCAGGGGGGGAAACTGCTGGCGGGGGTGGGTCAGGGAACCCTGGCATTTTGGAAAGGGCCCGAACTGACGTTGCTGCAGGAACACGAGGGCCCCAAAAACACCATGGCATTTGGGGTGAGCCCCGATGGCCGGCGACTGGTCGCCATCAGCCGGGGGACGGTCGCGGGTGAAAACCTGTTGCAGGCCTGGGGGGTGGTGGCGAAGGGAGCGGGCGAGAAGAAATAGGGTGCTGCCGGTGTTGCAGTGGCGGTGGTTTATTCCCCGAGCCACCAGCGCCGTTCAGGCAGCGGCTTGCCGGCGAAGAGCTTGAAGGGGGTCTGTTCCAGGCCTGCCCGCAATTCGTCGATCGAATCGGTGAGCAGGAACCGCTCAATGTCATCGGGATCGATGGTCTTCGCCTGGGCCATGCCATTCCGGATGAAATCGAACAACGGATGCCAGTACTTGACCCCCATGAAGATGATGGGGAACTCGTGCATTTTGCCGGTCTGGACCAGCGTCGCGGCTTCGAAGGCCTCGTCGAGTGTGCCATAGCCCCCAGGCAAGATGACAAACGCCTGCGAATACTTGACCAGCATCACCTTGCGGATGAAGAAGTAGTGGAATGAGATGAGGCGATCGATGTAGTTGTTCGGGGACTGTTCTTTGGGCAGGATGATATTGCAGCCGATGGAGTGCCCGCCGGCTTCCTGGGCTCCGCGGTTGGCCGCCTCCATGATTCCCGGGCCGCCACCAGTCATGACATTGAAGCCCAGGCGGGCGATCTCGGCACCCACCTGGCGTCCCAATTCGTAATACGGGTGACCGGGGGGAAACCTGGCCGATCCGAATACGGTGACGCAGGGGCCAATGAAGTGGAGTTCGCGGAACCCCGCCAGGAACTCCCAGACGATATGCAGCAGGGACTTGAACTCGGCCCATCGGGAACGGGGCCCCTCGAGCAGGCGGCGGTCCTGTTCGCCCCAGTTCCGGCGCCAGCGGCGGGGGAGTTGACGAGGCCCGGCTGGGGGGGCTTCGGGAGGGGGGGAAGGGATGGAGTTCTCAGACGCTGGCGAACCGGACATGAAAATTTGTGAACTGGGGGCTGGGCGAAGGGGGGACGGGGAGATATACTGATGGGCAGTTCGCCGGGGGGAGTCTCGGGAACTGACTTCAGGACCCTGTGATCAAGAGAGTTGAGACCAAATGGCGGAGTTTGTCGACATCGATGGAGTGCGGGTTTTTCTGGGGAAACCCGATGCCTCGGATGGCGAGTGGATTGGGCAACGGGAAGTGCTGAAGCAACTGCTGGCGTGTTGGCTGGTGGTGGATCGACGGGATTTGCCCCTCGCGCCACGCATTGTCGGGATGCCGGGGATTGGCAAGACCACCCTCGGGATGGCGGCCGCCCAGGTCCGAAAACAGCCATTGTATATTCACCAGTGCACTGCGGATACCCGCCCGGAGGATCTGTTGATCACCCCGGTGTTGGCCGAGAGTGGCAAGATTGTCTATCACGCGTCGCCGTTGGTGACCGCGATGATCAAGGGGGGGGTGTGCATTCTCGATGAAGGGAACCGGATGAACGAGAAGTCGTGGGCCAGCCTGGCCCCGCTGCTCGATCACCGGCGGTATGTCGAGTCGATTGTGGCGGGGATCACCGTGCCGGCCCACCCCGACTTCCGGTGTGCGGTCACGATGAACGAAGACGAATCGACGTTTGAGGTGCCCGATTACATCCAAAGCCGGCTGCAGCCGACGTTGGCGGTCGGCTATCCGAACCGGCAGGACGAACTGGCGATTTTGCGCTATCACCTGCCATTCGCCGGAGAGGGAATGCTGAACCTGACGGTGGAGTTTCTGCAGGCGGCTCACGGATTGAAGCTCGACTTCTCGACCCGCGATGGCTTGTCGATTCTGCGGTACGCCCTCAAGCGGATGGCCCAGGATCCGAAGAATCCTCTCGCGGCGGATGAGGCGTGGCGCGAAGCGGTGGTGCGGTGCCTCGGGGAGGAGGCGCTCAACCTCAAGGAACTGGCCCAGCGGAAACTGCGGACTCTGGGGGGCTCGGCTGTGCCGATGGGCCTCGGGGATTTCTTCTTCGATCCAAACGATCCCCTGCACCCAGACCAGTTCACAGAGGACGACGACTTCGACGACGACGACGATGAGGATGGCCAGTCATGACGCGTCGGGATCCCTCGCTGCTGCGGTTCAGCCCGCGGCTGACCGTGTTGCCGGTGATTCATGGTTCGGGAGATTTCGCGGTCGAGCTGCGGCGGCGGATGCTGTCGGAATCGTTCGACTGTCTCGCGGTCCCCTTGCCCCCGTCGTTCCAGCGGGATGTCGAGGAGGCGATCGAGTCGCTCCCCTCGATTGGGATGGTGCTGCAGCGCGAGCCGGCCGACTGGCAAACGGGCCCGGAGACCGGCGAGTGGCAGCCCCCGAGTGAGCGGGACGAGGCGGAGGAGACGCCCCGGGGGGCCAGTTATGTACCGATCGACCCCTGTCAGCCGGTCATCGCCGCGTTGCGGCTGGCGCTGCAGGAGCGGATGGCGAGGCGGTTTATCGACCTGGAGACGGCGGTCTTCGAGCCGGTGGCCCGGACCCTGCCCGATCCTTATTCCCTGAAGAAGACCGGATGGGAGTTGTTCGCGGCGGCCGTGTTGCCCTTTTCGCGGCGGACTCCGTCGACGCAGTTGGTGGCCCGGGTGCGGACGATGGCCCGCCGGCTGCGCGAACTGGAACAGCAGTTCGCCTCGGTGCTCTGCGTCTGTTCGTTCGACGAATGGCCCCTGCTGCGGCACGAGTACCTGCAGGGGAGTGAGGCGCTGGAGGATGAGCTGGTCGAAGAGACCGAGCGGGTTGCTCCCTCGGCGAATTCGCTGCTGTTTCTGCTCGGAGAGTTGCCCTGTATCACCGGGTTGTATGAACGGGCGCGGGCCGAACTCGATGACGACGAAAATCTCTCGATCGATGGCGTGAAGGAACTGCTGTTGCTGGCGCGTGACCGCGACCGGGCGATGCATGGCCGTCGGGCGCGCAGGCTGACGCCGCAGAAGCTGGGGTTGATGCTGCGGTACGCCCGCAACCTGTCGCTGATCGAACGGCGGATGACCCCCGACCTCTACACGCTGGTTCTGGCCGCGCAGCAGATTGGCGGAGACCAATACGCCGTCTCGTTGGCTGAAGAATCTCGCGAGTATCCCTACAGCCCGGCCGAAGGGTGGCCTGGCATGGATCTGTCGGTGGGAGTGGGGCGGACCAGTGACGGGACGGTGCTGCAGTTGAAGTCGCGGTTGCCCGGGCCGCCCCTGGAATGGCGGAGTCTGCAACTGAAGCGGCGGCCTTCGCGCGAAAAGCAGAAGGACTGGGCGAGCCGGTGGAATCCGCACAACCACTGCAGTTGGCCTCCCGACGATGTGGCGATCGAGAAGTTCCGCAGTGTGATCAAAGACAAAGCGCGGGCGCTGCTGGGTCTCGACCTGGCGCGGACCGAGAAATTCTCGACCAGCCTGCGTGACGGGCTCGACCTGCGGGAGACGCTGCGGAACTGGCATACGGGCGACCTCTATGTGAAGGTCCTCCCGCCGTCGCGCGGCTCGCTCGACTGCGTGGTGATGCTGTTCGATTCACCGGCCGATCCGCGTGACTACCCCTGGCGGGTGACCTGGTATGCCGAGCACCAGGATGAATCGACCCTGGCTCTGTTCGCCACCGATTTCTCGCAGGAACTGGTCGGTCCCGGGATTGGACTGGCGACCTATGGCGGGGCGCTGTTTCTGTTTCCTCCCCGGCCGATTCCCGACATCTGGACCGACCGCCGGCTGCATTTCGCCGACACGTTGGAGGAACGCCTGCTGGCGGCTGGCTGTCTGCACAGCGCCCATCGGCACGTGGCGGTGTTGAGCGAGGCCCCCCCCGGCCCCGCGTGGCGGGAGATCGCCCGGCGGTTTGGCAAGAAACTGCTGCATGTTCCTCTGGCGCAATTCAGCCAGGAGACCATTTCGCAGTTGAGAATGGTGCATGTGCTCAATGGGCAACAGGTGCGGAGCTATGCAGCCGAGTTCATCCGGCGGTCCTGAGTGGTCCGTCGACTGGAACCCTCAACCTCAGTGCTGGGAAGGGAATCTGTCATGAACAAGAGCCTGATTCCGGAAGCGGACCGTCCTGCGCCGGTTCGTGATGCCGACGAGGTCCGGTTGTTGACCGCCCTGCGGCTGCATCTGGTCGACGGAGTGGGACCGCGGACGCATCATGAGTTGCTCGATCACTTTGGAACGGTCGAGGCGGTCTTCGAGGCGAACCGGGACGAGTTGCTCGCGGTGGATGGGGTGGGGCCCCGGTTGGCGGCGTCGATTATCGCCGCACGGCATTCACGCGAGCCCGCGCAGGAATTGCAGCGGTGTCGCGAGCGGGGCTTGCGGCTGCTGGTCCGGGGAGCGGATGACTACCCCCCGTCGCTGGGGGAAATTCACGATCCCCCGGCGATTCTCTACTGCCGGGGAGAATATCGCCCGCAGGACCAGTTGGCGGTGGCGATTGTGGGATCGCGGCGGTGCACGATGTATGGCCGACAGGTGGCCGAGAAACTGGCCGGAGGGTTGGCCCGGGCCGGCCTGACGGTGGTCAGCGGACTGGCGCGGGGCATTGAGGGGGCGGCCCATCGGGGGGCGTGGGAGGCGGGGGGGCGGACGTTGGCGGTGATGGGGACCGGTCTGGGGGAGATCTATCCCCCCGAGCATGTCGGTCTGGCCGACGAGATTGCCAGACAGGGAGCGCTGCTGACCGAGAACAAACTGCTGCAGCCGCCGTTGCCCGGGTTATTCCCGCAGCGCAACCGGATCATCAGCGGTATGGTGCTCGGAGTGATTGTGGTGGAGGCGGCGCGGAATTCGGGGGCGCTGCACACGGTACGGCATGCGATGGAGCAGGGGCGTGAGGTGTTCGCGGTGCCGGGGAGAATCGACAGTCTGGCGAGCGCGGGCTGTCACGACATCCTGCGGGATGGGGCGACCCTGGTGCGCGATGTACAGGATGTTTTGCAGGCACTGGGGCCGTTGATGGCCCCGGTGGTGACCGCCACCGACCAGATGATTCTGACTCCCCGGGAACTGAATCTGGATGATCAGGAGCGGCGGGTGCTGAATCTGGTGACCATCGATCCGATCGCGGTGGACGATGTGTTGCGGACGGCCGGTTTCGAAGCCTCCCGTGTGTTGGCCACGCTGACGGTTCTGGAGATGCGGCGGTTGGTGCGCCGCGTTCCCGGCGGGCAGGTGTGCCGGGTCCTTTGAAAACGCCGGATTCGGCCGGGATCCGAAACGATTGCGGGTTTTCCGAACCATGCCGGGGTGAGAGGAAGGTGCAATCCCCTTGCCACAGCCCCGGCGGGGTGCTGAAATCTGGCACAGGGAACCAGGCCGCTTGGGCAGACGGTTCCCGGAGAACTGCCTGACACCTGGTGCTGCTTCATGAAACCGCTGGAAAACAAAGTCTGTGTGATTACGGGTGCCAACCAGGGGCTGGGCAAAGGGATGGCCCGCCGGTTCGCCCAGTCGGGGGCCCGGCTGGCCTTGTGTGCCCGGAATGTGCTGAAGCTGGAGACATTCGCGGCCGAACTGCGCAGCAGCGGTACCGAGGTCTTCGCCAAGCCGGTGGACGTGGCGGCGGAAGATCAGGTCGACGAATTTTTCGAGCATGTCAGGGCGGAGTGGGGGCGCGTTGATGTGCTGGTGAACAATGCCGGTGCATTCGACGGGGGCCGCATCGACACGGTCTCTCTGGAGGCCTGGAACAACGTGATTGGAGCCTGTCTGACGGGGGCCTTTCTCTGCACCCGGAGAGCCTTCGAAATGATGCGTGAACAGGGCGGGGGGCGGATTCTGAACATCGGGTCAATCTCGGCCCAGCGGCCGCGCGAAAACAGCGCCCCCTACTCGGCAGCCAAGTTTGGGGTCTGGGGATTGACCCAGGCGACCGCGCTCGATGGGCGGCCCTATGGCATCACCTGCGGCTGCCTGCATCCGGGGAACGTGCTGGTCGAACGGCGGCAGTCGAGTGGGCTGACCTCCGACACCGAGCCGATGATGTCGATTGAGACGCTGGCGGAAGTGGCCCACACCATGGTCACCCTGCCCCCCGAGGTGAACATGCTGGAGGCGATTGTGCTCCCCTCGCAGCAGTTGTATCTGGGGCGGGGATGAACCGGGTCGAGGTTGACTGCAGTGCAGTTGACCGGGAGACCGATGGGAGTGACCAAGTGCGCTCTGAGTGACAGTCCCGAGCGGGAGCCTTGGATCGCAGAGACGCCTCGGGTCGGGACCATTTTCCTGTTCCCGGAGAGCGGTAAACGGAGTATGGTTCGCGCGTCATGTTCGGGCTGGAATATGGTCCCCACGGTCACTCGCCCGACGCGTCGAAGTCACTTCGCAAGGATGCCTCGTTGCCATGGCCGATTACCGCACGCACGTGATGACCAGCGGTGCTCTGGGAGCGGTGTATGGTTTCTCTTCCACGGTCTTGCTGGGGTTTACGGGAATTCAGGGGGCGCTGGCGGGGGTTTTGACCGGAGTCTCGGGGATGCTGCCCGATCTGGATTCTGACTCGGGGCGGCCGATCCGGGAGGTCTTCGGACTGTTGGCCGCCGTGGGCCCGATCGTGATGATGGAGCGTCTCGAGCATTGGGGTGGCTCGCGCGAGGCCGCCCTGCTGTTGGCGGTCATCTTGTATGTGGCCATTCGGTATGTGGCGTCCGGAATTCTGCAGCTCACCTGCGTGCATCGCGGGATGTTCCACAGCCTGCCCGCCCTCGTGATTGCCGCCGAAATTGCCTTTCTGGCCTACCTCAATGATTCCGTGGCGGTCCGGGGTCTGATGGCGGTGGGGGTGGGGCTGGGATTTGGTTCCCACCTGGTGCTGGACGAGATTTACAGCGTGGCCTGGAACGGGGGGCGAGTGCAGTTGAAGTCGTCGGCGGGCAGTGCCACGAAGCTGCTGGGACCGTCCTGGCCAGTGAATTTTCTGGTGTTTGGCATCGCCCTCACCCTGGGTTATGCCGTGCTGTTGGATGGGGGCTTCACCACACCCCCCGTGGCGGAACGTCCGATGACTCGGGCGACCCCGACACCGGCTCCGAACGATCGGAACCGGATGGCGGGTAACCTGAGCCAGGCACACCATACCGAGGCGGCCGAATCTGAGGCTGCGGACGAGGACGAGGCCGATCTGGCACTCGAACCGTCGCGCTGGCAGCGGACCCGTCGCTGACACCCTGCGGCGAGGGTGAGATTTCCCCGGCTGAAACGGGCGAGGGGGAACGCTGGCCATGACGGGTTGTGGCACCGTCTGTCTACAATCTGGAGCAGCCAGTCACTTCCTCCCGCGACGCCCCGATATGCCATCTTCCTTCGCCCATCTCCTGGATCGCTGCCTGGGGTGGTTGGTCGAACATCGGGCCGCCGGTTTTATACTGGCCTGTGTGCTGACGGCATGCGCCGTTCCCCTCTCACGCCGACTGCAATTTGATCAGTCGATTGAGGCGCTGTTCGCCCAGGACAACCGTCGGCTCGTCGAGTTCCGCGAGAGCCGGGCGCTGTTTGGTGGTGACGAACTCATTCTGGTCGCCTGGCGTGATCCGGAGTTGTTCGACACTCAGGCGAACCTGTTTCGTCCCGCCCGGCTCGAAGTGGTGGCGGATCTCGCGGGGAAGTTGTCGCAAGTTCCCGGCGTTCGGGCCGAGTCGACCCAGGATTTGGCCAGCGTTGTGGGGCGGGCCCAGGGAATGGCGCGGCTGCCGGGACTGGGGACACTGGAACAGCGGACCCGGGAATTGGCGCGGGGAATGGTACTGGGGAACGACAACTTCACGACGGCGGTGGTCCTGCGGCTGCTTCCCCTGGGGAACGCACCGGTCACGCGAGCCGAGACGATTCGCCAGGTTCGTGAGATCTGCGGCAAGTTCCAGCAGAAAACCGGCTTGCAGCCCTCGGTGGTTGGAGAGCCGGTCCAGGTGCACGACATGTTCGAATATGTCGAGCAGGATGGTGGACGGCTGGGACTCTGGTCGACCGTGCTGCTGCTGGGGGTGATTCTCATCCTGTTCCGGAACCTGCGGTGGACCCTGGTACCGCTGGCGGTGGTCTGGGCGACCGTCTTCTGGACCCGGGGACTGCTGGTGCTGCTGGGATTGCGGTTGAGCATGGTCAGCTCGATGTTGACCTCCCTGGTGACCATCGTGGGGGTGGCGACCGTCATCCACATCGTGGTTCGATTCCAGGAATTGCGCGCCGGGCGTTCGGCTCGGGAGGCGCTCAAGCTGGCGATCGTACAACTGGCTCCGGCGATCTTCTGGACCTGTGCCACAACGGCGGGAGGTTTCGCGGCGCAACTGTCGAGCCACATCCAGCCCGTGGCGAGTTTCGGATTGATGATGACCCTGGGAACTCTGCTGGTCCTGCCGGCGATGGCGTTGATTGTTCCGGGGGGAGGGTTGTTGGGACCTGGGGCGGTTGACCCCCGGCCGGTTCCGGGAGGCGGACTGGTGGCACGGGCCCTCGCGTGGCTCGCCCGTTGGGTGGACCAGCGTCCCGGGCAGGTGTGGGGGGTGTTGGGGATCTTGTTGCTGGCGACCCTCTTCGGCTGTTCCCGGCTGACGGTCGAGACCGACTTCAGCCGCAATTTCCGCCCCGACAGTCACATCCTGAAGTCGATTGATTTTGTGGAGGCGAATCTGGGGGGGGCGGGGGCGTGGGAGCTGAACTTCCCGGCTCCCGCGGTTCTGGATGATGCCTTCGTGGAACGGGTGCGCGATCTGGCCCGCCAACTGCGGGAGTTGCGCGATCCGCTGACCGACTCCCCGGCACTGACCAAGGTGTTGGCCTTCAGCGATGGGATCGACCTCGTACCGCGGGTTCCGTTCGTCATTCCGAACCTGGCGGCTCAGAGCCGGTTGCTGGCACAGTTTGAACCCGAATTCTCCCACAGTCTTTACAACCCTGACTCGGGCCGGATGCGGGTTTTGCTGCGCTCTTCGGAACGGCAGCGCTCCGAACGCAAACTGGCATTGATTGACCAGGTCGAGACCGTGGCCCGTCACGTCTTCCCCAGCGACGTGGAAGGGGAGCGTCCCGTGGCAACGGGCCTGCATGTGCTGCTGGCTTATCTCACGGATAGCCTGCTGGGGGATCAGTGGGTCAGTTTCTTTCTGGCGGCGGCCTGCATGGCCGTGATGATGTCGGTGGCCCAGCGGAGTGTGCGGGTGGGCTTGTTGTCGCTGGTTCCCAACCTGTTGGCGATTGGCGCCGTGGTGGCGGTGATGGGTTGGTTGAATCTTCCCATCAACATTGGAACCGCGATGATCGCGAGCGTGGCAATGGGGCTGACGATTGATTCCAGCATTCATTACCTCGCCGGGCTGCGGCGGGAATTGCAGCGCGGCGATGGGTTTTCGGCCGCCTTGCAACGCACCCAGCAGGATGTGGGGAGTGCGCTTTTGTACGCGAACCTCGCCCTGGTGGCGGGATTCCTGGTTCTGACAGCTTCGAATTTCATTCCGCTGGTCTATTTCGGAATTCTCTCCAGCGCGGCGATGCGGGGGGGATTGCTGGGGAAACTCGTGGTGTTGCCACTCTTGTTGCGGGCGACCGGGGGCGTGCGCGATGCTGACGTGCCTGCTGGCAGCGAGATTGAATCGGGTGTCACGGCGGTAACCCGTTGAAACCCGCGTTGGCGTACCGCCGCCTCAATACTCGAAGCCCCCCACCCGGAGCACAATTCCAGCCGCAGTGATCATCTGCAGGGCCAGCAGTGCCACTCCCGTCCGCTGGCGTTGTTCCGGAGGCAGCCGTGCCAGCAGGTGAGCGGTGATCCAGCACAGCAGGGGAATCAGGAACAGCCAAAGACGGGCCGCCTCACCCCGGTTTTTGCCGGTCAGCCACAGCACTCCCCAGGTGAATCCGAAAGTGATCAGGGGGATCGACCAACCCCGTTTCCGAACCCAGTGGACCGCCTCGGCACAGGTTCCCCAGGCGATGGGTAAGCCGGCCGCGCACGCGAGTTCCACCGGCCCTTCCGCCAGCCATTTCCACCAGGTGCGCGGGTACTGGTCATAAAACCCTGCGTGATTGCGGTAGTTCCACCACCAGATGCTGGGCAGGCTGCAACCGAGGCTCTCGCTGAGCAGGGCGGTTGTCCCGCCGAAGCCAACCGCCGCTCCCGCGAGGGCCACCAGTGATGCGGTATCGAGCACGCGACGGGTTCGTTGCCGGCGCAGGACGACGGCCGCCACCGTGGCACAGCAGCCGCAGACGAGCATCGCGAGGCTCAGCAGCATTCCGAGACAAAACAGGATTCCGGTCAGAAATCCCCATCCGCAGGCTTGCCGTGGTGGGGATGACGCCGCGCGCAGGGCGGTCCAGATCAACCCACAGGTCCACAGGGGGAACAGGGCATCCGACTTGGGAATGAATATCGCCAGAGCCGGGACCACGGGCCACAGGGCTGCCGCCAGCAAAGCGCAGGTTCGGCTCTGAGTGGTTGTGCGGGCCAGGTCATACAGGGGCACAACGGTGAGTGCCGCTCCGGCCTGAACCAGCAACAGCGCCCCCCAGAGCACGGCCCGATCGGCCGGTGTGAGAGGGGCCCCCGCTCCTCCACCGGGGGGGGATTGTCGCGACAGCGTCTGCAGTTCATCAAATGAACGTGACACCGATGCGGGTTCGGTCTCGCGCAGCAGCGGGATCACAGCCGGCCAACGTTCCACCGTGTGGAGCAGAGCGCTGAAGGCCAGGATCAGCCCCGGAGGATGCGTTCCCTGATGCAGTACATCTCCTTCCGCAACGACTTCTTCATAGCGGGCCAGATAAGCGGGCAGATCGTGTTGGTGGGCTCGCGCTGCGGTGAAGTAGCCGGAGGATTTGGGGTAGTACAGGACCCACGCGGCCTTTCCCAGGTCGTAACCTTCGGGACAGGCCTGCTGCAGGCTTCCCAGCCATACAAACCCCAATCCGGCCAGACTGGCCAGGTGGATGACCAGACGGGAGGGACTCCAGGATTCCACCGCCTCGCACGCACGCCACACGAAGCCCAGGTAAATCAGCCCGACCACCGCGGGGATCAACAACCGCCAGACCAGAGGTTCCGGTGAATCAATCCGCGGCCAGACCCATTCGCCGGGAATTCCCAGCGGAAGATTGGTGTTCCAGACAACATGCATTGCAGCCCAGCAGGCCAGCAACAGAGTCCCCGCAAAGCCGAGTATCCGCGAGAGGAAGAGCGGAGGCTGTGGGGGGGCCGGGGTCGACATGGAAGTGAGGCTGAAGAGCAAGCGACGGGCGGAAACAGAACACGGCCCGGTGAAGAAAGCCATCACCGGGCCGTGTGAAGTTCGCAATTGGATTGCCGCCCTGCAAGGGGTCACCCTGCACGGGAAACGGTTCCAATCAATCGATCGACGGGACCATCACCTGGGCGGTCAGGACCTTCCGGATCCGTTCCTGGCTGTCCTGCAGGTGGGCCCGGGTGTAGTCGTCAAGTTTGACGTCCTGGGCCGCCAGCAGGGTGGTGATCTGCTTGTCGATGTCCACCAGGTGCATCCGCACCAGGGTGCGCACATCCTCGGGAGCCGCTGCACCACCCAACAGGGCGGCCAGGCCGCCGCCGCCGCCCGTGAGATTCCCAGCGAGCCGTTTCAACGCTGTCCGCTGCAGGTTGCGCCGCAGAGCGTTGATATAGGGCTTGCGGTTGGTGTACTCACCCGGCTTGGGGGCCTCGCGGATCTCGGTGAAGATCCCGTCGACCAGCATCCGCAGGTGCTCGGCCAGCGTGTAAACGTCGGCTTCGACCGCCGACTTCAATTCGAAGTCACTCAGGCGGGTGAGGGTGTTGGTGGCCAGCAGTTGGTTGAGAATGTTGCTCTGGGCATTGGCGATCTGCTGCTGTACCGGGTAATCAAGCCGGGCAACGTCGCGGGTACCCCAATGGCTCCAGCGGCTCGAGGCGAGCGAGTTGAGCACGTCAGCCGGAGGCAGAGCGGGAACATTGAAGGCCGAGTCGGTCAGCAACTTCATGGCTTCACGCTGCTTCGCCGCCTCGACGGGAACAAACGGCTTGCGACCGTTGGGATCCCCCTTGTGGTCGCGATGGACGTACACACCACCGGGGAACCGGGCGACGTACGAGAGCGTTTGCCAGTACTTGCCAAACAGCATGCCGAAAGCCTGCCGGGCCCGCTGATAGCCATCGCCATCGACGACCGCCCGGTCAACGACCTGAGCCCACAGTTCGGAGGAAGTCTTGGTCTCACGACGGGCGAATTCGAGGGGATCTTTGCCGAGGTCAAACCGGTTCGACAGGGGATCGGAATCGACCGAACCGCGGGTGTCTTCGTCGGTCAGATAGTCGAGACCGGGTTCCCCGCAGCGGGAGGCAATCTTCTTCAGTTCTTCGGGTTCATTCCCCATGATGGGCTTGTAGCCGTACTCAATCGCCCAGTAGTCGTAGGGGCCGAGAGTGCCGGTGTAATACAGCCCCTGCTTCTGCCCCTTGGGAGCGATATTCGTGGGGGTGTAGTCCATCACGCTGGCGACAGTGGCTTCGCCGACGGCAAGGGCGGGATTGTCGATTTCGGCGAGGGTCTTCCAGGAGCTGGCTTTGAAGTTGTGACGCAGCCCGAGGGTGTGTCCCACCTCGTGCATCACGACCTCCTTCAGGCCCTGGGCGATGAGCTCGTCAGGAACCCCGCCGACCGGAGCGTCAATGTCGCCCCGCAGGAGCATCACCGAGGCGGCGAAGCCGATCTGGCCTCCCGCCTGTTGGCAGTAGTCGCAGCGTTCGCCATGGCGGTGGTTGTGAGGGCTCTTGAGGACATCACCGAAGGCCTTCAGACCGGGGTCGACCGGCTGACCCATGAGGGCGGCCATGTCGGCCGAGGTGAAGGTCTCGTACTGCTGCTTCCAGGTCGACAGGAAGTCGGCGTCGAAAATGATGTCGGCGTCAAGAATCTGCCCGGTGAACGGATTGACCCGCGAGGGGCCCATCGCAAAGCCCGCGTTGGCGGTGATCCACCGGAAGAAGTTGTAGCGGACGTCTTCGGGATCGATATCATCATTGTCGCGCTGGTCGCGGACCTGAACGGCCGAGTCGTAACCGAGCTTGGCAAACGCCTTGTTCCATTCTTCAATCCCGGCCCGGATGTAGGGACGCAGGTTGATGGGGGTGGTCTTCTCGATGTAGAAGACAATCGGCTCTTCAACGGGCGAGAGCTTGGCCGCGGGATCCTTCTTCTTCAGGTGCCAGCGGTTGATGAACCGCTGGAAGTTCTCGTCGGCCTTCTTGTCGCTGAAGTCTTTGACAACCGTGAGGAAGTAACCAACCCGGTCATCGGCGACGCGGGGGCGGAAGTCGTTCTGGGGAAGCCGACTGATGCTGTAGTGGACCGCGACCTGGGCGCCGCGCGCATCGGGAACAGTGTCGAGTTCACCCGAGCCGGAGTAGACGGCGTTGATCTCGATTTCGGTGTTGGTCGGGTAGCCCTTCACTTCGCCGACCGTCGACCGGTCGGGGCTGAAACCCATCCCAATCGACCGGCCGATCTGCTGGTCATCACTGAGAAAGATGCGGGACATGTCGACCAGCGAGCCGCCCGAGGGGGTGGTGGTGACGATTGGCAGGGCGTACAGGATGCTGTCGCTGTAGGCCATCTTGACAGCCGCGGATTCCGGGCTGCCGGGGGCCGCCTTGAAGCGGGGATTGCGGCGGACAATCTGCATCTTCTCGCCGGACTTGTTGAATGCCCAGACGGCATCGTCGCCAAAGCCCCAGCTCATACCCCCCAGAACCTGACCTGCACTGATTCCCTTGGCGATGGAGGTGATGACAATGAGGTTCTGGTTGAGCAACCCAGCCGGGACTTCGGCCAGGATCTGCTGGTCCTTGTAGTAAATGGGGATCAACCCATCGACCTTTTTGGCACCGGAAGTCGCGGCCTCGAAGGGGCTGCGTTGGGGCGGGCTGGCGGGTGGGGGGCTGGCTCCCGGCCCCTGGGCATGCAATGGGCCGCTCAGCAGGGCCCAGGCGGTCAGCCCGGCGGCCGACCAACGACACAGACGAGACAGCAACATGAAAAGACGCTCCAGGGGAAGTCAAAACTGAAGGAGTAGGCTCTCAGGAACACGCACCACGGTTCGTCCAACCATCCGCTTGAGGAGAGTTCTGAACAACTGGGCTGTTTCCACAGAATAGCCAAACTTTGACGGGGTGGGGCCGTTTTTTCCTGAGAAGTCTCTTATTCTACGCTGGTTTGTCGCGAGTTTGCGGATTTGATCGACTCCCAAGAGAGTTTTTTTCGGCCTTTGTGCAGTTTGCCCAGCCTGCGCAGTATTCCTGCTGGATTTGAGTCGACCCTCTGATAGGATGGAGTCTGGTCAGGTGGCGCCCCGCGATGAACACCGTTCAGTCCGGAAGCGGATATATGGATTTGTGTTCAGGTGTGGCTGGAATATCATTCGGCAGCGTGCTGTGGGAGGTCTGTTAGATGGATGTGGCCCTGCGGGACTGTCCGGCTTGCAACGCCGTGGTGATGGGGGATGAGACCAAGTGCCCGGATTGCGGCGCTGAACTCCCCGCTCTGCCTGTTCCACCTGTTCCGACGCGGCCACCTGTCGTCAGCGATGTCGGTCGTTCGGGAGGAGCCAGTCGAGAGACTCCCTGTCCCCAGTGCGGGATGATGCTGCCTCAGGGAGTTCTGCGTTGCCGCGATTGTGGCGCCTATCTCACTCCCGAGATCGAACAGGCGGCGATGGCCCGCATGGCGTCGCGGATGTATGCCGGCCGAACGACACCGGGTTTTTCGCTGCCGATTCAAACCTACACACCGGCCGAATCGGGTTTCTCGACCCTCGCCGACGACGATGACTTTGATCTGAATCCGGATATTGGGTTTTCGGAGGGGGGGGAAGACGACGTCGAACACGAAATTCCGCTGGCACCTCTGCAGGAACTCGACTCGGGGTTGCCGGACCTGTCGGGAGATAATTTCGCCCTGAAGGAAACGGGGGATGAAGCCGAACCGCCACTCCTGAAGCCCATTGAGGAGACCCCGGTTATCCGTGCCGATCTTGTCGAACCGGAAGAGGATGAGTCCGATCTCGACTTTATCCCTGTGGCCGGAGTGCCGCTGGAGCAACAGGCGAGTCCTCGCCCGGATCCACCGTCGAAAACGCCCTCGACTGAGAACGCGATTCCCGTGGTGGGTGAGGCAGAGCCCACGGCGAAGGCGGTTGTGGCCGTGCCGAGTCACTCCGAGACGGCGGGGGGCGACGCGCTGTTGAACACAGCGCTGCAGGAGCAGCAGGAATCGGCGGATCGTGCCAAAAGCGGCCGGCGTCGACGCAGCCAATCTGCCGTCCTGGCTCCGGGGCGTTTCCTGGTGTATTGCCCGAAAGGCCACCGCATACAGGTTCAGGAGAAGCATCGCGGTCGAACGGGACGTTGTCCCAACTGCAAGACGATTTTCTTCGTTCCTTCGGCGGATTCCAGCGCTGTGAACGGCGATGCGCCTCTGGCCGTCGCGGGGGAATCGGGAGAGTCCGAAACACCCGTCGCTCCTCCCGTGGGTTACACTCAGTGGATCACCGACGTCTTGATCCACAGGGTTGTCCCGCAGAAGCTGAAGTTGACTCCGGGAAGCCTGGTCGCCGAAGGGTTGCCCGCGGACCTCGGTATCAGTGCCGACCATGTGTTGGTCGCAGTGCTGTTCAAAGGAGGGGGGCCCTTCCGGGCGATGCAGGAGCCGAAGCAAAAAGCGGCCAATCGCAAGGCGATGCTGGAGCATTTTTCCTCCGGAAAGGCGCTGGTGGAACTGAAACTGCCCGAGCAGTTGAGCCTCTCGGGCAGCCAACTGCAGCAACTGAAGATTGTGCAGCCGACAGTGCCCGGACAGGAGTCCTTGTTTGCCGACGTTCCGGTTTTCGGCGAAGGTCGGATCGGACTGCGTCTGCCTGCCCTGGATACCGCGACCGAGAAGGGATACCTGAGCCTCGGATTGAGCCAGTTTCGGGCGTTGTCGGAGTGTCTCGGCGAGGTGTATGGGCTGCAGGACCTCGGTGTCGGGACGAACATCCCGCTCGAGGATGAATTGGAAGAGTACACCTGCCACTACAGCGAGTCGAAATTCCAGGCGATTCCCGAGAGTGTCTGGCCGTACTACAAGGCCGATACGGCCCGTCCGGCCGTGGTTCTGGGTCACAAGTGCGAGAAATGCGGCCTGATTGTGAGTGAAGACAGCCGCAAGAAAGAAAAGGTTGGCGGCAAATCGCCTGACAGCGTGGCCAAGGCAAAGTGCCCCAAGTGCAAGCAAAAGATGGGGAATCACCAGCTGCGGGGTTTCCCTGAAAAACCTGCGATGTGAGCTCCGGTGGGGGACATGAGTCGCGCCAACGGCTGTGGTCCCCTGAAGAGTAGTAGAGTCAGTGGCCCGGCGATCACTCCTGGGAGTGATTTCGCCGGGTCGTGTTCCGCCCACGCGGAGATTCTGCGGCTCTTCCAAACCCCGGCCCATGAAACAGACCCCCTTGCAACGCTGGACCAGTCTGGTGCTGGCGGGGGGCTTTTTGTGCCTCTTTTGTGTGCTGGGAAGCAGTTGGTTTTGGCCTAAGCTCCAGGCTTTTCTGGCGCTTCCGTCCCCAGCAGTGCAGACCAGGTCACCTGTCGATAATCCCTGGCTGACGCTGCAGCGGTTGGGTCAGGAGATTCCCGCCTCGGTTGTGCGGATCCAGGCTGGAGACCAGGGAGAGTCCACGATCGGGTTCGGCGTCATTGTCGATCCCCGCGCCTACGTGCTGACATCCTGGACGCTGGTGCGTGGACGGACGGTTGTGCCCTTGCGGGTGCACGCGCCCCCAACACAGCCCGAGTTGGGACAAGTCTCGGCGCGGTTCGTGTCCGGGGATGAGTTTTCGGACATCGCCATTCTGGAATTTGTGCCACCGAACCCGGACTGGATCCGTGTTCGCGGCATCGCTCGACATCCTCCATTTCCGGGACAGGTGGTGCTGGCGCTCTCCGATGTCGATGACCCCCAGATCGGACTGCAGTTGGGGCAGGTGCTGAAGCGTGGTTCGATGGGGGCCCGTTCGGCGATTCATGAATTGGACCTGATCGGCACCAACGTGGCGACTGGGGGGAATGTCGGGGGGCCCTTGCTGACAACAGAGGGGGAAATCCTGGGTATTTGCATTGCCGAACATGCGGCTCATGACGAGCGCCAGGGGCATGCCGTGCCCGCCTTGGCGGCCGATGCGATGGTGGGCGACCTGATGCGGTTCGGCCGTGTGAGGAGGGGCTGGATTGGGATGTTTGCCCATGCTGCCTGGAGGAAGCACGAATCGCAGGCGCAGTCGTTGGTGGCCCATGTCGACTATGTGGTGCCCGGTTCTCCAGCGGATCTGGCGGGGCTGAAGTGTGGAGATGACGTCCTGTTGGCATCGCAACACATTCCGGCCCGCAGTCTTCCTGAGTTGCAGCGGATGATTCTGGCAACGCTGCCCCCGCAGACGTTGGAACTGAGTGTGTTGCGGCGAAATGCGTTTGAGGTACTGACGGTGGCGGTCGAAGATCAGCCCCTTCTGCCCCCGGCGCTGCCGGGAGAGCGGGAGTGGGGTCTCTCTCTCGCTTGTCCACAGGAACCGGTTGAGATGGATCCGGATTTGCCGCACGGAGTCGCGGTACGTGAAATTCACGAGGGAGTCCTGGCGGGAAAACTGGGGCCTGGGGATCTGATCGTGAACATCAATGGCATGCCGACTCCAGGTCTGGAGACCTACTGCGTGCAGGCCGCCGCGGTGCTCGCTTCACGGGTTCCGGTTCACTTGCAGGTGTGGAGGAAAGGGGAGTCGGCGTTTCGAAAGATTGAATTGACGAGTCTCCGGGAGGTTGGAACGGCGGCCGTGACCTCGGCCGTTTCGCCCGACTCGGAATGATGTGGGCTGGCCTCTCGCTGAAATGGCCCAGTCGATTTCCGATCTTCTCCCGGATATAGTGAATGGTGGGCCGTTCGGGCCCCAAGGCCCACTTTCATGATGCCCCACACCTCGCTCATTTGTTTCCTGGCCAGTTATCTGGTGGCCTTCGCCCTCGAGACTGTCTGCTTTCGCCGGCCGAACCGATGGGCACGGTGGGGGGGGCTGGCGTTTGCCTCGGCTGGACTGCTGGCCCATACCTGGTACCTGCTGAATCGGGGTTATCAGGCGAGTCTGCCGCCTCTCCTCGCGTCGACTCACGACTGGATGCTGGTGGTCGCCTGGCTGGCCATGCTGGTGTATCTGGTTTTGGCGGCGGGGACTTCCCGCTTGAATCTGGGGGTTTTTGTCTACCCCCTGGTGCTGCTGCTGATTGGCGTCGCCTACAAGCTTGATCAGGTTCCGAATACCGAATTGTATGTGGCCCAGGCGCGGCGGAGTTGGGGGCTGCTGCATGCCAGCCTGCTGGTGTTTGGCGTTGTCGCGGCAGCCGCCGGCTGCCTCTCGGCGCTCATGTACCTGCTGCAGCACAGGCGTCTGAAAACTTCGCACGCCGAACGTCAGGGATTCCAGATGCCCAGCCTGCCCCGGCTGGCCTCGGCGAATCGGTGGGCGTTTGTGATGTCGTTTCTGTTGCTGACCCTCGGCTATGCATCAGGTCTCTTGTTGTCATTCTCCGCTCCCTCGGCCGGGTCGACGGTGGCCCTGTCGGAGCCGATTGTCATTCTCAGCGGGTTGGTCTGGTTGCTTCTGGCTGCCGCTCTGGGATGGTTGTTGATTCAGCGGGGACCGGCGGGGCGACAGGTGGCCTGGTTGACGATCGTCGGGCTGGGAGGAGTGCTGTTGACCATCTTCGGTCTGCAACTGGTGACAGGCCATCTGCATCGCGGTGGGCGGACAGCTGCCCGGGTGGGTGTTGAAACCCAGGTGCGGCAGTGATTCAGCCGGGGAGTGAAAAGCCGGGAAACGCTCTGGTTCCGGGGAGGCTTCCGTGAACCTGCAGGTTGTGTATTGCAGCCACCGCGCGTCGGGGTTGGCTCTGCGCGAGCGGCTGGCATTCTCGAAGACGCAGATTCCGCAGGCGTATGCCGCCCTGAAGCACGCCTTCCCCAGAGCGGAATGCGTGCTGTTGTCGACCTGCAACCGGGTGGAGGTCTATACGGCCCAGGAAGATCCCGACCAGATTCCGGGCCACCAGGATCTGGCGAGGTTCTTCGCCGAGTTTCATCAACTGCCAGTCCACGAATTCTTCGACGACTTGTTGGAACGGTCGGGGCCTGATGTGGTCCGTCACCTGTTTCAGGTCGCGGCCAGTCTCGACAGCATGGTGTTGGGAGAGCCGCAGATTGTCGCACAGGTGAAAGAGGCTTATACGCTCGCGCAGCAGCATGCGGCGAGTGGCCCACTGACCAACGCCCTGTTCCAGCGTGCGCTCGGGGTGGCCAAGCGGGTCCGGACTGAAACGGGTCTGGCCGAGGGACGTGTGTCGATCGCAAGTGTGGCGGTGGGAGAGTTTGGCCGACGCATTTTCGACCGGTTTGATGACAAAACCGTGCTGGTCATCGGTGCGGGGGAGATGGCCATCGAAGCGGTTCGGTATCTGCAGGATGAAGGGGCCCGCCAGATCTGGGTCTGCAACCGTACGCTCGATCGGGCCCTGGCCCTGGCGCAGGAGTGGGGGGGGCAGGTCCGTCCCTTCGAACGTCTCGACGAGTGGCTCGCCCAGGCCGATGTGATTGTCTCCACGACCGGCGCGGAGCCCTGCCTTGTTCCTCGCGACCGGTTCCGGCTGGCGCGGCAGAAGGGGGCCTACAAGCCGGTGTTCGTGCTGGACCTGGGGGTGCCCCGCGATTTCGATCCCTCGATCCGGGATCTGGACGACAATGTGTTCCTCTACTGCATCGATGATCTGCAGGCGATCTGCGAGCGGAACCGTCGGGCGCGGCAGCGTGAGGTGGATCGGGCCCTGGTCATCATCGATCAGGAAGTCGACCGCCTGATGGGGGAACTGCATCATCAGGCGACCGGACCGATCATTCGCCGGTTGCGTGAACAGTGGCGGCAGGTCGTTGATCAGGAGACGCGGCGATTGTTCCAGAGGTTGCCCCATCTCGAGAAAGACCGGGCCGACATCGAACGTTCAATTGAGCAGATGGTGAACAAACTGCTGCATCCCCCGCTGGAGGCCCTGCGGGACGAGGCCCGGGAAGGAACTCCCCATGGTCTGCTCGACGCCCTCCGGCGGCTGTTTCGCCTCTCCGATGGGTGAGAGGACACGGGGGCCTACAATCTTGAGTCCGCAGTCGGCTGGAACGGGCTGTGGCGGCTTGTTCCAGGCAAAGTCGAGCGTTAATCTCGGCCTCCCCGAACCGGTTCCCCGACAGTTCCCTCGCACTCTTTTTGACGCGGAATTTTCCCGATGCCAGTTGCCCAAGAGACGGTCTTGATTCGCGTGGGGCACAGCCCCGATCCTGATGATGCGTTCATGTTCCATGCTTTGGCGAACGATAAGATCGAGACTGGTCATTATCGGTTCACTCATGAATTGCAGGATATTGAAACTCTCAACCGTCGGGCGCTGAAGGGCGAACTTGAGCTGACGGCCGTCAGCCTGCATGGGTATGCTTTCGTCACCGACAAGTATGCTCTGTGCTCGTGCGGCGCCAGTATGGGAGACAATTATGGCCCGATGGTGGTCGCACGGCAGCCCTGGAAGATTGAGGACTTGAAGGGGAAGAAGATCGCGGTTCCCGGTACCCTGACAACCGCCTTTCTGTCGCTCAAGCTGCTTTTGGGAGACTCATTCCACTTCGAAGTTCATCCCTTTGACGAGATTCTGAATATCGTCGCTGCGGGCAAGGCGGATGCCGGCCTGGTCATCCACGAGGGGCAGTTGACCTACCAGAAGCAGGGATTGCATCTGGTGGTGGATCTGGGGTGCTGGTGGCACGACCAGACCGGGCTGCCGCTCCCCCTGGGAGGCAATGCGATCCGACGGGATCTCGGCCCCACCGCCATGAAGGAGGTGACGGAACTGCTGCGGGAGAGCATCCGGTATGGCCTGGATCACCGTAAGGAGGCGCTCAAGCACGCCGAACAGTATGGCCGCGACCTCGACGAGGCCCGGACCGACAAGTTCGTGGGCATGTATGTGAATGACTGGACAATCGATTTTGGACAGCGTGGACGCGAGGCGGTCGCCACACTGCTCGATCGGGGTTATCGTGCCGGGATCATTCCGAATCCTGTGCAGTTGGAGTTCATCTAGGCCGGTTCGTCGGCCGGGACATCGGTTTCCTGTTGGCACGTGATCGCTGTTCAATGGAAGTCCCGCGATCCGGGAGTGGCCCCCCGGGGGATGGCGGCGAGGTCTTCGAGACGATCCACCAACACGTGGATCGTCTCGTGCTTTTTCTGGAGCACACCCCAGGCCACAAGGGCCCGGGCAGTGCGGGCTGGCTTGTGGAACCGCTCCCAGATCTCCGGCCGGACGATCAGATTGACGAACCCGGTCTCGTCCTCCAGCGTGACAAACGTGATTCCACTGGCTGTTCCCGGCCGTTGCCGCATCAAGACCAGCCCTGCGACCTTGATGCGGGCGGTATCCCGTTGACGCGGCAGATCTCCGGCCCGAACGACCCGTAAGGCGGCCAGTTGTTCCCGAAAGAACCGCACGGGATGGTCGCGCAGCGACAGGCCAGACGTGCGGTAATCTGCCACCACTTCGGCGAGGGGCGACAGCGGACGCAGCGGTGGACGTGGTTCGGGATCTTCGAGGTGCGCGAACAGAGTCTTTTGCTCCGGGCGACGCAGCACCTGCCACAGCGCCTGTCGGCGTGATTCGGCGAGTGATCCGAGGGCATTCGCCCGCGCCAGGCGGGAGAGAGCCGCGGGGGGCAGCCCCACCCTTTGTCCCAGATCCTCGACCGAGCGGAACAGGTTCGTGCCACGCACGGCCGCGATCTGCCGACCATATTCTTCCCGCAAGCCCGAGACCTGCCGCAGACCCAACCGGACTCCCCAGCGATTGGTCCCTTGAGGAGCGGGAAGGGAGCTGTCGGGTGGAGTTGCTGTGAGGGGCTCGGGGGCCAGTTCCAGAGTGCAATCCCAGTCGCTGTGGTTCACATCCACTGGCAGGATGGCGACTCCGTGACGGCGGGCATCGGCCACCAGCTGGGCGGCTCCATAGAAACCCATGGGCTGACTGTTGAGGAGTGCCGCGGTGAAGGCGGCGGGCTGGTGCCGTTTGAGCCAGGCCGAGATATAAACCAGCAGGGCGAAGCTGGCGGCATGCGACTCGGGAAAGCCATACTCACCAAATCCGCGGATCTGGCGGAAGACCCGGTCGGCAAAGTCAGCCGAATATCCATTGGCGGTCATTCCGCCGACCAGTTTGCGATGGAACTGGTCAATCACTCCGGGGCGTCGCCAGGCCCCCATCGCCCGGCGCAGCTGGTCGGCCTCACCCGGGGTGAAACCAGCCGCCACCACCGCCAGCCGCATGGCCTGCTCCTGGAAAATCGGGACTCCCATGGTTTTCTGCAGCACGTCACGAATCCGCTCGTCGGGGAACTCCACCGGTTCTTCTCCCGCGCGGCGCCGCAGGTAGGGGTGAACCATGTCTCCCTGGATCGGTCCCGGGCGTACGATGGCCACCTCGATCACCAGGTCGTAGAAGCAGCGCGGTTTCAGGCGGGGGAGCATCGCCATCTGAGCCCGGCTCTCGATCTGGAAAACTCCCATGGTGTCGGCCTGGCTGATCATCTCGTAGACCCGGGGGTCTTCGCGGGGGATGTTGGCCAGTGTCAGGGTGTGGCCCTGGCTGCGTTGGACCAGGTCGAAACAGCGATGCAGCGCGGTCAGCATGCCAAGTGAGAGGCAATCGACCTTGAGAATGCCAAGTGTGTCGAGGTCATCCTTGTCCCATTCAATGACCGTCCGCCCCGGCATGGCGGCGTTTTCGATGGGGGTCAGTTCGCAGAGGGGCCCCCGGGTGATGACCAGCCCCCCCACATGCTGTGACAGGTGACGGGGAAAGCCCAGCAGCTGATCAACCAGGGTCTGCAACTGTCGGGCCGTGCGGGATTGCGCGTTCAATCCCGCCTCCCGGAACCGCTGTTTCAGCGTTTCGGCGTCATGCCGGTGTTCGAGTGTCTTGGCCAAAAGATCAACCCGGTCGAGAGACAGTCCCAGGGCTTTCCCGACATCGCGGACCGCCGACCGGGGGCGGTAGCTGATCAGGGCGGCGGTCATTCCGGCCCGTTCGCGGCCGTATTTTTCGTAGACGTACTGAATGACCTCTTCCCGCCGTTCGTGCTCGAAATCGACGTCAATGTCGGGAGCCTCGTTGCGTTCGCGGCTTACGAACCGCTCGAACAGCACGTCGATCTGTTCCGGGTCAACCGAGGTAATGCCCAGGCAGAAGCAGACCACCGAGTTGGCCGCCGAGCCCCGTCCCTGGCACAGGATTCCCCGGCTGCGCGCGAATCGCACCAGATCCCAGACGGTCAGAAAATACGCTTCGTAGTTGAGATCGGCGATCAGTGTCAGTTCATGCCGCAGCAGGTTCTCGACCCGGGGGGGAACCCCCTCGGGATATCGGGTGCGGGCTCCTTCCCAGGCCAGTTGCTGCAGGAACGCCCGCGGTGTCTGTCCCGGAGGGCTGAGTTCCTCCGGATATTCATAGCGCAGTTCGTCCAGGGAAAAGTGACCCCGTGACACAATCTCCTGCGTGCGCGCTACCAGTTCAGGAGTTTGCCAGAACAGGCTGGCGATCTGGCCGGGACTTTTCAGATGCCGCTCGGCGTTTGGAAACAGCCGGTCGCCCAGAGCGGCAACCGGTTCTCCCAGCCGAATGGCAGTCAGCACATCCTGCAGGAACCGGCGTTCGGGAACGTGGTAGTGCACGTCGTTGGTGGCCACGAGGGGAACCCCGGCTCGGGCTCCCCACCGCTGCAGGCGGTTGAGGCGGCGGTCGTCGTCGGGAGACAGATGGCGGTCGACGAACAGGTATGCGCGGTCGCCGAACACCTCCCGATAGCGGGCCAGCCAGCCGGGGGGATCGGGGAGTGCCGATGCGGTGGACGAGAGGTGTGTTGGGGCGGTGGGCGCAAACCCGGGCCAACCGGCTACCTGGGGAAGTACCCCCGCCAACAAACCCTCCGTGTGTGTGGCCAGGTCGTCGAACCGCAGGTGGCAGTCTCCCTTGGGGGCCACCCGTCGGCCCCGGGTAATCAGGCGGGCCAGTCGGCCATAACCCGCGCGATCCTGAGCCAGCAGCACCACGGGAGGGGCATCTTGCAGCCAGACTTCGGCTCCCACCAGCAGCTTCAGTCCGGCGGGCTTGGCGGCGGCATGCATCCGGACAACCCCCGCGAGGCTGTTCCTGTCGGTGATCGCCAGGGCGGCCAGCCCCAATTCGACACTCCGGGCAACCAGTTCGTCGGGATGAGAGGCTCCTTCCAGGAATGAAAAGTTCGATTTGCAGTGCAGTTCGGCATACGGAAGGGGAGAGACCGGTCGGTTGGCTTCGGTATGAGGCGCATTTGACGGATGAATGCACAGGGGCCGGCGCTTCCGGGGGGGGAGGTCGGGCATGTCAGTCGAAGACCCCCTGCAAGAACCAATTGTTGGTGGTGTGCTCTTCCTGTTCGCGAAACAGCCAGAAGCGTTGTCCCCCGGTGGTCTCCACCCGGTAGTAATCCCGCCGTGAGTGGGCTCCCTGCCACCAACCCGCCTCAATCCGCTCGGGCCCCCAACAGTGCTGCACACGGTGTTCATTCCCGGTCCATGTGAAGCGGGCCGGGGTTCCCGCCGGAGCCATATCCAACATCTCGATCGCCACGGGGCGCGATTGCAGAGAGAGGGGGCGGGCCAGGGGGGGTAACGGCTCTCCGCGGGGAGTCAGGGGAGAGGCCGGTGTCGGGTGAGGGCTGGTGGCAGGCTGCCCTCCGATGACCAACCCCACAGGATCGTACCGTCCCGCCCACTCGGGTTGGTGCTCCGGGGCCACGCGGGGGCGCAGGACCGCGGTCTCTCCCAACCGGCTGCCCAACCGTTCCAGCAGTCCCTCCCACTCCCGGGTTTGCAGGTGGGGAGCGCGGCTTTCGAACAGGGTGGTCTGCCCGGTTTCCAGCGGAGCGGCTGCCAATCCCTCGATCTGGATGCGGACCACGTCGGCCGGCAGGGGCTGACGCTCCAGCTGCAGACGCAGCAGATCATGCCAGTGCCGGACCTGTGATCGGGGACGAATCGAACCCACGCTCAGTACCACCACCTCGTGTCCGGGACAGAACAGTCGGCAGTCCAGCCGGCGTATTCCCCGATGCTGCCGCTCCAGGTCGGGCAGCAGGTCACCCAGCAGCTCCCAGAGGATGGTTTCGAGAATCGAGCGGTCGGCCACCGGCTCGTCGAAGCTCCAGTCGCGCAGGGCCGGTTCGGGAGGGGCGAGGGGGCGGATCTCTTCGGTACACAATCCGTCCAGCTGATTGAGCCGCTGGAGGATCTCGGGCCCCAATCGGGAGGGGAGGCTGGCCCGGGGAAGTTGCCGCAGTTCCCCCACGGTTTCCACTCCCAGTTCTTCCAGCAATTCCAGCAGATTGGGCTTGAGCCGCAGGGCGGCGATCGGCAGCAGATCGAGCCAACCCCGGCAGGCGGGGTCGGTGGCGGGAACGCCGGCGGGGGTTATGAGCAGTTCTTCATGGGGGCGGGCGAAGTGCCGCGCGAGGCCCCATGCGGCTCCAATTGTGGGAGCCACCGCCAGCCGGACATGGTGCCCCCCCCGTTCCAGATCCTGCAACAACTGCCGGGCCAGTGGTTCTTCTCCACCCAACAGGTGGGCACAGCCATCGAGCGAGACCAGCAGCGCCTCGGGAGCGGGACCCGGAGCGAGGCCCACCAGGGGGCTGTAACGCTGGCACCAGAAAGCCCGCTGCTCCAGGGCCAAGCGGTCCCCCGCCCGGTCTTCCGCCAGAATGGTTGCGGGACCCCCGGTCGAACGGGTGCCCGGTGGGGGTTCCAGCAGCGCCTCGGCTTCGGCCATTGGTTGCCCCACTGCCACTCCCAGGTCGCGGGCGGGCCGGGAAGCAAACCGGACCTCGCGGCCCCGCTGTCCCCGACCGGCAATCACGACTGGCCGGTTTCTCAATTCAGGCCGTTCGAGCAGCAGCCGTTGCAGTGGCCATTGGGGAAACCACAGACACAGCACCCGTTTCATCGCACAGTTCCAGGTCCAGCACTGCACCCGGGGTTCCCCCCCGGCACTGCAGCAACTCAATCTGCAACCGTCGTCCCGACGATTGTGGTTCTGTTCCCCAGGCCGTGCCCGATCCCAGCCGCAGGGAAGGGAGGGGGCTCCCGCGAGATGGAATGAAACCCTCTTGTGGTGAAGCCCTCCCGGGCTGGATCAACCACCGGGCTGCGGTGCGGGCCAGGGGAGGGCGGGGATTGGCCGGGCTGGAGATCAGGCCCAGAGCTCCACCGGCCTCGGCCGCCCGCTGCAGCCGGTGATAGATCCGCTCATTCCACTTGAGGCCGCGACACCAGGCCGCCCCGACCCCGGGGGTCCGCAGGGCTTGTTCGAAAGCCCATAAACCCTCCCCTCGACTGCGCGGTCGCACCACGACAGTGCGATGCAGATCAAGCCCCAGGCTGGCCAGGGCTGGGGGATACAACTCGTGCTGCACATCGACCAACAGCAGGGGGCCACTCACTCCCCGCGACAGCCAGAGAGCCAGCCAGACACCCCCCCCGCCCGGACAGGCCGAAACCAGTTCCAGCAATCCTCCCGTCGGCAACACGCCCTGGGGGAGAAACTGCCGTAGTGCCCCCAGTTGGTGGGGAGCCAGCAGCGTGTCATTCGTGGGTGAAACCTCCGTTTCGGCCTCCCGAGGACCAGCTCGATCGGGTGACAGACAGGCCGCCTGAGGAGTGATCACCTCCGCCGCCCGGCAACCAACTCCGCCTCCGCCCAAGTGTCGTGAAACCATTCGGGCAGCGGTCTGGACCTGGTGAATCGACCGGGTCAGCCGCTGAACGGCTTGCCGGCGCTGAATCTCATCCCCGGTCGATGGCATGTGAGATGGTCGAGAGAAAACAGAGGAAGGACAAACAACCAGACTCTCGACAAACACCCCGAAGGAAAGTCTGCCAATCGTCAGGACTGACTCTCAGAAGGCTGTATGACACACGGTGTGTCTGTGTGAACAGAAGATCTGATCAGAAAATCAAAAATCTTCAGTGTGTTTCAGTAGCCCCTCCAGATCTCCGAAGGTTTCGAATGATCAGTGTCTAGGAGGTTCTGAAACACTATATACCGACGTATATTATGAGAGTCAAGGGTATATTTTTATCGACAAAAACCACTCATCACATCGCATGTGAACAGGTATTTCGGAATGAAATGGTCTGGAAATGCGAAGAGACCAGGACTTGGAGGTTTCTCTGCACAAATCAGGTCGAGAAGAGAGGGGGGAATTTGTTTATCTCTTTCGGCACACGACTGCGGAAAAATGGCTTTGTGAACAGATATTTGATGCAGTCACCAATCTGCTTCATGTGAACTGCAGAGATTCAAAAACACGGGATAAACCTGAAAGTGTGTTCTAAAGTTCACTTTTGGGGACCAATCCCAACCCTCACCTGAAAAGGAGAGCAATGGCTCTTGCCACGCCACTCCTGTCATCTCCAGAAGGGGTGTGGCGAGAAGTTCCCGCATGTCCCATACGGGCCAAACGGAGCGCCGATGGGATACCTCACAGCGGTCCGCGGCGAACTCAAGCAGCCCACCAGCAGGACTGATCCGGATTTCCTGCACGGAACACGAAACCCACCTCGACTTTTCACTCTGAGGGACTGAGCGTGGTCAATAACTCGCCAATTGTGTGACGGCTTTCGAGTGGGTGACGCAAGCGAAGCCGGGAATTCACCCGGTAGTGGTTCCGGCGCCCCTCTTTGGTGATCTGCAAATAGCCCGCCTCGGCCAGTTCCGAAACGATCCGCTGCACCATTCGTTCGGTAATTCCTACCGCTACAGCCACGTCCCGCAACCGCTCGTCAGGATTGCGAAACAAACACAACAACACATGGGTGTGGTTCGTCAGGAAGGTCCATCCGGCAGGTGTCCCCACCTCGGGGGAGAGGCTGGATTTGGAGGAGCGAACAGAAGGCTTCATGACGCTGCCCTGGTACGCCGCTGAAACTGGGATTTCTAATACACGAAAACGAGTTCGTGTATTAACCTGCCCCCATCATAACGATTGGAAAAGACCAAGGCGATACCCGGGGGGTCGAGGTGTCCCTCCCGGGGGGGAAGGGCTCTGGGAGTAGGCATTTCCTTCCGCCGCGACCACTCAGGCACTCCTGGGCCGGCGGGAACTGGCCTGTTGTGCGGGAAAAGGAGGGAATCGCTCCCGGCTATGGTGGGAGATGCTCAGACAGACGAGCGGGGAATGAACCAGGATTCGGCTCCCGTGAGAGCCGCAACAGGCGGTCAAAATTGAGGTCGCCCGGAACGGTCCGACATCCACCCGCCCCCAGTTCGCCACCCCAAACCAACTCCCTGTGAGCAGTCACTCAACCGGGTCAGGCCCAGAGGTGAATCCGTTCGCGCAGGGCGGCGGGCAGCTTGGCTTCCACCGCCGCCCGCACGTTTTTTTCGAGATAACGGGTGCTGAAATGGCTGAGGATGATCAGTTCGTTCTGGAAACGATTGGCCCGCTCGAGAATGTCATCCAGATGGGTGTGCCCGAACTTGTGGATCTTTTCCTTGCGGTGTTCGGGACGGTAGAAGGTCATTTCGGTGATCAGCACCTGGGCCTGGTAGACGGCGGGGTCGGCATCCAGTCCGGCGGGGGCCGTATCGCCGGTGTAACAGACCAGCGGCACCCGGACCTCGTGCGTCACATCTTCCCCTGCGAGGCGCCGTTCGCGAATCTCGTTCTGAGACAATCCCTGCAAATCGGGACGAAGCTTCTTGCGCCGGTCCCAGACAACATAGCCCACTGACGGGACGGTATGCCTGGTGGGAAAACAGGTCACGACATGCTCTCGGGACAGTTCAATCTCGTCCCCTGGTTTCACTCCCACCAGATCGCAGACCATCCGTCCCCGGTCAACCCGCTGCCACGCCTGGAGAATGCGTTGCACCCCTTCGACCACCTCCTGCGGCAGATGGATGACTGGGGGCTCCATCTTCATCATCCTTCGGCGGGCGACGAAGACCGGAATCGCAGCCAGATGGTCGAGGTGAGCATGCGTCACAAACCAGTGCCGCGTTCCCAGGAAACTCCAGGGGCTGCCCCCCAGATCGAACCCCAGCTTCAATTCGGGAATGCGCCAGTAAGATTGCACCGCGGCGCGCGAATATCCCTCAATTGTCAGCGCCTTGTGGTTGAGGGTGCGGACCGGCAGGTTCTTGATCATGGCAGCACGTTTGTAAACGAATCGCGAGAGTTCCGCCAGCGCACGTGTCTGGCCCGAACGGCAGACACCCCCCCGTTCTTCGTGGTTCATCGGGAGTGTCTCCGAGCCCATCAGCGACGGTCCCAACCCCCTTGTTGTCCGGGTGGGGGCGCCTCAGTTCGTCCCCATCGTCTGGACGAGCCGCATTCGAATCGTGGTGGGAGACAAGTTACAGTAGAACTCTTGCAGGGTGGACGAGTCGTCGGCCCTGGGTGTGCCCATTCCCCTTTTGTGCGGTCCTGATAGACCGGTCTGCTGCATTCATGTCTGCTGTGGAATTCCGCGAACTGGGCTCGACCGGATTGCAGGTCAGCCCCATCGCCATGGGGTGTTGGCCGATCGCCGGTGTGACCAGCCTGGGGGTGACCGAAGCTGAGAGTCTGGCCACACTTCAGGCGGCTGTGGATGCCGGGGTGAATTTCTTCGACACCGCCTACTGCTACGGCTACGAGGGAGAGAGCGAACGCCTGATTTTCCGGGCACTCGGGCATCGGCGGGACCAACTGGTACTGGCCACCAAGGGGGGGATCCACTGGGAAGAACGTCGCCAGGCGCGGGATGCACGGCCGGACACGCTGCGGCGACAGTGCGAGTTGAGCCTGCGCCGTCTGGGAACGGACCACGTCGATCTGCTTTATCTGCACGCACCCGACCCGCAGGTTCCGTTGTGCGAATCGGCCGGAGCCTTGCGCGAACTGCAGGACGAGGGGAAGACCCGCAGTGTGGGACTCTCCAACGCCACGCTTCTCCAGTTGGAGGAGTTTCACCAGATTTGCCCGCTGGCAGCTTGTCAGCCGCACTACAATATGCTGCAGCGTGAGATCGAAGCTGAGATCCTTCCGTGGTGCCAACAGCAGGGGGTCTCGGTCGTCGTCTATTGGCCTCTCCTCAAGGGATTGCTGGCCGGACAACTTCCCCGCAACCACATTTTCCCCGAGGGGGACGGGCGTACGAAATACCCCATGTTCCAGGGGAGCGAGTGGCAGCGCAATCAGGATCTGGTCGACGAACTGCGCGTGATCGCCCTGGATGCGGGGCGGACGGTTGCCGAACTGGTGCTGAATTGGACCATTTCGCAGCCCGGAATCTGTGCGGCCCTGTGCGGGGCCCGGCGTCCAGCCCAAATCAGGGAGAACGCCCGCGGGATGGGTTGGCGGCTGACCTCCGGGGAGATCGAAGCCATCGCCGGAGCCCTGCAACGCCGAGGAATCCCGGTGTCCAGAGGGGCAGTCACGTGAATTCCGGAAGAAAGCAGCAACGGGGCGAATCGCTCGGGAATCACCAGCGGAGCTGGTTGTGGGGCCGCAACCTGGTGCGTGAGACAATCCTCTCCCAGCAGTGGCCCCTTCTGGAGTTGTGGTTGGCCGATGACCTGGCCCCGGATCTGGTGGCAGAGCTGACGTCAGGTGCCACCCGACGCTGGCGATGCCCGGTGCATCGCGGGAGCCGGCGGGATCTGGATCGCTTGTGTCACGAAACCTCCCACCAGGGATGTCTCGCCCGCATGGGGCCATTTCCTTATCGGGAGCTTTCCGAGATTGTCGCCGGGTCGCGACGGGATCTGGCCCTGCTGGTTCTCGATGGCATCCAGGATTCGTTCAATTTGGGGGCGATGGTCCGTTCGGCGGCGGCGTTTGGCATTGACGGTCTGATTCTGGGGACGTTGGGGCAGTCACCGGTCACCAGCCAGGCGGCACGCAGTTCGGCCGGCGCGGTGAATCGACTGCCGATCGCCCGTGTGGAGTCACTGCCCCACACCTTGCGGGAATTGCGGGACCAAGGGGTACGTGTGCTCGGCACCGATCCCCATGCGGGCATCCCTCTGCCCCAATGCGATCTGCGGGCTGCTTTTGCCCTTGTATTGGGAAATGAGGCCCGGGGTGTTTCCCCCGAAGTCTGGGATTGCTGCACGGACCGGCTGCGGATTCCATTAACTGCCGAAGTCGAGTCCCTGAACGCGGCAGCAGCGGCCGCCGTGGTGGCCTACGAGTGCTGGCGTCAACGGGGGGGAGCCAACTGAGTGGGATCGTGGCCGAGTTGACGGGCCGGGAATCGGATGGAAAGCCTGTTTCATCCACATTCTGTCGAGCGGGATGGGCGAGCCGGTCGAGAGCCGTCAGGCCAAGGGGAGTCTCAATGTTTTCCCCAGATCATCGAAGAGCGATTCCAGGCAGACCGCGGGGGCGATGTTGGCGTCGATCTGGCGATCGGCCAGCAGGCAGCGTTCGAGCAGATCGACGGTGCGGTCGATCGGCGGCAGTTCGGAGGCCCCCGAACTGCGGGCCCGGTCAGCCAGGGACTGGACGAACCGCGTCACCTGAGAAAAATCGCCGGAGGGATTCGTTCCCCTCGAAAACGACAGCAAGGCCTGACGGTAAAACTCAATGCAGAACCGGATGACCCAGCCGGCATGTGATCTTTGACCCGCACGGGCCGTTGAGGCGGACTCAATCAGACTGCGGGCAAATTCGGTCAATTGCAGGCCGTCGAATCGTGGTTGCGACAGCTGTTCGTAGAGGCTCTGCCGCTGCCGCCGCAATTCGGGTTCCAGCAATTGCCGGGCGGTTTCAAGGCTTCCCTCTGCCAGGGTGGCGATCGAATCGAGATCCCCGGCAGCCTCTGATTCCGGATTCCGCCGCAGCAACTCGATCAGCACGGGGGTGGGAAGCGGCTGAAACGTCAGCAGTTGACAGCGGGAACGAATTGTGGGCAACAGGCGTTCCTGACCAGAGACCACCAGGATCAGGATGGCCCCGGCAGGAGGTTCCTCGAGGGTCTTCAACAGGGCATTGGCACTTTCCTCGTTGAGCGACTCGGCCTCATCGATGAGGGCGACCTTCCGGCGGCCGAGGAGAGGGTGCAGCGCAATCTCGTAGCAGAGGCCTGCCCGTCGCCGCTCGTCTTTGTCGCCGATGAACGACGAGACCGGATGTTCGGCCTTCCCCGGGGGAAGATCGACAAGCAGCAGGTCGGGATGCTGCCGTACCGCCACCTGCTGACACGAAGAGCAGACACCACAGGCATCCAGATCGCGGTCATTGGCCTGCTCGCACAGAAGTGCCTGGGCAAAGGCCAGTGCACAATGCCGCTTGCCAATACCAGACGGGCCCAGGAAGGCGTAGGCCTGTCCCAGTCGGCCGGCCGCCGCACTGGCCTTCAGCCGGCGGATCGGTTCGGCGTGTCCCAGAACCTCGGACCAGGGCATGGTGCAGACCAGGAGGCGTGAGACATGATCACGAGGGATGGCTCGACAACGGATTGACTGAGAGACCCCGGGTCAATTATCGCATCCGGTGCGGCCGCATCCCAGTCCCGCCGACAACTTCGTGATGAATGATTTGCCTGTTGTCGCGAGCAGCGGTGCCGGTGGCGGGATGTCCTGCAGAAAAGCAGACAGCCGTCATCCCGGAGAATGACGGCTGCCAAAATTGACCTTCAGATCGGTCCGCAGGGGGCGGACGCCTCCGTTAGTAGCGGTAATGCTCGGGCTTGAAGGGCCCCTCAGCCGGAATTCCCAGATACTCGGCCTGCTTGGGAGTGAGCTTGGTCAGCTTCACACCCAGTTTGTCGAGGTGCAGTCGGGCCACTTCTTCATCGAGTTTCTTCGGCAGGACGTGGACCCCAATGGCGAATTTCGCCTTCTTGTCCCACAGGGCGATCTGGGCCAGCACTTGGTTGGTGAAGCTGTTGGACATCACGAACGACGGGTGGCCCGAGGCACAGCCCAGGTTCACGAGACGGCCCTCGGCCAGAACGAGAATCGCCTTCCCGTTCGGGTAGACGAACTTGTCGACCTGGGGTTTGATGTTGATCTTCGAGATGTCTTTGCGACTCTTGAGATACGCCATGTCGATCTCAATGTCGAAATGCCCGATATTGCACACGATCGCCTCATGCTTCATGGCGTCGAGGTGCTCTGGGCGAATGATGTCGCAGCAGCCAGTGGTGGTGACGAAAATGTCGGCGGAAGCCGCGACGTCATCCAGCAGCGTCACCTGGAAACCTTCCATCGCCGCCTGCAAAGCGTTGATGGGGTCAATTTCGGTGACCACCACGCGGGCACCGAAGCTCTGCAGCGCCTGGGCACAACCCTTGCCCACATCGCCGTACCCGCAGACGACCGCCATCTTCCCGGCGATCATCACATCGGTGGCCCGCTTGATTCCGTCGAGCAGCGATTCGCGACAACCATAGAGATTGTCGAACTTGCTCTTGGTGACTGAATCGTTGACGTTGATCGCCGGCACCGCCAGTTTTCCTTCGCGGAACATCTGGTAGAGCCGGTGCACTCCGGTCGTGGTCTCTTCCGAAATTCCCCGAATCCCCGAGAGCAGTTCCGGGTACTTGTTGTGGACCATGACGGTCAGGTCGCCACCGTCGTCCAGGATCATGTTCAAAGGCTGACCATCGGGCCAGATCAGGGTCTGTTCGATGCACCAGTCGAACTCCTGCTCATTCATCCCTTTCCAGGCGAAGACTGCAATGTTCTTCGCTGCGATTGCCGCAGCAGCATGATCCTGGGTCGAGAAAATATTGCAGCTTGACCAACGAACCGTGGCGCCCAGTTCAATCAGGGTTTCGATGAGTACGGCGGTCTGAATGGTCATGTGCAGACACCCGGCGATCCGGGCACCCGCCAAGGGCTTCAGGGGACCATACTTCTTCCGCAGGGCCATCAGCCCGGGCATCTCGTTCTCGGCCAGTTCAATTTCTTTCCGCCCCCACTCCGCGAGTGAGAGATCCTTGACCTTGAAGGGGAGAGTCGAGACTTCGGCAGTGGCCATGTGTGTTCCAAAAACCAGAGGAAAAAGAGAATCCTGGGTCGCTGTAGTGACATCCACAGGCCCAACTTCCGACAGGTGACCAAATTATAGACGGTTCAGGGAGGAATGCACGTCCGGGTCGTCTGGGGAACCGATTGAGCCTCTACAACCGATAAGTGGCGGACCCTGTTCACACCGGGGAGTCCCGAAACACAGCCCTCGGGCTGAATTAACGGGTTGCAGAGGACTCCCGGCATGCGATGCACGGCCGGTCTCCCCGTCCCATCGCTGAACTGGCAGCAGCGCGCAGTCAGTTTTCCGGGGTTTGTGAACAAAAGGGCATGCTGTCTTCGCTCCCGCATGGTGGCTCGGATCAGACCGGGGGGCACCGCGTCAATCACTTTTTCCCGAAATCGCCTGCCGTGACGATGAACAGTTTTTTCCAGTCCATTCGGCGTTTCATGGACTGAATCACCACCTCGGATGTCAACTGTGTGATCTGTGACTCCAGATTGGCCTGAGCCTGCATGGTACGGCCCGCCTGGAGGTTGTTCGACAGTTCATTCGCCAGCATCAGGTCGTTTGAACGGGCCACCTGCTGTTCCTGCTGCCAACCTTGTTTGGCACTCGCCAGCTCCTCGGCGGGAATCCCTTCCGCGATCAGTCGTTCCAGTTCCTCCCCGATCACCACCGATGTCCGTGGCATATTGGCTGGATTTGAAATCGCATACACCATGTGAACCGACCGTCGATCGACTGCCGAAGATTGCAGCATTGAAGCCACACCGTACGACAGCCCCTCCTTTTGCCGCACCCGATCGGCCAGACGGGATGAAAGCCCTCCGCCTCCCAGGATGAAATTTCCCAGTTCCAGAGGAGCGTAGTCGGGATCGCTGTCTTTGAGCGGCAATACCTGGGCGGCCATGTAGACGGCATTTTCCTTGTCGGGCGTATTGATCTGTCGGTTCCCCCCAGGAACTCCCGTCGGTGCCGAGCGATCGATTCGCTCGTAGGGTTCGACTGATTTCCACTCCGCCAACAGGCTCTCGAGCGAACTGACGAGGGTGTCCCGTTCAAAATCTCCAACAGCCACGAGTTCTCCCTGGGTCCCTCCCAGAAACCTCTGGTAGAGCCGCTGCATTGAGGTGATCTTGATCGCCTTCAATCCGGCAATTTCAGCCGCAATGTCGGGAACATGCCGCGGATCGTCGGTGGGGTAGGGGGCCAGATGCTGGCGGACGGCCAGCATCGCCAAAGCGCTGGGCTCAGTCTGGGCCTCTTCGAGTTCCGCCAGCTTGCTCTGCCGCAGCAGCTCGAGTTCCTCGGCCGGCAGTGTGGGCTCGCGCAACATCTGGCGGACCAAAGCCAGCACGGCGGGCAGCGTTTGTCTCCTGGCCTGGATTGTGAGAGTCACTTCGCCGGGGCGTCCCGAGGCCGAGACTTCGGCCCGCAGACGGTCGAGTTCATCCGTCAGCTGTTGCCGATCCATCGTCCTGGTTCCGCGCAGCAGCATTTCCGGAAGCAACTCGGCGGCCAACCGCTGTCCCTTCAGGCTCGACAGGCTGCCGTACCGCAGGGTCAGCCTGATGATCACGGTGTTCCCGCGAGTCTGCTTGGCCAGCAGAGCCCCTTTGATCCCCGATCGCAGGGTCACAAATTCGGTTCGTGCGTCGATGTTGGCCGGGCTGGAGTCGAACTGCTCACCCGCACTCACGTCATCCCGGCCGCGGTATCCTTCCAGGACCTCGCGCAGCGAGGCCATCTGGGGAACCCGCGTGCGGTCGGGAGCGGCGGTCGGCTCGAACAGTCCCACCGTCCGATTATCGGGTTTCAGATACGTCGCGGCGGCCGCTGAAACCTGTTCGACGGTCAGGGCTTCCAGGCGATCGCGATGCAGAAAATAGAGCCTCCAATCTCCTTGGGCGGCCCATTCGCTGAGTTGGATGGCCAACTGCTTGCTGTCGGCGGCGATCAGTTCGCGTTCTTTGAGCAGGGCTGCCTTCACACGCCCGACTTCCTCTTCTTTCACGCCGTTGGCCGCCGTTTCATCGATGGTTGCCAGCATTGCCGCGAGGAGTTGAGGACCAGTCGTCGCGCCCGCGGCCTGGGCCAGGATTTCGATCACTCCCGGGTCATGCAGCGAATAGGTCATCCCGCCGACTTCCGCCGCCAGTCGCGTCTGGACCAGGGATTTGTAGAGCCGGCCAGAGACCTCGGTGGTGAGGATCCGCTGCAGGACCTCAACTGCCGGAAACTCCTCATGTCCGCCGGCGGGAATGTGATAGACCACACCCGCCAGGGGAGTCGAACCAACCCGTCGCAACCGCACACTCCGCTCCCCGTCCTGGGGAGGCTCCTCGGTGTAAGTCGCCTCGCGGACGACTCCGGGGGATTTCAACGGGGTGTAATACCGGTCAACAAGCGCCAGCGCGGCGTTGGGATCGAACTTCCCCGCGACAATCAACAGGGCGTTGTCGGGTTGATAGTGCCGGCGGTAAAAGGACTGCAGCGCCCCAATCGGTACCCGCTCGATGTCGCTGCGGTTGCCGATCGTCGATTTGCCATAGTTGTGCCATTCGAATGCCGTCGCCAGCATCCGCTGTGAAAGGACCCCCTGCGGACTGTTTTCACCCATCTCGAATTCATTCCGGACCACCGTCATTTCCGACTTCAAATCGGCCTCGGAGACATGGCTGTTCAGCATCCGGTCGGCTTCGAGTCGCAAGGCGAATTCGAGGTTCTCGGGGGATGCCGGAAAGGTCTCGAAATAGTTCGTGCGGTCGTACCAGGTGGTCCCATTGAAGTCTCCGCCACGCTCCTTGAAAGCCGCTGGGATGTTGGGATGGTCGGGGGTCCCCTTGAACAGCAGGTGCTCCAGCAGGTGGGCCATGCCCGCTTCGCCATACCCTTCGTGCCGCGATCCGACGAAGTAGGTGATGTTCACCGTCACTGTTGGCTTGGAATCGTCCGGCAGCAACAAGACGCGCAGGCCGTTGGTCAGGCGGTACTCGGTGATTCCCTCGATTGAGGTGATCTCCGCAATCTCCGGGGGAGTTTCGGCTCGCGCGATGGTGGGACCACAATTCCAGAGCACCATCACCATGACGCCGCACCACAGGCCGCGCAGCAGACGAAACATGAACCGAGGCTCCTGAAGAGACGTGTCGACTGTTTGTTCGGTCGTGATTGTCCTCAAGCCATCTCCGGAAGACAACCGCCCTCTCCGGGGGGGCTGGCGTTTGCTGGATGGTCATGCCACAGTGACGGCAGGTTTCCGTTTTTGGTCCCCAGGGTGCCATCCCGGGGATGACTCGTTTTTCGCCTTCGATGGACACCATGGAACTGGCCTGGACCGAGACGATTCGACGCATCCATCATTCTGGTGTCAGGTTGGTGGTCAGTGTCACGGGGGGGGGGGCGGGCATGCTGGGGCGGCAGCTGGAGGTTCCCGGGGGCTCCCGCAGTCTGCTGGAAGGAAGAGTCCCCTACACGCCGGTCGCATTGGCCGAGTGGCTCGGTCGTCCGCCGGAACAGGCTTGCAGTCGCGTAACCGCCCTCGGCATGGCGGCGGTGGCCGAGCGTCGGGCCCGACAACTGGATGCAGGCATGTCCGCCGATCCGTCAGCCAGTCCGGTCTGGCTGGGGTTGGCGGGCACGTCCGCCCTCGTCAGCGATCGCCCCAAAAAGGGAGATCATCGGTGCCATCTGGCCGCGCACTCCTCACGGGCTTCGCATGCGGTTTCGGTGACGTTGGCCAAAGGGTTGCGGGACCGGGGGGAGGAGGAACGGCTCGTCGGTGATCTCCTGCTCTCGCTGGCGGCTGATCAACTGGGGATCGAACCTCCCTGCATCGAACTGCATCAGGGGGCCGATCGATATGAAGAACGCCGGGTCGAGGCCGATGCACTCGAGCGACAACTGCTGGAACACTCGCGGGGGGTGGTTTGGCGACGGGGAGCGGAACCCGGTGCTCCCGATTCATTCCTCCCCATCCGGGGAGTTTTTCCGGGTTCGTTCAATCCTGTGCATGACGGGCATCGACAGCTCCACGCGATCGCCACCCGACGTCTGGGCGGAGCGGTCGCCTGGGAGATCTCGACAACCAATGTTGACAAGCCGCCCCTCGATCTGATCACGCTGGCCGATCGTTGTGCTCAATTCGCCGGGGAACAGGTTGTCCTGACACGGGCACCCCTGTTCGCCCAGAAGGCCGAGGTTTTGCCGGGAATGGTCTTCGTGGTCGGGGCCGACACGGCCGCCCGGTTGGTCGATCCGAAGTACTACGGCGGAGATCGTCAGGTCATGGTCGAGTCACTCGCGGGAATCCGTCGCCACGGGTGCCGGTTCCTGGTGGCTGGTCGCATCCAGGATGGACGCTATGTCTCCCTCGAGGAACTGCCAATTCCAACGGAATTTCAGGGACTCTTTGAGGGACTGAAAGAACAGGAATTCCGTTGCGATCTCTCATCCACCGAATTGCGGCGACAGCAAAATCTTCCCCCAGCGGACTGATGGGGAGGACTGTTGCGGGACGTTCCCAGATGGGGTTGGCCAGGACGGGTTTCCCCCCGAATCCTCCCCCCCGACCCCTGCCTCAGGTCCCATCGGGAAGAGGCTGATGCGGAGGGGCTCAATCTGTTCGGCAGACACACAGTTTGCTGCCTGACCGACCGAGAGTTCCGGAATCCCTGAAGTTTGAGCGAACCCCGCTACTGGGCACTGTGGATGTCGGGCCGCAGGGACTTGGCGTCCCGCAGATAGACATGCACGATGTCTTTGAGAGATTTCGGTGTGTTCAGGTGCAGCAGGATTCGTACGCAGCGAGGCAGGCGCGCGGGGACAGCGATCTCGGACGCACACAGCAGAGGAACCAGTTGCAGACCGATCTCCCGTGCGGCCTCCGCCGGGAATGTGGCTGTGAGGTCGGGTGTGGTCGTGAACAGGATCGACGCAATGTCTTCGGGATCGTGGATTTCATTGACCCGCAGAACCTCCTGAAGAAGTTCGCGTGTCGCTTCGAGTACGGCTTCCCGGGTATTTTCGGAGGCCGTGGTGGCCCCGCGAACTCCCCGAACCCGCCAAGGTTGAGACATGAGTAAATCCGTCAAAGTACAGTCAGAGCGTGGTGTCTGGCGTTAGGCCACCTGCCTCCAGAACGCTTGGGTCTGGAGGAAAGGCACATCGCCGTCCGCCGCCTACAGCCGCCAACCCTCACGAATGGGCCGCTGGATCAGGGGGGTCAACTCGGGAAGATTCGGACTGGATTGAGAAGCGGAGTCCCACTCAACAATCGTTCCCTTCTGACCCGGAGCTTGACCCACCCACACCGCAAGATTCCCCAACAGAACGGTTTCTGACAAGGGACCACCAAAGGTCGCGAAATCGGACGAGGCGGGTGGACCGCCACGGATGGCTTGAATCCACTCCTCGAACAACCCCTCGGCAGGTTCGTTGACCGCTGGTTCTGGTGCCGTGTTGGCCCCTTCATGCAGCAGCGAAAACTCGAAATTCGGCTCTTCCCGGATCGAGAGGGAATCACGTTCGCCGACGATCAGCACCCCGCTGGCGGGAACTGGGCGCCCGAGGAACAGTTCCCGGGAGGGGCGAGTTCCACCGTCGTACCAAAACAGTTGGACAGGTCCCCTTTCTCCACGTTGGGGAAAGTCGTACCGGATGACCGACCAGACCGGGTACCGTTCACGATCATGCCCCGAATGGGCGGCGGCGATCCGGGTGGGGGCCTGCAGGTCCAATGTCCGAAACGGAAGATCCAGCAGTTGGCATCCCTGATCGCCCAAGGCTCCAGAACCAAAGTCCCACCAGCCGCGCCAGACGCCGGGCAGATAGGCACCGGGGGCGAAATCGCGGGCGGGAGCCGGACCGAGAAAGAGGTCCCAATTGAGATGGTCGGGGACTGGTCCCGCCGCCGGCCGAGGTCCCGACCCCTGCGGCCAGGTGGGCCGCTTCGTCCAGGCATGGACTTCGCGAATGGCTCCCAGAATTCCTGATGAGATCAGTTGAGCGGCCCGCTTTTGAGAACTCAGGGTGCTGCTGGCATTCCCCATTTGAGTCGCCAGTTTTCGCTCGCGGGCCAAGGCCGCCAGTTGCCGAACTTCCGTGACCGAGTGGGCCAGAGGGGTCTGACAAAAACAGGACTTCCCCAGACGCATTCCGAGTATTGCGGCGGGAAAATGCAAATGATTGGGAGTGCTGACGATAAAGGCGTCAAGACCTTCCGCAAAGTCTTCAAACAGCCGCCGAAAATCCTGAAAACGGCGGGCATTTTTGAAAGGTTCTTCGGCGCCCCGTTGCTGCAGAACCTGATCATCAATGTCGCAGAGGGCGACCACCTCCCCCAGGCGGGCGGCGGCCAACGCGTCGGCGGCTCCCTGGGCTCCCAACCCGATGCACGCGAACCGCAGCCGATCGTTGGGCGCGGCCTTGACCGGGCTTGAGACACTTCCCCCGCTCCACAGACCGATTCCCAGACTGGCGGCCTGGCCCAAAAACTGCCGGCGGCTCGACGGATTGGTCACGGACGGTCTCCCATTCGGAAAAGGCTTGGGACCAAGTCAACACGTCGCTTCACGCTCAGTCCAAACACCCGACTGAAACAGGGACGAATTCCGGAGAGAGTTTGTCCGCAGAGGGGCCGCAACAAAAGGCGGTCCGTGAACACGTCGCCGTTCGAAGCATGGGTACGGCGAGAAGCACACCTCGGGATTTTTGAACGATAACAGCCTGTTTTCGGCTGTGCAACCGGTTGTCGCGGCTGGCCCTGGTCTGCTTCCCGGCAGACGGTCGGAATGGCAGCCCAAGGGCCATCTGTCCTGCGACTCGTCGCGGCTGGGGTTGACCAGGTCGCAGGAGCTCGCTCTTTTGAATCGAGTTCAGTCTTCCAAAGAGGATGCCAAGCGAGTCGTCGCGCTCTTGACTTATTGGAGAGCATTGATGGGTGTTTGGGGTGCCTGGGTCGAATGGGATGTTTGTCTTGGTTATGCTGAGAGACCACACTGGTGAATTCCTGCTGAGCCAGAGATGACGGTTGGTTCGGCCCGCGTTGACCCTGCCGGTCGTGGTCTGACATTTCCAAGC
>JBKDUK010000476.1:0-6025 GCA_046339535.1 Planctomycetaceae bacterium | reverse complement strand
TCCATTGGCGCGGGTCTCACGGGGCATATATCATCAAAAATTGATTCGACTGCCGATGGAACCCGGCGGTTGGATTTCCCCGCCGGTCGCGTTCAAGTGCGACCTGTTGTGTTCCGACTCCCTCTGCCCGGAGCCTGCCCGATGCTGACTCTCGCCTCTGGAATTGCCCGCACCTGCGAGGGTGTGAATCGACGTTCGATGCTGCAGTTGGGTTGCCTGGGAGGCCTGGGGCTGACCTTGCCGACGCTGCTGGCGCAGCGGGCCCGGGCGGGTGAGGCGGCCCGGGATGTGAACTGCATTTTTATCTGGACGCTGGGGGGGACGAGTCACCACGACACGCTCGATCCCAAGCCCGAGGCCCCGATCAATGTGAAGGGGCCGTTTGGGGTGATTGACACGGCGATTCCCGGGGTGAAGTTCACCGAGATCTGCCCGAAGCTGGCGGCGGAGGTGAACCGGTTTTCGCTGCTGCGGAGCTGGAACCCGAAGAACGGCAGCCATGGGTTTGCCGACCAGTACTGCATGTCGGGCCGGTTGCCCAATCCGACGATTACCTATCCCTGCGTCGGCTCGGTGGTGAGTCAGCAGCAGGGGTTCAAGTCGGCCCTGCCGCCGTTTGTGCAATTGGGGGCGTATGTCGACCGGACGTTCAACGGGGGGACGTCGGGGGTGCTGGGGCTCGAGCACATGCCGTTCGAGATTCACGCCGTCGCGAACGATGCGAAGTTCAGCGTGCGCGACATCTCGCCGCCGTTGAACATGGAGCTGGGGCGGGTGGACCGCCGGAAGCAGATGCTGTCGAAGATCGACGCCTTGCAGCGGCGGGCCGACCTGCAGCCGAAGGCGTTCAACGCGGTTGATGAGCATTACAAGGCGGCCCTGAACATGATCACCGCTCCGGAGACGAAGCGGGCGTTCGATCTGGCGAGTGAAGACGCAAAGCTGCGGGATGCCTACGGCCGCAACCGGTTTGGGCAGCGGCTGTTGCTGGCCCGGCGGCTGGTGCAGAGCGGCGTGCGGTTTGTGACGGTGAGCGACCCCTCGTGGGACAACCACCAGGACTGCTTCAACGCGCTGCAGAAAAGCCTGATGCCGGCGGTCGACCAGGGGATTCCGGCCCTGCTGACCGATCTGGAACAGCAGGGAATGCTCGACAACACGCTGGTGGTCTGGATGACCGATTTCGGCCGGACGCCGAAGATCAACTCGGCCAGCGGCCGCGACCACTGGGCGACCGCGGGGTTTGTGGTGATGGCCGGGGCGGGGATCCAGGGGGGTTCGGTGATTGGATCCACCGATGATCAGGGGAGTGCCCCGGCGAACAACGAATACTCGACCGAGCAGGTGGTGGCGTCGATCTACCACAAACTGGGGTTGCCGCTGGACCTGGTGGTGCAGGCGGTCGACGGCCGGCCGATCCGGTTGCTCGAGGCCGAGCCGGTCCGCGAGTGGGCGTGAACGGGATTGAGGGCCGGCGTAGCCAACTCGGAATGGGAGCGGCTGCCCACGACGGGAGAGCTCCGGAGAGTCAAACGCCGCGCGAGGTGACCGGCCCGGATCAGAACGAGGACCGCCGCGTGGCGCAAGAACCGCTCTGGCCGCGATTGGCCGGGCGTTTATTCCCCTTCGAATTCAATGAGGCTGTGCAGATCGTATTGGGACAGCCGTTGGCGTCCCTTGAGCTCGGGGAGTTCGATGATGAACGCACACCCGACGATCTTGCCCCCCATGCGTTCGATCAGCTGGCAGGAGGCCTGGCAGGTACCGCCCGTCGCGAGCAGGTCGTCGACCACGAGACAGCGCTGTCCGGGGAGAATGGCGTCGACGTGCATCTCGATACAGTCTGTGCCGTATTCCAGAGCGTATTCGAGTTTGACCGTCTTGTAGGGGAGTTTCCCCTTTTTGCGGACGATCGCGACCCCGGTGTTGAGGTGATGGGCGAGGGCACCTCCGATGATGAACCCTCGTGATTCGATGGCCACGACGACATCGATGGGGTTGTAGCGGTAGTGCTCGACAAACCGGTCGATCGCCTGTTTGAAGCCCCAGCGATCCTGGATCAGGGTGGTGATATCCCGAAACTGGATCCCGGGCTTGGGGAAATCGGGAATTGTACGGACGAGGTCCTTGAGGGAGTCAACCGGGGGCATGGGCGGGGCGGAAACGGGACCTGAGAGAACGGGAAAAACACCGCGCAGGGGTCTTCCCATAGTGTTCCCGGGCTGTCAATTCCGTTTGCCGGCCGGCCCGGCCGGGCGGCGACGGGGCCGATGCTTGACCAGCGTGATTTCGTTCCCCCGGCTGTTGTGGCTGACCGAGTCCATAAACGTGCTGATGAGCACGAGCCCCCGGCCCAGCGCGGTCTCGAGATGTGCCGGGTCGGTGGGATCGGGCAACAGGTTGGGATCGAACCCGGGGCCCTCATCGACCACCACGAACGTGCTGCGTTGGGGGGAGATCGCTGCCTCAAGATGGATGCGGCGATTGCTCCAGGGGGAGTTGTGCTGACGCTCTTCGACCAGACGCTCCCAGGCCGAGTGGTCGGAATCGCGCAGCTCGCGGCCAACTTCCAGGCAGCCATGGTAGAAGGCGTTGAGGAGGGCCTCTTCGAGGGCGATGCCGATGTTGATGAGTTCCCGCTTGGGGCAGTCCCAGATCTCGGCGAGGGTCTGCTGCAGGGAGCCCGCGAGGGCGAGCACCAGAGGCAGGTCGGGGGGGAGGGAGTACGAGAGGGTCTGTTTGCGGAGGCAAGGCTGCAAGCCGGCGGTGCTCCGTGCGTCGCGCGAGTCGGACGCCACGCTGCGGACGGTGTTCAGCAGGTCTCCCGCCAGCCGTCGCTTGGGAACATAACTCGCGGCCCCCTGCCGCAGCGCCTCGACCGCGGTGTCTTCACTGCCCATCGAAGTCATGATGATGACCGGCAGATCGGGGTGGTCCCGGCGAATTGCCTCGACCAGTTCCAGGCCGGTCATCCCGGGCATCGTGAGGTCGGTGATAACCACGTCCGGAACCGATTCGGCGATCTGGGCGAGGGCGGCGGGGCCATCTTCGGCATAGACCGCCCGCCAATCTCCTTCCTTCTCGACCAGTCCTCCCGCGCGGCGGCGGTCCATGACCGAGTCGTCAACCACCAGTGCTGTATTGCCCATGCCCTTCCGTTCCCTTCTCTTTAAGTGAGTCGTCCCTGGTGCGGCAGGGGGGGCTGCCGCAGCCGTTCCAGTGCGGGGAGCAGCCGGGCCATTTCCGACCCGATCCGCGCGAAACACGATGACCATCCGTCGCGCTGGCGGTTGGTCGCCAGCCGTTCCAGCTCGAAGGCCGCCTGGGTGACGGGATGGGCCCCCAGATTGTCGGCCGAATTCTTGAGGGTATGGGCGTGCCGCCGAAGGGTGTCGGCATCCCCCGATTCGATGGCGTTACCGATGTCTTGCAGCATTGAGGGGGCCAGTTCCAGGAACAGACCGGTCAATTCGTGCAGCAGTGGTCCATCGCCCCCCATGCGCTCGAGGGCGAACTGGCAGTCGAAGGGAGAGTCCCCTGCGGTGGCGGGAGACGGCGGCTGGAACTCGCCCAGCGAAACCGCGTCGAACGTGGTCGGGGACGCCCCACGATTGGTCCCGGCCAGGAGCGGCTTCTGCCGGGGGCGGGTGTGCCGCACGATCAGCTCGAAGAGTTGGGGCCGGTTGATGGGCTTGGCGGCGTAATCGTCGCAGCCTGCCTGGAGACATTTCTGCTGGTCGCCCCCCATGGCGTTTGCCGTGAGAGCGACGATGGGGTGAGTATAGCCCAGGCTGCGCAGCCGGCGGACGGCACTGTACCCGTCGAGCACCGGCATCTGCATGTCCATCAGGATCAGGTCGAAGGGTTGGCCGTCGGCCTCGGCATTCAGGGCCAGATCCAGCCCCGCCTCGCCATTGTCGGCCACGTGGACCTCGGCCCCCAGCCGCCGCAGAAAGTGCCCGATCAGCAGTTGATTGTCGGGGCTGTCCTCCACCAGCAACAGACGCAGGTCGAGGTGGATGTCGCCGAGTTCCACTGGCAGGGGAGCGGGGTCGGACAGCGTGGCTTCCTGGGGAGCCAGAAACAGCCCGGACTTTTTGAGAGGACCGGCCGCGATGACCACCCGGAACTCGCTCCCCTTGCCGAGATCGCTGGAGACCGTGACATCGCCCCCCAGCATGCGGGCGAGTCGGCGGCTGATGGCAAGTCCCAACCCTGTGCCGCCAAACCGGCGGGTGGTGGATCCGTCGGCCTGCGAAAAGGCTTCGAACAGCCGCCCCGCCTGCTCGGCCGTCATGCCAATCCCGGTATCGACGATGGTGAATGAAATCGAGGGGCTGTCGACCGGCTCGCGGTGGTACTCGATCCGCAGGGTGACCTGCCCACGGGGGGTGAACTTGATGGCGTTGGCCAGGAGGTTGATCAGGATCTGCCGCAGCCGGGTGGGATCGGTCTCGATTTGCCGGGGGACGGGACCGAGGTACTCCAGGCGCAGGGGCAGTTGCTTGGCGTCGGCGCGGACCCGCATGACCGAGAGCACATCGGCGGCGATCTGCACCACCGAGACCGGCAGCAGTTCGACCGCGAGCTTGCCCGCTTCGATTTTCGACAGGTCGAGAATGTCGTTGATGACTTCGAGCAGGTGTTCGCCGTTGCGGAGGATGGTCCGTACGGCCCCCTGGCGGTCGGCTTCAGGCAGCCGTGGTTCCAGCAGGTTCTCGGCGAAGCCGAGGATGGCGGTGAGCGGGGTGCGGATCTCGTGGCTCATGTTGGCCAGAAACTGGCTCTTGGAGACATTCGCCTGTTCGGCGATCTCTTGCCGGCGCTGGACCTCGAGATTCGCCAGTTCCAGCAATTGCGATTGGGCCAGCAGCAGCTTTTGCAGTTCCAGCAGAGAAAAGCGGCCATCCGGGTGTTGCAGCACCACCGGTTCGTAGACCCGGTTCGGCGGGCGCAGCAGGGCCCGTTGGGCGACGGCCGGGATGGGCTCGGTCGCGGAGAACAGGTCGGGGGTGTCGTCGATGGTGTCGTGCAGCACCCGGATGGGGCGCTTGCGGTACAGCTCGATCGCGAACGGTTGACTCAGCCGTTTCATCAGCTTGACGCGCGACAACACCCCCACCAACCGGCTGCCCTCCTGCACGATGACTCCCGGAATCTCGGGATGACGATCGAACAGGTCGAGAATCTCGCCGGTGGTGCAGGAGGGAGGGACACCCCACTGTGAGGCGGGCAATTCCCCGAGAGTCATCGCGGGGGGGCTGTCCAGTGGGGAAGAGGGCGCCACAGTGTCGGCAGGCAAGTGGAAAGAGCAGAGTACACCCGGACGAGTTGAATGGAGGAATGCGAACGGATGGGGGGGGATTGTGTGAAGAAATGGCAAAGTTGCGGATTCGCAGAGCTTCGCCAGAGGCGGGGGGGCGGGTCCTGTTTCCGCAGCGGACGATGGCCCCATTCCGAACGACAGGAGAACAGGACAAGACGATCTGGATGACCGTTGGCCGGTCGGCCGCTGGACTGATCGGTTCGAATTGCAGGTTGTCTGGCCCAGGAATGGGAGGCGGCCGCCTTCGAACCAGTCATTTTCGCCCGGTGTCGAGAGGCTTCGCTGTTCCTGTTTGCCGGGCATTTCTGTTGTTCGACCAGGGCGGTGCCAGCCAGTTCCAGAGCACAACTTACACGGAACGCCGAACCTTTTTTCTATGGGCTTCGGCCCGAACTGGGCCAGATGGACCAGATTGCGGGAAGGGAACGGCTGCAAGAAAGAGAGATGGCGCAGTGGACCCGGGAAAGCTCAAGCCATTGGGTTGGAGGAATCGCAACTGCGGGGGGGGGCGACCCTGCTGGCCCGTCAGGCGGGACTGGCGAACGCGGCGACTCTGTATCAAGGGAGGAATTGCGGATGGGCCAGGAAGTTTTCACCGGAGCTGCGGTCGATGCCCAGGGAGAGCCGTTCCAGTATTCGCAGCATTGGCAATTTCACGAACTGAAAGCTGAGATCCGGAGGGGAGAGGATCGGGGGGGG
>JBKDUK010000475.1:0-8959 GCA_046339535.1 Planctomycetaceae bacterium | reverse complement strand
ACCCCCCGCAAGGGGCCAACACCCGGGTCGCGGGGGGGCGGACCTCTGTGTCCGCTCCACTGGACATCCATCCGAAACACCGAGTCCCAAGGGGCAGCCAAAAAACCTGGATTGGCCAACTCCCAATGTGCGCGCCACCGCGAACACCCTCCGCAAGGGCCCAGCACCCGGGTCGCGGGGGGGCGGACCTCCGTGTCCGCTCCGCTGGACATCCATCCGAAAACCCGCATCCCCATGGGCAGCCGAAGAACCGCTATCGGCAACCCCCAATGTGCGCGCCACCGCGAACACCCCCCGCAAGGGCGCAGCACCCGGGTCGCGGGGGGGCGGACCTCTGTGTCCGCTCCGCTGGGCATCCCTCCGAAAACCCGAATCCCAATGGGCAGCCACAGAACCTGGATCGGCCAACCCCCATGTGCGCGCCACCGAGAACACTCGCCCGCAAGGGCCCAAAACCCGGGTCGCGGGGGGGCGGACCTCTGTGTCCGCTCCGCTGGACATCCATCCGAAAACCCGCATCCCAATGGGCAGCCAAAGAACCGCTATCGGCAACCCCCAATGTGCGCGCCACCGCGAACACCCTCCGCAAGGGCCCAGCATACGGGTGGCGGGGGGGCGGACCTCTGTGTCCGCTCCACTGGACAAACATCCGAAAACACCCGTCCCGATGGGCCGTGCAAACACCTGGATCGGAAACAGACCTCAAACTCCCATCCAAAGGCATCTCAGAAAGATGCCAAGTCCGACATCCGCCAAAGCCGTTCCAAGGTCTCTGGAAGAATGTCCCTTGAGGACATGACTTGGCCGGATGGAGTTTTTGGAAGGAACACACATCGGGATTTCCGATCCAAGGCTTTGGGCTGCCCGGCAAAAATATTCTCTTCCGATCCCAACCCAGCGGAGCGGACACAGAGGTCCGCCCCCCCGCCGGCCTGGTGCTGGCCCCTTGCGAAGGGTGTTCGCGGTGGGGTGCACATCGGAGGTTCCGATCCAGGTCTCTGGGCTGCCCAACGAAAAATTCTCTTCCGATCCCAACCCAACGGAACCGACACCGAGGTCCCCCCCTCCCCCCCGTGTTTGTTCCCCCCGGTGTCTCTCCGGCTCTCCTCGCTCCGGGTTGACGCCCCCCGGCCGCGGCCGACACGTGGACATGGATTTGCTACACTCGGAACATCACCGATTTCCCAAGTTCATCCCTCCCCCGTCCCCCCCGGCGTCGCCATGGACAAACGCCAACTCAGCGAAGCCGACATCCGGACGAAGTACATCACCCCCGCGATTGTCGGGTCGCCAGACGCTCCCAAATGGAACGTCCTGACCCAGCTCCGCGAAGAGGTCTACTTCACCGCCGGCCGGGTGGTCGTCCGCGGCCGGACCGTCCAACGCGGGGCCGCCCGCAAGGCCGATTATCTGCTGTATTACAAACCCAACCTCTGCCTGGCCGTGGTCGAGGCCAAAGACAACACCCACTCCGTCGGCGCCGGCATGCAGCAGGCGCTCGAATATGCCGAACTGCTCGATCTCCCCTTCGCCTACAGCAGCAATGGCGACGCCTTTCTCGAACACGACCGCACCGGCGGCTCCGCCACCGTCACCCGCGAACTCCCCCTCGCCCAGTTCCCCACCCCCGACGAACTCTGGCACCGCTACTGCGCCGCCAAACAGCTCACCCCCCGCGAAATCGCCGTCACCTCCCAAGACGACTACGACGACGGCTCCCAGAAATCCCCCCGCTACTACCAACAGATCGCCATCAACCGCACCGTCGAGGCCATCGCCCGCGGCCAGCCCCGCCTGCTGCTGGTCATGGCCACCGGCACCGGCAAAACCTAATTTGATCAGGATGTGCGGATATTCCCTTCTTGTCTTGCGATTTCAAAATGTCTTTTCCAACATGACAGGACAAGCTGGCAGGTCACGGAGACGAGACATTTTGGGATCCACCCCATTCTAGAGCTTTGGACCGGCATTGAATCTCCTCGATGGTCATTCGAACGAGGTCCTCCAGTTCCTGCCGTCTGGCGTCCGTGGCTGTCGTCACCTCGAGTGCTCGCTGGTAGCAATCCAGGGCACGAAACAGGTCGGGGACCGCAGCGGCCCGCAGCAGATTGCCCCGTATCCGCAGTGTGCGTGGCGTCGGCGGGTGTCGTTCGTCCCAGAGATCCAGAAACTGTCCCCCAAGACCAGTCTGCCCCAGACTCTCGCATAGACTGACCGACAATTCAATCCAATCCTGCAAATCCTGTCCGAATGGTGGACCGTCACGCTCCATGGCCTTGCGCAGCGCAAAGAGGGTGGACACAATGCGTGACCTCACACTGCTGTCGACTGATTCCAACACTTTCTTCTCTCGTCTGACCAACCCGATTTGTGTGTCGATCAGAGCCGCCGCCGCTACAGGCTCCAAGGGTAGTAATAACCGCCCTCCATTGGCCACTGCCAACAGGTCTTCTTCCGCCTCTGCCGCGGCTCCGCGATTTCGGCGCAACATCCCACGTAAGAGACTCACGTCTCCCATGGGATCGAATTCCAATATGTCTGACAGTAACCCTTCGGGATTCGACAGTCCCCTCAAGCTTGGTTGCAACACAGCCCCAAACCAGCGTTGACCCAGCAAGATTGACGGTCCTAGAAGCAGACCATCCTGATCCAGATTCTTTGCCACCTCGATAAATCCAGCAAACGCCCGACTGGCCTCGAGCAAGACCAGCAGAGGTGGTTGGGGGCCAGACGGACTTCGCAGCCCATCCACTTGCTGCACCAACTGGGTCACCAATTTCTGTAGACCGGGGCGGACCATTTCGGGAATCTGTGCCAACAACGATGGAAGTTGTGCCTCGACTTCCACCTGCGGCTGTTCTATGGCCAATAGCAGCGCTTCAAAAATTGCCGTGTTCGGATCCCCAGGATGGAGCCGACGGGCGATTTCAATTTCGCGATGGGCCAGATCCCTCTCTCCCCGAAATAGATAAACAACAACCAGCAGATGCTGGGCCCCCGGAAAGAAGGGCTCGTCACTTAGCAAGTCCCGCAGATGGACAATAGCCTCACCCGACTTGTGGGCCAAGAGTGCCCGGACCAGCGACCGTTCACCCGGCTCGAGGCTGCCGGTCGAGTCTAAGGAACCAACCTCGCGTAACCACTGTTGGGCCATGGCTGACCCCAGACTCGAGTCGATCACGGCCGACCATAACAGAATGCGGGGACGTAGCGGCCCCTCGAAAACCTGTGACCGCAGCTCTTCGAGTGTCTTGCGTGCCTGCGCTGCCCGACTGAGAACCCATTCCCCCTTGGCTTTCTCGATTTTCAATCGCACACTTCGTCCTGGGTCGGTTGACAGAGACTCCGCCAGGCGTATGAACTCGAATGTCTGCTCCCAATCACCACGCCGGGCCGCCACTTCAGCCGATCTTTCCAGAGCATTTAATTCCGACGCCTTCGCGAGAGCCTCCGACCGCTCGGCCTGTGTCTGGGCCTGCTTCGCTTGGTCCTCAGCCGCTTCGGCAAGTTGGCGTCTCATCTGGGCCTCGGCCGCCGCTTGTCGCTCAGCTTTGTTCGCCCGCCGCAATTCCACATTTTGCTGGGTTATCTGCCGTCTCTGTCCTTTGATCTTCGTGTTGGCTTCGGCCAGTACCGAATTGTTTTTGAACACGAGTGCGGCCACGAGCCCAAGAGACATCGTCAGCATCACCAACCCTGCCGCCAGCGAGCCGACTTTGGTTGGGTTCTTGCGCCCCCAACGCCGCAAGCGATCGGCCGTCGGCTCGGCCAGAGCCCCAACCGGTTCGTCGGCCAAGTAGCACTCGATATCCGCCGCAAGTGCCGCCGCCGACGGGTAACGATCTTCTGCCTTCCGCGACATGGCCTTCAGACAAATCGCCTCCAGCGGTTTCGGAACTGCCAGAGGCCGTGGAGTCCCCGATGGTTTGCCGTGGCGAGTCCTAGCCGTGGTCACCTTTGCAACGTCGCTGGGACGCGGGAACTCTCCTGCCTGAACGCGCCGCAGGATTTCCTCGGCACTGTGGCCCACAAACGGAGGCTGCCCGGTAAGCAGTTGATACAGGGTGGCTCCCAGACTGTAGATGTCGGTGGCAGGGTTCAATTCGTCGACCCGTCCCGCCGCCTGTTCGGGACTCATAAAAATCGGGGTCCCGAGCGTGGATCCCAAGGTGGTCCCCGAAGCGTCCGATCCCAAGCCGGAAGTCAGTGATGGTTTGTCCCACTGATTGTAAAGCTGGGCCCACGCCAACACCTTGGCCAAGCCCCAATCAACTACCAGTGTTTCGCCATATTTGCCCAACATGATGTTGCTGGGCTTGAGATCGCGATGCACGATCCCCCGGCTGTGGGCGTACTCGAGAGCCTCGCAGACAGTAACAAAGCGCGTCAACAACCTGCGAAACTCGACTCCCGCTTCTCCGGTAGTTAGATCGTCAGTGCCCGTTAGCCGGTTGTGGAACTGCTCGATCGACTCCTTCAGGCTATCACCCTGAATGAACCGCATGGCATAGTATGGGCGCCCGTCGGAGTATCGACCCAACCCGTAGACTGGCACAATTCCGGGATGTTCAAGCCGGCCGGTAATCTCGGCCTCCAACAGAAACCGTGCGCGGATCGAGGCGTCGTGGGCGTGCCGGGCCTGAATCTCCTTCAGGGCCACTTCCCGATTCAACTCGGTATCCTGAGCGAGAAAGACTTCACCCAACCCACCTTTGGCGCAACGCCGAATCACCCGAAAGCGGTGCTCCGATCGGCCTATATCGGCTCGATGTGTCAGTCGCGATCCAAGACTCGCATCCTGTTCAACAGCGCGTGCCGCAAGCACAGCCTTGGCCACGACCTCTGTCATAAGAGGAAAGCGGGCGGTGTAGTCCTCCAGCTTGATCGTCGCACCATTAATCTGTCGCAAATGAAACTCCTCCAGCAGCAATTCCTGGAGTAATTCCTCTTGGCGATGAATTGGCAGTAGGCAAAGATAGTCCTCGATCTGTGGCATCTCGCCGTTGCAACACGCTCGGTAAAACTTGTCACACACGGCGTCAACATCGGATATCTGCTGATCCGCTCTCTCCGAATGCGCACATTTGTATTGCCCCACCAGATTCTTAAGCAGCCTCAGGTTTTCGACCGACAATGCCTTTTGCTCGTATAAAATATTTTCCAGGTCCTGCTCTTCGTGGAAGGTCCAAGGATACATGGCGGCGAGCAATTGGTCGCTTCGGATCAAGCCTGCCTGCAGCGCGAACATGCCCACGAGAAAGTTACGATCGTTATGATTTGACATGCGACGGATCACCCGGTCGATTTGGAACCCAAAGACGAATGAGCCAACATCCGGACAGACGCGTCCGGATTTCGGAGCCATCGAGTTTAACATTGTCGTGGTGACCTAACCAAGTTCAGCGCACATCGATGGAGGCCGGGGAAAGCAGCGGATTACTCGTTGATCCATCGGCGTCTCCCAGCAGCAAAACGTCTGTCGCCCAGCCCCTGCATCAGCAACCGCAGCCTCGCTGCGTCGACGGCGAACTTTTCAGAGAACAGCCATCTAAACTGGGTTACCTCACCACCTTTGTGTATTATTCGTTGAGGGACAAATCAATGCCGTGACTCTACCGGTCGCGGCAACCCGAACGACGCAAAGTATTGACCCCACCCACATCAATGATGCCAGAGGGAGACGCCAGATGCCGGGATTTGTCGACGATGAAGCTTCGCTGCATAACCTTACAGAACGCGAACTCACCGAACGCTGGGCGGTGTCGGGAGACCAGCAGGCAGCCAGTGAATTGTGGCGACGATATCTCGAAATTCTTCTTAACGACGCCAGTCGCCAGCGGTCAACTGGTAGCGATGACAGTGTAACTGGCTCGGCGTTTCGCTCGTTCCTTCGCCAAGCACAAACAAAGACGTTTGACTTTGACCGTGATGACTGGCTCTGGCGTTTCCTGGGAAAGATTGCCTATCGCAAACGACAAACACGTCTGCGAAAAACGCATCTGACACAGATGCCAGGAGTTCTGTCCGATCCCCCACCCCCCGTCGACCGCAACATTGGCCCCGAACAAGCTGCGGCCTACAATGAGGTTCGTGAAGCGCTTTTAAAGGGCCTAAGCCCACGTGAACAGCAGTGGTTCGAATGGCGGGAAACTGGCATGCCACAAGTTGAAATTGCTTTGCACATGGGAATTGGAACTCGCCAAGTACGTCGGATCACCCGCACCGTTGAACAAAAGGTCTCTCGATTATTTGGAGACCATACGGATAGAGATGGAACCAACATTTCTGAAATCAAATTCGAATGATTGACCGCACAGAGGATACTACAGATCGCAATCCATGACAGATTAATCATTTTAAGCTGGACACATATACACCTGCCCACATTCACTGCCTCTACGGTTTACCATTTGTAAAATCACCCTCCGACGATCCGCTCGATCAGGCTGCGAAACCTCGAATCGCAGCGACTTTAGAAAACCGCAAAAAACAGTGTCCGCTTTTCGGACATTCGCGCGATAAACAAATAAGTCGACTGCCAAGGTCGTTCACCTCCAAGTGACAGCGGTCACAATCTTCTTTCACGACGTGCTTGGATCATGAATCTCAGCGACAAGTACCGGACTAACATTAAGCGATGGCCCGATCTCGGACGACGATCGGATAATCCGCCGTTTTTCAGCCGTTCGAAACATCAACGCTCCTGTTGTGACCCAGACACAGACCTCCTTTCAGCTTATCCTATCGCACAATCTTTTGGAGGAAGACCTCCGAACCGAGGGGCTTGGAGAGCATCATTTCCCGGTCAGATTTCCGGGTATTTGGTCCGTATTGAGAACTTGAGAAAAACCTTCCAGCCATCAGGTGGTACTTGCCGCCCCGCTCAATAAGTCTGATGCGGCTCTTACAACCTCCGCCAGGCAGGCATACTTCTCCGATTTCGCTACTTGTCTTCGTCCTCCCGAGTCAACCGATTGAGGTCTCTTCACATGCCGATTTGCCCCTCCTCTGTCTTTTCAGTTTTGTTTCGCATTGCTTATCTTCTTCGTATCATGAACATTACATGTCTCATCTTAGCCATAGACTTTTTTAGTCCATCAAATGCTTCAAATGCAGCATCGATGCGTTTGGTTGCTCTTCAACAACCAAACAATGCCGTGAGCTGGTCACCTGTGAGAATCAGTCCAAACGGCCACTGGGTCTGTGGCAACTACACTGACGTCAACGGGGTAAATAATGCCGTCGTTTGGCACGATCAAAAGGTCGCCTTCACGATTGCTCCCTCTGGCGATGCCACCGAAGCCAGGATTAGTGACGTGAATGATTCTGGCATTGCGATTGGGAATTTTATCGCGCCAGGCCCCATGTTTGGAACATATGGCGGCGAGAAGACTTGGGGGTTCACCGCGAGCCTCACAAGCACACAAATGCTGAACGGTTTCATCTCGCCAAATTTCTCGGGCACTAGCGCCATCAACAACAGTGGACGCATCGTGGGCTGGGCGATTGAGGGCGGATGGCATGACGCCCCAAGAAGCGCAGTGTGGCAATATGGGGTGACTACATCACCATTCAATCTGCACAATGCTTTGGGTTTCCAGGATCGATACGTTAGTCTTGAAAGTTCGTGGGCATATTCGGTTACCGAATCAGGTCAGGTGCTAGGCGGTCATTATCTCCCAAATTATTTCGCCGCGTACTACGCGTCATCAAACTACTCCTTAGAGTGGTACGGTCTTATGGGTGATCCACCGGATTGGGGCGGATTTGTTGCAACCAGCTACCATGGAGATGGAGCAGCTGGATTCAAGTATGGAGTTATCAACTCCCCGTTTGTGAATGGACTCTTTACAAATTCTGATCAGGCATTTGCTAATGGGAATCTAAATGGCTCATGGATGAATCTGGATCTTCGCCCCTCGGCTGTTGATGACCACGGGAGGGTTGTAGGCTCACGATGGTCCGAAGGAGTCATTTATGCTAACCACACCTATACTTGGCTAAGCGAACTTCTTTCGGAGCAAGATCGTGCGACCGTGGTCAAAATCATAAACGCAAGCGACATGACAAACAGCGGCATCATCGCAATCCAGACCAGTACGAAGGAAGGTTATCTTCTGGCTCCTGTTGCAGCCACCTCCGTTCCCGAACCTTCTACTTTTGTAATGGCCCTCATTGGAATGGCCCTTGGCGCGTTGCCTTTCCGGCGTCGTAGTCGATTGAGTTGACTGGATGCGGCCGAAACACTGATCGAACGAGGGGAGCAGGTCACAAATACAAACCTGCGCCCCTCGTGTTATTGGAGACCACTTTACAACTGACGGAAAAGCACGGGGCCACCCTTTGTTTGAGAACGCGGCAAAACGCCATAACATGCTTTTTCATAATGGTTTATGATCCAATTCGAAAATCGACCAAGAAGTATCCGTCCGATCACAAACCCAGTCCCAGCCAGCCCCTCTGAAACCAGTCCTTTCCAAACGCCACCGTCAACGGCCCACCGCCGGCTCGCGCCTGGGCGTTGACACCAGGGTTGGTTCGTCGCCCCGGATGCGGGTTGGGCGGGCCGAGTTGCCGGAGGGTGCCTGCGGCAGGTGGGCCTCGCGACAGCGGCGCCGGGCCGGGATGTCGAGGAGCGGTGCGTGGAGGGGACGTGGGGCGGGCCTGGGGTGGGGAAGCGTAGCGTGGTCGGGCGGAGCTGGTTCAGACGATCATGGCCCGCCTCGGATTGCGGTGACGGACGGCTATCGCGAGAGCCAGCCGAGCGGGCTGGAGTTGCTTCCGGACCTCCCGCCCCAGGACGTTGTCCTGGGGGGCCTGGAAATGATCGTGTAAAACGGACCCACCTGAGCGCCGAAATCAGACCCACCCGGGTGAGGGGGTGGAAGGTGCCGAGGGGAGGTCGGCACACGGGGGTCATTCAGGAGGTTGAAGCGGCTGCTGACGGTTTGTTATCCGC
>JBKDUK010000474.1:0-13261 GCA_046339535.1 Planctomycetaceae bacterium | reverse complement strand
CTAAAAAAGGTGTCAGGAACCTTTATTGGTGAGTGGGGCGAGGTTTCTTGGGTCTCCCACGGGGAATGAGCGTCGATTCCAGCTGCAATTCCGTCGCCGTCCGCTGTGTCCAATGGCCATCGCCGTAGGGGCACCCGCGCTGGATCGCCTTGCGGATCGCAGCCACTTCGGCTTCCGTCTGTGGAGCGTTGACGTGCTGCACCCAGTTGCTGGAACGACGAATCGGCCAGGCAGTCAACAGGTCGGCACGCGGCCCCTTTTGCGTGAAGGCGTGCAGGCTTCCCCAAGGCCACGCCTCGGCTTGTGTCACGTAGTTCGCCCGCAACGCGTTGCGTTCGACGTACCGGCAGACGGTCAGAAAGTGATCGTCCTCCTGAATCGGAAACGATTTGAAGCGCCCCTGGTACAGGTGGCCGCTCCCAGCCGACCCACGGTGCGCGTGCCACCGCTGGGTATGCGTCAGCGTCAGCCAGCCGGTGAAATCCGAGAGATCGCCGTCCTGCCGGGGCCACAACACAAGATGCCAGTGATTGGGCATGACGCACCAGGCGAGCACCCGCATATCGACCCGTTCCCGGGCCTCGGCAAGAATCCTGAAGAATGCGAGGTAATCCCCCTCCTCTTCAAAGATCGTCATCCGGGCGTTCGCCCGATTGAGGACGTGATACACCATCCCGCCGACGGCTGCACGCAAAGGTCTTCCCATGAAAGTCAGGCTATCGCACTTCCGATGTCGATGTCAAGGAAAAAGGTTCCTGACACCTTTTTCATTCGAAGCGCAGCAGTCCCAGGCTTTGTGGGTGCGGGATGGGCAGTGCCGGCTGGGCCCAACTGGCGGCCCCCACGGCGGGAACCACCCGCACCATCCCCACCAGCCAATGCGTGAGTGGCCCCGGAGCGACCGGGGTCAGCTCGCGCCACGGAATGGCCGCCTCGAACCGCCAGTGCGTTTCGTCGGCGGCGATCGCCAGGTGCCATTTGGGATTCCACCGGCCGTCGGCCAGACACAGGTCGGCCGTCTCCCCGATCTGATCGACCGTAAAGCGGTAGCTCGTGTGGAAGTCGCGGTCGAGATCGAGCAGCAACACCACGCGGTCGAGATCGTCCGAGGCGAGGTCGTGCCGACGTCCCTTCGCTCCCGGGCGGTCGGGGCGAGCGCCGGGCAACCGGGGAAGCGAACCGGCCCAGTAGAGATACTCGCCGTCATGCGACAGAAACGTCAGCGGACGCGCCCCGGCGTCTTCGGCCGGGGTGGTGGCGCGCGATGTGACGGAAGTTGCCAGCGGCGTCAGAAACAGCGGGCTGGCCTGCTGCCAGCAACGATCCGACAACACGCCATCGAGCACCGGCGGCTCACTGGTCGTGGCACAGACCGCAGCCGGGAACTCGGGCGGGGCCATGGTCGACGTGATCCACTCTTCAACCGCCGTCGCGCGGCGCCACAGGGGGGGGTTCCCCTCCCCCGAATGGCGGCTGTAAATCTCGTCGGTCTGGGTATAAAAACCCTGCGAGCGGTAGAGCGACGCCAGCGGCAACTGCACCGCCGGCTGGCTTGCCAGATCGGGGGCGCGCCCGGCCAGCTCCCGTGCCATCCGCGCTGCCTGCGAATGCCAGTACCGCAATTGCCCCTGATAGTCGCGCAGTTCGCCGGCATCCACCAGGGCCAGTCCATCCCCTCCGGCGGTCACCACCCGGCCCGTCGTCTTCTTTTGTTTCGAGGGCGGGGTGTCATCCATGTCGAAGACCGTGCCGAAGATCTCCAGGTTGTTGTTCTGCGACTGGCGGCTGAGCATGTCGAAAGCCTCGTCGAGCGCCTGACGGGTGGCGTCGGTATTCGAGGCGAGCCGCACCTGCTTCGTCGCCGCCCGGCGCAGCCGCCGCCAGGCCAGTTCACTGCTGGACCACCACTGCACCAGTTGCCGCATCGCGGCCAACCCCTCGGGCTGACGCGGATAGCGGCGGACCAGTTCCAGCAGCGTCAGCTCGGCCAGTTCCCACTGGCCCACACCGGCATAGTCCTGCGCGAGCCGGGCCAGTGAGGCGGCCCCCTGGGGATCCGGCAGATCACGCAGCACCTGCGGCAACTCGGCCAGAAGCTGGCTTGCCTGGGCCCGGTCCCCCAGGGCCCGCTCGGCAATCGCCGCGAAATTCCGCTGCTGCTTGGCGCGCTCATTCGCCGCCAGCACCGACTCTTCGTCAATCAACCGGGGCTGTCGGCGGGCGGCGGAACCCGCCGTGATTCCCAACCCCCCCAGCAGGCCTCCGCGGTCCGATCCAGCGACCGGAGAACGGCTGGGCCAGATCATCTTCCAGGCGGGCCGATCGTCCGCGGTCGCGGACTCGGTCCACAGCAGGCTCTCGGCCTGCCGCGTGGCGAGGGTGTTGGAGATTCCCATGTGGGGTAACAGCCGGTGCCGCTCGATCTCGATCGGCGCATGCTCTCCCACAGCGACACGCTGCACCACGCGGTTGACCTTCCAGGCCTCCAGCCCCGCGTCCTCATGCAACGAGAGCCACTGGGTCGCGTCGGCCGCCTGCTCGACCGCGGTGATCACGGTCGCGGCGATCAGTTTCGCGAGCGGGTCACGCGGTTCATCCAGCACGATCACACTGGGACGCCAGGTCCGAATCTGCCGCACGAGGTGCAGCTTGAGCAGTTCCTCAAACCGGTTTTCATTGCGGCGGTTCCATTCCTTCAGCAACCGGTCGTGGTCGCGCTCCAGACCGGGAATTGCCAGGGGGAACTGCCAGGCGGTGTGGGCGGCCGAGCCCCCCGCCCGGGTCGTGGCCTCGGCCAGCCGCAGTGGAAAGTCGCGCGAGAACTCCCCTGCCTGCCCGGTGTCTTCGCGGGCCAAAACCTCGACCAGACTGCGATAGCCCATGTCGCCCGAGAACTCGACCGGCAGCGCCAGCCGCACCTGGCGGGTGTGCCCGTGCAATTGCCAGAACGCGACCCGCCGCCCCGCACCGCGGATCACGGTCCACGTCGCTCCCCCATCGGTGGTCTGGACGATCTGCCCAAACGCCCCCACGGCAAGGCCGGTCTCTTCATCGGCGAAGGTCACGGCGGTCAATGGCGCGACCACACCCGTCGGCTGTGCATGCCACGACTCTCCCTGGTCGGGGGAATGCCAGATGAAGGTTCCCGGCTCCCCGGCAACCCAGACATGGCTCCCCCGGCAAGCCACCGCCCGGAAGTCGAACAGATGCCGGATGTCGGAGGGAGGCGAATTCTCCGGGGCTTCCCAGACCAGCCCCGCGTTGGTGGTGGTGAGGATGAGAGCCCCGTCCCCCACCAGCCAGCCGCGCTGGGCGGTTAGCATGGCGAGATCGTACAGCCCCCGGTCGCCGATGTTGGGACGGCGGCTCGCGTCGAGCGTGCGGTCGTGCAGCCGGGCGGTCGATCCGCGGGCCCCCGCCACCACGCCACTGTCGGGATTGGCGAAATCACCCGCCAGCCATTCTCCTTCCGTCCCCTGCCCCAGCAGCTTCCACGACTGCCCCCCGTCTGCGGTCTGGTAGACGGCTCCGCCATCGGAATCGGCAGCGGCCCCGGCGGCCAAACCCAGCTTGGAGGTAAAAAACCGCACCCGGCGCAGCCGGGGCAGATGGGTGACCAGGTCCGCCCCGGGGGTCTCGGGGGAGGTCGGGGCGGGCGAAATTCCCCCCGAGCTGCCCGCTGCGGTTGCGTCGGTCGCGACCGAGGGTTTCAGGTTGGTCCCAGGCTGAAACTGGAATGATCCTCCCGGGGCGGGTGTCTGCGCCGTGGCCAGTTTCCGGGGAACCCCCTCGATCGGGTCGCTGGGGCGCGGCCAGAGCTGGTCCCAGGTCAGGCCTCCATCGGTGGTGTGCAGCACCACTCCCAGGCTGCGGTGAGTGACCGGTTCGGTCTCTCCTCCCACGATCCAGCCTTCCCGGCGGTTGATGAACCAGACGGCGTGCAACGGGGCCGACGTGCCGCTGGGCTGCAGCCTCCAGCGCGCTCCGCCGTCGGCACTGTGCCAGATGGTGCCATGCTCTCCCACCGCCCACGCCTGTCCGCCGGGCAGCAGATGCACGTCGTGCAGCTGCGCATCATCCTGCAGAGGGGTCGGTGTGAAGACGGGATCGGCCAGCTCACCCGCAACGCGCTGGGCACAGACAGGTGTCGTCAGCAGGCAAATGCCCAGACAACACAGCGCCCACAGCCACCAGCACAGGCCACCATCGCGATCCACAGACATGTCGGGCGAGACTCCCTTCGCACCCCGTAACGGGGCAGTTCCCCCCGGCCCAGGTCGACCGTGACCCAGCGTTTCGGAAACTAGCAGAAAGCAGGGATTGGGGTCAGCGCGAATCTGGAGAGCAGGGAATTCTGGCGAAACGGCGGGTGCCGGGCCGACGGGCCCGCTGCGGGCGACGCAGTGGCTCACTGGGCAAGCTGACTGGGCAGGCGGGCGAGGTGCCTGGCGACGTACTCCTGCAGCAGGGCGAACGCTTCGAGTTCGCGGGGACCAGCCGTTTTCTGGACGGGAGTTTCCAGCCGGCGGAATTCGGACCGGATTTCCTCCGCCGGCAAGAGATGCAGGCGGGTGGCGAGAATGGCCGCCTCGAGGACCGCGTGCTTGGCGCGATTGAATCCCCAGAAATCGCGATGCGTTGCGGTATGGACGACTTCGGCCGCGATTTCGGAACGGGGCTGCCGGGCATCGCACGAGACCACCCGGAACTCGAAAGACCGGCAGGCGTCCTGCAGGACCCGTCCCCGCACAACCTGCGCGGGCCAAGTGGGGGGCGGCTCGGTCAGCGCCCCAATGGCTCCCCGGGCAATCAACAGCACGTCGTCAACCACGTGAATGACCCCTTCCGGGTGAGTCTGCAGATTGCGGAAGGTGGTGGACGTCTGGAAAGGACGCAGCAGGAACCGGGTCAAGCCTTCATCGACCACAGGCCCCATGGGGGCGACGTTCAATTCTCCCCCCGGTCCCAGCGTGGTGACGATGCTCTCAAGAATCATGCGGTCCGCCCCTCTCCCAGTCTGCCGAAGCTTCCCAGCCTGCCCCAGCTGGGAAATCGCGCCTCTGCGCGAGTCTGTCAATCCCCTCAGATTCGACCGCCGATACCACAGAAAGACAAGGGTTGCACCCCGCCAGACCGCGTCTGGACCAGAGAACCATCTGGAAAGGGGGGGCCGGATGCGGATGCTGGCAGAAAGGACACTGCCACAGCCAACTGGCCGGCCAGGGTGCCCCAGGTCGTTGCCGCCCCTCAGGGAGGAGGGAAAGATGTCTCGCGCCATACTGCTGTTGGGCCTCGCGCTCGTTGCCGGTCTGTCGGGTTGCCATACCTGCGGCGACTGTGGTGACAAAAGCTGCGGCAGCTTCTGCCTGCACTGCCACAAGGTGTACGAGCAGTCGCCCCAGTACCGCCCGCCCGGCCCCTGGTTCGCCGACCTCGACTGCTGCGAGCGGACCCGCGCCAAGCATGGCATCGCCCCCGACGACGACGGGGCCTACAGCGATGGCTACGCGAATGATTCACCCGAGAAACAGCTCGCCAAATACCACGCCCGGAAAAGTCGGGGGCTGCTCCATCGCCATGATGAATGCGATGACGAATGCCTCGACTACCCGCGGAAGAAGCCGATCGATTACTGCCCCCGGTAAAGCGGACTGCTTGACAAGCGGCTGACGATATTCGAGGCTGGGACCACCATGGACCCACGCTACCGAATTGCCGACACCAGCCGCCTGATTACCCCTGCCCTCGTGCTCTTCCGCGAGGTGCTCGAAGAGAACCTCGACCGGATGATTGCCGTCGCCGGATCGGTGGGGCGCCTGCGGCCCCACTGCAAAACGCACAAGATGCCCCAGGTGACCCGGCTGGAGCTGGCCCGGGGCATTACGCGTCACAAGTGCGCGACCCTTGCCGAGGCCGAGATGCTGGCCGATGCCGGGGTCAAAGACATCTTCCTCGCGTACAACATCGTGGGGGCGAACATCGCGCGGGTCGTGGCCTTCACGCAGAAGTACCCCGACGTCCAGTTTCTGGTCACCGCCGATCATCCCACCCCCATCGCCCAACTGGGCGAGGCGCTGCACCGCGCGGGAAAGAGCGTGGGAGTGCTGCTCGATCTCGACGTCGGCCAGCATCGCACCGGTGTTCCCGCCGGTCCGCGGGCGGTCGAACTCTACCAGTTGCTGGCCCGCACCCCGGGGCTCACCCCCGCCGGGTTGCATGTTTACGACGGACATCAGCATCAGAAATCGCGGGCCGAACGCGAAACGGCCATCAACGCCGAATGGGGGCGGGTGATCGAACTGCGCGACACTCTGAAAAAACTGGGGCTGCCCGTGCCGCGCATGGTCTGCGGCGGGACCGGTTCGTTCCCGGTGTATGCCACCAAGACCGAGGCCGAAATCGAACTGAGTCCCGGCACCTGCGTGTTCCACGACGCGGGTTACACCGAAACATTTCCCGACCTGGTGTTTCCCCCGGCCGTGCTGCTGTTGACCCGGGTGATCAGCCGGCCGACCGACGACCGGGTGACGTTCGACCTCGGTTACAAAGCCGTGGCGTCGGATCCCCCGGCAGGCCGCCGGCTGACGCTGCCCGATCTGCCCGATGGCGAGCAGGTCCTGCAGAACGAAGAGCACCTCGTGGTGAAAACCAGCGAGGCGGGACGCTTTCAACCCGGGGACGAGATTCTGGCGGTTCCCCGGCACGTCTGCCCGACGATTGCCCTGCACCGGGCGGCATACGTGGTCAGCGGAGGCCAGGTGACCGAACAATGGGCGGTTGTCGCCCGGGACCGGTGGTTGACACTGTGAACGCAGCACAACAGGGATCGGGGCGGCTGTCGACCGGATTGCCACGGCTGGATGAACTGCTGGGCGGGGGGCTGCTGCCCGGCACGCTCACGGTCGTGGCGGGAGCCACCGGCATTGGCAAGACCCAATTGGGGGTGCACTTCACCCACGCGGGGAAACAGCAGGAGGGAGAGCCGGGAATCATTTTCGACATGACCTCCCGGGGAGACTCGCAAAACCAGGTCGACTACGCCCGTCGCCTGTTTGGCTGGGAAATGACCAGCCAGCGCGGCGATGTGACGGTCAATCCGGCCGATGTCTGGAACCGCGATCTCGTGCGGCGCGACTACCTGCACATCTTCGAGCGCACCGGTCGGCGGGTGACCCGCAACGATCTCGACTTCGACGACTGGCAGGCGTGGAAGCTCGAACTGGTCAAGAAGCTGCAACTGGCGATCTGGTTCTTTTACGGCAACTTCACGCAGGGAGTGCGGCGGTGCGTGATGGATGGCGTCGAGCCGACCGACCGCCCCAGCGAGTCGTTCCAGTTCGACCTGTTCGACTACATCTACCACCAGATCCTGCACAAGGATCACGACTGGGTCGCCCGGGACCTGTTCCGCGAGAACTTCCTCAAGAACGTCGACCAGGTCAACCGCCATCCGTACGACCACCGGCAGGTGGGCTGTCTGCTCTTGTACACGACGCACGAAGTGATGCTCGACGACCTGTTGGGCCGGCGGCTCGATTCGGGAGATGTGCTGACGAACGCCAATACGATCATCCTCATGGGCAAGACCCGCGATGGATCGAAGATGGGCCGGGCGCTGCATGTCGCCAAGCACCGCGGCAGTGCCTGCGATGACTCGATCGTTCCCTTCGAGGTGACGGCCGAAGGACTGCATCTGCTGGGTTAACGATCTCGGCAGCGGGCGAGCGACTGGCGGGTTGTCGCGCGCCGGCGACCGTGTGGATTTCTTCCGCAGCGGGCCCGTTCCGGCGGCGACGCCGACACGCCCCGGAAAGGCCTGTGGGTCGGGCGGTAAACGTTATTGACAGCCCCCGGGGAATTCCCCTAGCTTCCGATATCGCTTCCATCAACTCCTCCCACCCCGCCGCCGCGGGCGGAGTCGGGTTTGATCTCGGCTTTCAGACCGTCCGTGTCGGTCGTCTGCGTCTCCCTGTTTTCCGGATGTCACTCGATGTCGCTTGTTCCTGTTCACGGCGGTCTCGCCGAACCTGTCAATCGCACTGTTCCGGCCGACAAGGTCGCGACCTTCCTGAAGGAAGCCGCCGGCCTCGTCAAGGTGCCGGTCTCGGCCGCCGATCTGTCTTCGGTCTACCGCTGGGCCGACGGCACCCTCAGCCCGCTGACCGGACCGATGGGAAGCGCCGAGTTCAACCAGGTGCTGGATCACGCCTGCATTGAACGCGGCGGCAAGAAGTACGCCTGGACCATCCCCCTGTCGCTGCCGGTCACCGAGGCGCTGGGCAAGACGCTCAAGGCCGGGCAGACTGTGGCGTTGACCAACCCCGCCGGCGAGATTGTGGCGACGCTGACCATCAGCGACATCTTCGCCTGGGACAAGCCCCGCTATCTCAAGAGCGTCTACCTCACCGAGCGGACCGACCACCCCGGGGCCGACATGGTGCTGGTCAACGACGCCGACAAGACCCACCTGCTGGGGGGTGAAATCTGGGCCTTGCCGCAGCCCAAGAACCCCAACTTCGGCAAGTACGTGCTGACCCCCAAAGACGTGCGGGCACTGCTGGCCAGCAAGGGCTGGAATCGCGTGGTCGCCTTCCAGACCCGCAACCCGCTGCACCGGGCCCACGAGTACGCCCTGGTCTACGGGCTCGAAACCCTGCTGCGTCAGGGGCACAACGCCGGCGCCTGCCTCAACCCGCTGATCGGCGAGGTGAAGGGGGACGACGTGAATGCCGAGATCCGCATGCAGACCTACGAGGCGCTCATCGCCAACCGCTCGCTGGGTGATGGCGACAGCGACAGCAGCCTCTGGGGCCCGCGCCAAGAAAGCGTTCCCGACCGCGTGATCCTGCTGGGTCTCGACATCAAGATGTTCTACGGTGGCCCCAAGGAAGCGGTGATGCACGGCATCTACCGCCAAAACAACGGCTTCACCGACATCGTCATCGGCCGCAAGCATGCCGACGCTCCCTACAAGGATGGCACCGCCATCTGGGGTGACTTCGACGCCCAGGAAATCTTCAGCAAGCTCGGCGGCGATCTCAAGATCCACCCGCTCAAGGTGGGCTTCGCCGCCTTCTACGAGTCGATCGGCCGGGTCGATCTGACCGAATTGCACAAAGAAGAGAAGCCCATCTCGATCTCGGGCAAGCAGGTGCGCGAGACATTGCTGAAGGGGGAAGAAGTCGACCCCCGCATCATGCGCCCCAGCACCTCGCGGATCCTGTCCGACGCGATGCGCAAGGCCTGAGGGGCCAACGGACGGCCGATTCCCTTCCCCTGGAATCGGCCGTGTGAAGAATGATTCATCAGTCAGCCCGGGAGCCCATCCCGGGCTGATTGTGTTTTTGCCCCCCCTTCGGGAGTGGGACGCCGAATATCTGCCGGTCCGGGAACTCACAGTACTCCGGTACCGAGTCCCGGAGAGGCGGTTGGATGGCGGGGGGCGCGGCACTTGGCGCGGGGAATCGCTATGCTGCCGACGCGACTTCCCGGTGCAGCAACGCGGGTGCTCTGCGTTCCCGGAGATTCGCCGACTGCTGCGAGGCGGCCTGGCATGACGACGGCAACCGGTTCCCACGTGAGTCCCTCTGGCACTCTGACCCGAACGGGACGTTATCTCATCCTGGCGGCCGCCTTTCTGGGCTGGCTGTTCTCCGGGGTCCAGATGTCGTTGATGAACCTGGCCTCACGCCCGGCGACCGAAGACTTCCTGCGCTCGGGACGCCTTTCCATCGCCGACACCCCCGCCGCCGAACTGACCCCGGCGGTTCTCAAAGAGGCTCTCAAACGCGAGGCCCCCGGCTGGTTCTCGTACCACAACAGCAGCTTTCTGCTGGGGGCCGCCCTGGGAGGCCTGGTTTTCGGCTGGCTGGGAGACCGCGCGGGACGGGTGCGGGCGATGGGGCTCTCGATTCTCTGCTACTCGGTGGTGGCCGGGCTGACCTACTGGGTGCAGGACCCGTGGCACCTGCTGGTGTTGAGATTCCTCGCCGCCATGGGGGTGGGAGGCATGTGGCCCACCGGCGTGGCCCTCGCTGCCGAAGCCTGGGACGACGTCTCACGGCCATTTCTCTCGGGACTCATCGGCACTGCCGCGAACGTGGGGATCGTGGCGATGGGCCTCGTCGGCTACATCATTCCCATCACGGCCGATTCGTGGCGGTGGATCTTTCTGGTGGCCGCCGTCCCGGTGTTTCTGGGTCTGGCCGTACTGCTGGTGGTGCCCGAATCTCCCACGTGGCTGGCGGCCCGCGAGAAGCGGGCCCGGGGGGGAGCCGGTCAACCAGCCATCCTGGGGGACCTGTTCCGGCCGCCGTTGCTCCGGCTCACCCTGCTGGGCATCGCCCTGGGGGCCATCCCGCTGCTGGGAGGCTGGGGAGTGACCGCCTGGCTCATCCCCTGGTCCGATCAGGTGCTGGGAGGTGTCGACCCCAAGGCCAAAGCCTTCACCTCGATCATGCGGGCAGGGGGAGGTTCCCTGGGCAGCCTGTTGGGGGGCTGGGTGGCGAACGCCTTTGGACGCCGGGCGACCTACTTCCTGATCAGCCTGCTGACCGTGCTGCTCAGCGAGTTCATCTACTTCACTCTCACCCCCAACTCGCCGATGTTCTCCCCCATGGTGTTTGCCGTGGGGTTCATCTCGACGGTCTTTTTCGGCTGGCTGCCGCTCTATCTGCCCGAGATGTTCCCGACCCACGCGCGGGCCTCGGGTTCGGGCATCTCGTTCAACTTCGGGCGGATCCTGACGGCGATGGGAGTCCTGGGAACCGGGGCCCTGACTGCCTGGTTCGGCGAGAACTACGCCGCGGCCGGGCGAGTCACCAGCCTGATCTACGCGCTGGGAATGGTGGTGATTCTGTTCGCCCCCGACACCTCGAAGACGAAGCTGCGCGAGAGTTGAACGGGGATGCGTCCGGCACGCTGGACTGACTGTGGTTCACTGGGCGCGGTTCTCGAGAATCTCCATCGGCTCGTCTTTGAGCGGATTGAGGCGGACGACGTCAACGATCTTCCACTCCCCCTGCTCTTTCTGCCAGGTGAGTTTCCACCGCGACGGCTGATGCCCGGCATCCATCCCGCTGAACGTGACCCTTCCATTCGCGCGGAACAGCGACGTCGCTCCGGTCCCCTGTCCAAACAGTTTCACCGAGAGATCTTTGACGTCGATCCCCTGCACTCTCACCAGCTTCAGCGCCAGTTGCACCTGTTTCCGCCATTCCACCGCCCCCTGCGAGAAATGCGCCAGGGTGGCGGCTTCGTCCTGGGCGGTGAAATCGGCCACCAGTTGCCGCACATCCAGCTCGATGCGCTCACGATCGGTCACAATCGACCGCTCCAGGGGAAAGATCGCCAGGGCGGCGAGCACCGCGACCAGCGCTCCCACAAACCCCAGCGTCCGCTCGCGCGACGGACTGCGCGACTGGGCCCAGCCGACGGCGATCACGGCCGCCGCCAGACAGATCAACGCGGGGGGCCAGGGATTCTCGGTGAACCAGTTCATGGAAACTCCCAGAACAAAGGGGACACCGAAGTGGACTGTGGACGGGGTGACCCTCCGGGGCCCATGATCTTCGGCTGCCTGATCTGACGGTGATCATACCCCTCCTGCGAACCACCGCGATAGGTGGTCAGCTATCCCGCGGGTGGCCCGCCGAGGCGTACGTCGTCAGGAATTGCCAAACCTCGGAAGCACCCTTTAGAATCCGGGCGTCTGATCCGCTTCCCCCCTTTGTGTTTCCCCCCCTGGAGAGCGCCGATGAACGATTCCTCCCCCCCCAGCCTGTCCCGCCGCGACCTGCTGAAAACCTCGGGCCGCGCCGCCGTCGCCGGAGCGCTCAGCAGCCTGGTCATTCCCGGAGCCTACGCCGGCGAAGACAACACCATCCAACTGGCCCTGATTGGCGCGGGGGGACGCGGTACCGGGGCGGCCGGCGATGCGATGAACAGCAAGAACGGCCCCACCAAGCTGGTGGCGATGGCCGACGTCTTCGAGCAGCGCATCAAGGCCAGCTACGACCAGCTCAAGCCGAAGTTCGACTCGAAGGTCGATGTTCCCGAAGACCGCAAGTTCATCGGGTTCGACGGCTACAAGAAGGCGATGGACGTGCTGAAGCCCGGTGACGTGGTGATCCTCACCACTCCCCCCGCCTTCCGCTGGGTGCACTTCACCTACGCGATCGCCAAGGGGCTGAACGTCTTCATGGAGAAGCCGATCTCGGTCGACGGCCCCAGCACCCGCCGCATGCTGGCCCTGGGTGAGGAATCGGTCAAGCGCAACCTGAAGGTGGGCGTGGGGCTGATGTGCCGTCACTGCGACGCCCGCAATGAAATGTTCCAGCGGATCAAGGGAGGCGAGATTGGTGACCTGGTGCTGCTGCGGGCCTACCGCATGGCCGGGCCCACCGGCGTGGCCTTCGCCAAGAAGAAGCCCGAGGGGATGTCGGAACTGCTGTACCAGATCCAGAACTTCCACGCCTTCCTGTGGGCGTCGGGAGGTGGCTACAGCGACTTCCTGATTCACAACATCGACGAGTGCTGCTGGTTCAAGGATGCCTGGCCGGTCGAGGCCAAGGGCTCGGGAGGCCGCCACTACCGCGGCGACTACGTCGACCAGAACTTCGACTCGTACTCCACCGAGTTCACCTTCGCCGACGGGGCGAAGATGTATCTCGAAGGACGCACCATGGAAGGGTGCCACAACGAGTTCGCCAGCTACGCCCACGGGACGAAGGGTTCGGCCATCATCTCGACCGCCGGGCACGCCCCGTCGAAGTGCGCGACCTTCTCCGACCAGCGGATCGGCAGCAAGAAGTCGCTCATCTGGGCCGCGAAGCAGCCCGAGCCAAACCCCTACCAGCTCGAGTGGGATCACCTGCTCGAATCGATCCGTCTCGACCGGCCCCACAACGAGGTTGAACGGGGTGCCAAGGCCAGCCTCGTCACCGCGATGGGACGCATGGCCTGCCACACCGGCAAAACCGTGACCTACGAAGACGCCCTCGACTTCAAGTACGAGCTGGCTCCAGACGTCGACAAGTTGACGTTCGCCTCGGCGGCCCCCGTGGTTGCCCGGCCCGACGGCACCTACCCGATCCCGCTCCCCGGGTTGAATGGCAACCGCGAGTACATCGCCGGCTGATGCTGTCTTCCCGAGTTTGAGTGTGCTCCCGCCGGGCCGGGACCCAACGACCCGCCCCGCGGCGGTTTTACACGGCCCCCCCAGCGTAAAACCCACGGCTTAAACCCCCAAAACCCGGGGGGG
>JBKDUK010000473.1:0-3677 GCA_046339535.1 Planctomycetaceae bacterium | reverse complement strand
CCAGCGGAGCGGACACAGAGGTCCGCCCCCCCGCCACCCTGTCTCTGGCCCCAGGCGCACGGTGTGCTCGGATGGCCGCCCAACGGACGGGGGCTGACCCGATCCAGATTTGTTCTCGGCCCATCGGAACGGGGGTCTTCCGACGCACGCCCAACGGGGCGGACACAGAGGTCCGCGCTCCCGCCACGTGATTGCCGGGTCCAATCGAACGGTTCCCTTGGTCTGGATCCCCAGCGGCTCAGGAATTCGGAATTCGACAGCGCCAGGGCGCAAGGCGTTCGATCGACGAGTGGCGGCCCTGAAGGGGCTCAAGAAGGTAGCCGGGGGTTCCGCGACAGCGGTACCCCCGGACAGCCGTCCCCCACCCGGCCCGAACCCCGGCAGGGGTTCCAGAGGGCACGGCACCACGCCTGGCGCATCGTCACGTGTCTCCCCACCAAGCGGCCGCCGGACGCCCGTAAAAGAGGTTTTCAACCTGTTGGTCCCAGGGCCACCGGCCCGCCGAGTCCACCGTCGATCGACATCTTACGCCCCACGGGGCACACACCACTCGGTCCGAAAGACCCAATCCGCTGGCTGGTGTTGGGGCGCCCCCGAGTGGCCGGTTTTGAGGTGCCCGCTGACAAAGGGCTGGCCGGTTCGCCGTCCGCTTCGTCCAGATCGGCCCGTTCGTCTCCTGTCAGATTGATTTCTTCCCAGACATACGCCCTGGTCGTCGCGTTCAACATCCCGACGAAATGGAAGATCACGCTGTCATTGGGTTCCTGAAGGGGGACCAGTGTGGGGCCCCTAAACCAGAACCGGGGCGACCGCTACAGGGGCATTGCGATTACTCGGTCACGTTGAATTCGGAAGCCGCTGAAGCGTGCGTGCAGCACTGCGACCGAGTTCAGGAACAGAGACAAGTCTCTTCAGCGATGACTGGCAAAGTGGACTAGTGGCGTTTCGTTCGATCGAATCGAGCGCATTGTATCTGATGGATAAATCCTCGTCTTCGCTCGTAACAATGGTTTCCAGCAACCCCAACACTCCATCGACATCGATGAATCGACGCATGGCGAGAGCTGCAAATTGCCTCACAAGTTCATCATCATCTTTATCATTTAGGATCATGCAAATCGCATTGCAGAAACGTCTGCGGGCTTCATTTGTGTAGTCCTGAAACGGAACTGACTTCAAGACCTCGACACGAACGAAATCCTCCTCCGATTTGTCTGTCAGTATTGTAAAAAACAGGCAGTGGACACGTTCGTCTGTCGAGTCAGCCAGAGTCTCAATGATAGTACTCCGGCGGTCTGCGTCAGACGTGGTGTACTCGTCAAGAAGCATGGTAATGGTGTCGCTCATGCCTGGCCTCCTATCTGATATTGAGCTTGAAAACGATCTCTGCCACATCATCATCCATTTCAAGTATCGCCTGACGGAGGGCATTCGCCTGACCGCCAATAATGGAATTCAATCGTTTGTGTGTAGGGCTTCCCACAGCCGATTTGGGTCTTCCGCCGGCTGCCATATCTGGATAGTGAGGCCATACTTTTCCATCATCTGCTGAGCCAAGGCTCTTCGTATATTTTCGTCCGGCTGCCTCAGTTTTATCCCCAAACTGCTCCCACTGGTGAAGACGCCTCTTGAGCCCTTTCATGCCTTCCTTCCTCAAGATCTCGTTCCATCCATCAACATGTAATTGAATCTCACTTTGCAATGCGGAAAGGTCGGTTGTCTTTCCCGGTTTTATCGTATGGTTGAACGTGAGAGTGCCAGACTTCGAATTAGGACCAATTCCCCCCAGCGCCTCATCAATCTTCTTCAGCAAGTCGCCGTCGTGTTCAAAAATCTCCCTAAGAGTGAGATCGACCTGTTTACGGAGACCCGGGTTCTTTTTGAAGACGCGCTTGAGTTTCGAGAGGGAGGCCTCGTTTCCCTCCGCCGCGAGTCTGGCGATTTCGAGGCATTCGTCTGGTGAGATGTTGTGGACCCAGACGCCGGCCGTGCCGACGTGGTAGGTGTGGTCCTCCTCGACTTCCGGGTTGTAGGTGGTGAAGTGTTCGCCGGGGGGAGCTGTTTCGGGCTCGACGGAGACCGCCTCCGCCAACTCGCCGGTCAGGGTGACCAATCGGCTGCCGGGACACAGCTCCCGAGCCGGGATGAACCGGCCGGTCTCAACGTCGTAGAACGGGTGGTTGCCCGTGGTCGTCAGCGTCTCGGCCGAGCCGATGACGTTAATGTGTCGTAGTTTTACAACCCGGCGGTGTCAGTTGCCACCGGAGTCGGGGCTTCATCGGCGGGTTGTGAAAATCCAGCGTCTAGATGGGATTGGAATATGACAATCAGATTCGAATTGAACCGAGGCTGAAAAGCCGCTTATGTGTGGCCTGCCGACTGAGAGGTAGCTTGGCTCCTGCATCCCTGCGCAAGTTCCAGACTGTGGTGCCGTGGACATATTCCATCCATTTCCATCTCTGGAGGAAAAGTCCTGTCATCGCTGGCTGTCAAAAACCGGGGCGGCTGCGGGAAATAGCAAAAGTGCCGCAACTTCCACCGATTGGATCCCTGCGGTGCCTCACAATGCCATGTTTGTGCCGAAGATGCGGGTATGTAAAGCGGCACCAGATTCATTTCGCTCCCGAGGGCTCTTGGGTTGCCATTCAAGCATGGCCAAACGGCAAAATCTAAAAGCCGATTTTCGTTGCAATAAAAGCAAATGCGGCAAAGAAGATGACAATGACCGCCCCCGTTATGACAGCTACTGAGAGACCATCCAGCGAAGTGAACGTTCTTAGGGCGTAGACGGTTGCCGCAACGCATGCAACACTACAAATTAAACTGAGTCGAAGAACGAATTGCCCCCGGGTCATTGGCCTGACTTCCAATAGATAGGTGTGCCAACAACTACTACGGAACATGGTTGGGAAGCCACCATGTTTGGGGAATATGTACCCGACCCCTGTTTTGTCTCAAGGCATGAGTAGCCGCCACCCGTTTGCCAGTAGCCTGCTGGCTCAGCTGCAATCGGCTGGAGAAAGGCGAAGTCTGGATTCAACGCGGAATTACCAAGTGGGCCTCGATAAAGTGTCGACATTTATGCCTCGTTACTGGGTTGGAGGAATACTGAGGGGAGGCGCGCTCTCACCACGATACTCAAGAAGTCGGAATGCTGTTCAAAGCAATGATACCGGCGGCAGTGATCGAATACGTTGGTTGTGACGGATTCATTCCGACGTGGCGGATGATATAACCGTCTGATTCAAGACCGTTTAGGGATTGCATCAGGTGCTCTTCTCGTTCTACTCCTTTGGACGACAATTCTCGTTCAATCTGATACCAACTGAATTGACCATCGTTTGTGTGGATGAGTCTCAACAGGTAAAGTCGAAATCGATTCATCTTCGTCTCCCTTTCACGGACTGACGCTTGGATGGTACACCACACAATGGCTTTCTTCCAACAAGTAGTCTTCCAACGTCGCCGTGTGAGCGTTGTTCCACAGCTCGTATGCAGCATCCGCGTCCAGTGGTTGGCCATTGGAGAATCCAAGATGGAAATGATCGTGTAAAACGGACCCACCTGAGCGCCGAAATCAGACCCACCCGGGTGAGGGGGTGGAAGGTGCCGAGGGGAGGTCGGCACACGGGGGTCATTCAGGAGGTTGAAGCGGCTGCTGACGGTTTGTTATCCGC
>JBKDUK010000472.1:0-4052 GCA_046339535.1 Planctomycetaceae bacterium | reverse complement strand
TGACAGAGAAGACCGCCGCCTCGAACAAGGCGGCCGAAGACGCCAAGCCGGTCGAGAAGGCGGCCGCCGATGCCGCCGCCGCCCTGAAGGCCGCAGTCGACGCCAGGACGGCGGCCGAGGCGCTCGCAGCCAACACCGCGGCCATCTCGAAGGCCACCTCCGACACGGCGGCGGCTGCCAAGGTTGCCGCGGAAAAAGCCCCGGCCGACAAGGGGGTGGGGCTGCTCAAAGTGCTGGCCGACAATGTGGCCGCCGATGCCGCCAAGAGTGCCCAGGACAGCGCCACCGCCGCCGCCAACAGTGTGAAGGCGGCAACCGACGCCGAAGCGGCCCACAAGGGGGCTACCGAGAAACTGGCCGCCGCCCAGAAAGTGGCCGCCGACGCCCTGGCCGCCACCAAGGCGGCTGAGACGGCTCTGGCCGCCATCAAGGAAAACCTCCCCAAGGCAGTCGAGGCGTCCAAGCAGGCAGAGGCCCAGGTGGCCGCCGCCCGCACCGAGGTGGAGGCGGCTCAGACCGCCCTCGCCGCCGTCGTTGCCGAGTCGACCAACGCCCTCAAAGCGGCCGAAGTTGCCCTCGCGGGCATCGGCGAGTTCGTCTCGTTCTCGAAAGAAATCGCCCCGGTCTTCGCCAAGCGCTGTATCGCCTGCCACAACGCCCAGAGCGCCAAGGGGCGATACAACATGGACACCTTCCACGGCATCGTGAAGGGGGGTGAACAGGGGGTGGCGGTGTTGGCTCGCGATCCCGAAGGCTCGAACCTGCTGGCCCAGATTGAAGATGGCCTGATGCCCAAGGATGCCGATCCCCTCACCAAGGAAGAGATCGCCGCCATCCGCAAGTGGATCAAGAACGGGGCCCGGCTTGACGCGGGGCTGAAGGAAACCGCCCAGCTCGCGACCATCATTCCCAAGCTGCCCCAGCCGATGCCCCCCGAGGCGTACCGGGTGCCGATTCCCGTCACCTCGTCGACCTTCAGCCCCGATGGCAACCAGATCGCCAGTTCGGGCTACCATGAGGTCATTCTCTGGAACGCTGCCGACGGCAAGCTGACCCGCCGCATCACCAATGTGGCCGAGCGGACCTACGACATCGAATACAGTGCCGACGGCAAGCTGTTGGCGGTCGCCGCCGGGACCCCCGGCCAACAGGGCGAAGTGAAGCTCTTCAACCCCGCCGATGGCACCCTGGTGCGGGATGTGACCACCACCAACGACTCGATTTTTGGTGTGGCCTTCAGCCCCGATGGCAAGCGTCTGGCGACCTGCAGTGCCGACCGTTCGATCCGTGTGTTCAATGTCGAAACCGGAGCCCAGGAACTGCTGATTGAAGACCACGCCGACTGGGTGATGGACATCGCCTGGTCGCCGGATGGAGCCAAGCTTGCCTCGGCCAGCCGCGACAAGACCTCGAAACTGTTCGACGCCAAGACGGGTGACTCGCTGGTGACCTTCCCGGCCCATGCCGAGGTGGTCTACGGCGTGACCTTCTCGCCCGACGGACAGCAGGTGCTGACTTCGGGACGCGACAACAAGATTCGCGTGTGGAATCCGGCCAATGCCCAGCAGATCCGTGAGATTGGCGGGTTTGGTGGGGAAGTCTATCGGGTGGTGGTCAGCCCTGACGGACGCATCTTCAGTTGCAGTGCCGACAAGCAGGCCCGCGAGCACAAACTGGCTGACGGGGCCGCGGTGCGGGCGTTCGCCGGCCACAACGACTGGATCTACAGCGTCGCCTTCCACCCCGCCTCGAAGCGGGTGGTCACTGGCAGCTGGGATGGCGAAGTGCGGGTCTGGAACGCCGAAGACGCCAAGGGCCTGCTGACCTTCACCGCGGCCCCCGGGCTGCCCGCGGTCGCGGCGGCGAAGTGATCGCGGTGGGGATCCGCAGCGCGGGCTGAGGGAACGCTGTTCGACATGCGGCAAGGAAGACATGCAGCGGGGGGGCTGGGGATCGTTTCCCGTCCCCCCGCTGGGTTCTTTCCAGAGCAGGGGGGGAGGGCTCTTCCCTGCGGCGGAACTCCCCGCGGCCCTCGTTACAACGTTCCCCTGCGCGTAAAATCTGGGGGAATGGCCCCTGGCGCGATTCAGGAATGATTGTCATTCGCCCCGTGCGAAACGTGCTTTGAACAAGGAACATGCGATGGTTCGGGTTGGTGGCAAACTGTGGTGGCGGACCGGTGTGGTGGTGGGGGTGTGCTCGTTGAGCGCGGTGGTCGGGTGCAATCCCGCCCCTCCCGTGGCGGGTCCGGGAACGGCCCAGAAGGGGCCCAGCCAAGCGGCTGACGCACATGACCATGACCATGACCACGATCATGATCATGATCACGACGCACCCCATGGCGGGGCGTTGGTGGTGGTGGGGGAAGAGACCGCCCATGTCGAGTTCGTTCTCGATCAGGAGACTGGAGAACTGACTGCGTATGTCTACGACGCCCACGTCCAGGAGCCGGTCGCGATCGCCCAGACCGAACTCAAGATCGCCGTGACGATCGAAAAGGAAGGGGATGAACTGCCCGAGGCCAAGGAAGTGGTCCTGGCGGCGGTCGAACCCAAGGACGGCAAGGCGAGCCAGTTTGCGTCCCGGATCGAGGCAATGCAGGGGGCCAAGCACTTCGACGCGGCCCTCGAAGCAGTCCAGCTTGGCGACCAGGAATTCAAGGGAATCACCTTCTCGGTTCCGGAGGGGAGCGAGAAGCACGATCACGATCACTAGGCGGCCAGCGGCTTCTGGCGACTCTCTTCGGCCCGGCCCCCCTCGACTTGATCGGGGCCGGGCGATTGTTTTCGCAGGGTCCGGTTTCCGAAGTCCGCCGGTTTCTCTGCGAGACCATTCGTTCCTCCCCGAAGCGGCCTTGCCCAGCGCCTTCCCCGGCAACACTGCGAATGTTCAGAATCACCTGTTGGAACGCGGTTTTTCTCGTGAGCCTGCTGGCCTTGCCAGTCGGCTGCCAGTCCGCGGCTCCCCCCGCCGCAGCCCCCGCCAAAAAGCCCCTGGAGGTGGATGTCCGCCTGCCCGAAACCCGCACGCTGGTCGAACATGAGGAATTCGCGGGGCGACTCGCGGCGGCCGAAGGGATCGAGATCAAGTCCCGCGTGAGCGGCGAGCTCGAAAAGGTGCTGTTCAAGGATGGCGACGATGTGGCGGCGGGGCAGCCGCTGTTCGAAATCGACGCCCGTCCCTACCAGGCCGAGTTCGACCGCACGGTCGCCCTCGTCTCTCAATTGGAATCGCGGGTCCAGAAACTCAGCCGGCAGGAGTCGCGGGCCAAGAATCTGCTTAGCCGGCAGTCGATCTCGCAGGAAGACTACGAGACCGCCGCGTTCGACCTGGCCGAGGCGCAATCGGGCCTCGCGGCGGCCCGGGCGGCGCATGACCTCGCCGAGCTGAACCTGGGCTTCACCAAAATCTCCAGCCGGATTGCCGGGCGGATCAGCCGGCACCTGGTCGACCCTGGCAACCTCGTGCAGGCCGACCATACCCCCCTGGCGCGCGTGGTCTCCCTCGACCCCATCCATGCCTACTTCGATGTCGATGAACGGACCGTACTGCGGCTGCAACGGTTGATTCGCGCCGGCAAGATGTCTTCCGCCCGTGACCGGGAGATCTTGGTTGATGTGAAACTGGCCGACGAGGACGAGTCGTCGCTGCAGGCGCGGTTCAACTTCGTCGACAACGAGGTGGACGCGTCGACCGGGACTCTGCTGGCCCGGGCCGAAATCGCCAATCCGGACCGCATGCTGGCCCCCGGGTTGTTCGTGCGGCTGAGGGTTCCCGTCGGTGAACCGCAACCCGCCCTGTTGATCCCTGAAGAGGCTCTCGCCAGCGACCAGGGAGAGCGCTACGTCTACGTCGCCAATGCCGCCAACAAAGTCGAATACCGCCGGGTGAAGGTGGGCTGGCGCGAAGGAGGGCAGCGGGTCATTCTGTCGGGGCTCGAGTCGGCCGACCGGGTGATCGTCAGCAATCTGCAGCGGATTCGTCCCCAGGACGAAGTGGTGGTGCGCGGTCCCGCCGAACCCGCCACCCCCGCCGTCACGCAGACCGGATCC
>JBKDUK010000471.1:0-3083 GCA_046339535.1 Planctomycetaceae bacterium | reverse complement strand
GATGGTGTTCACACGCGCTTTCTGGCACCCCTGCAGGGTGCTGGCGATGTGTGTGGGGCGGGGACCGGGGGTGTTCGCTGCGCTCGACCCCCGGCTAATCTCTGAGACCCCTACCGGGGTCGGTTGTGCCGGAATCGGGAGGTCGCGCCGGCATCGGGCGCTCGGTGCGCGAAACGGTGGCTGTGAGCGTGGGGGCCTGCGCCGGTTGCGTCGGCTGACGCCAATTGGTGGGAGCGTCCACAAACCGCTCATTTTCGTGTGTTCCGCGGGCTGTGATGTCGTCTGACGTCGGTGGCCACAGCATTCCTACACGTCGATGGCCTCATTCATCGATCAATCGGCCCGACATTCGGCGTGTCTTGGGCGACGAAATCGCCGATCGTCGACCCCGATAGGGGTCGGTGAAATGAGCCGGAGGTTGAGCGAAGCGACACCTCCGGTCGCCCGGCCCCACAGGGGCACGGCACCCCGAAAGGGGTGCGTGAACACGTGGGTTTGCAATCGGACGTGGTTGGGGTGGCCCGAGAAAGCGCGGCCCGGCCGGTTGGGAGAAGGAATTGTTGGCCCGTTGGGCCGATGAACGACGCGTTGGGGACCTTTCCCGGCCCGCTGGGCCGGGCTGGGGGAACGGCTGGCCCTTTGGGCCGATCTTTTGGGGGACGGTGTGGGGAGGAGACTTGGGGGGTGATTGATTGCCGGCGTCGGTTGTGTTGACCCGCGCTTTCTGGCACCCCTGCAGGGTGCATTCCGCTGGGACGGCGATGTGTCACCGTTTCGTGGTCCGGGCCGGGATTTCTGGACGCGATGTGGCACTCGTCCGCTCATCACGTCCCACTCCCGCACTCCGTCGCAGATCGAGATTGTGCTTGACTTTTCCAGTGCCCGGAATGATCATTTTGTCGGAGGCTCGGCTGAGGAACGGCTCTTTTGCGAGTGGTTCCAAAAGCGTTGCCTCTTTTTTTACGCGCGGAGTCGGATCATTTTCTCCCTGCCGCATAGGGATTGGGGACGTAAACGATACCCCAACAACGAAATTTGTTGCCGTCCCGTTCACCGTCTCCCACGAACTGCAATTGGTTGAGCCAGCGGCCGAATTCGTCCGCGATGTCGTCTCGTTTCTCGGCGTCCATACCTTGTGTGACAAGCCGATAGCCCCAATTCACACAGTAGATGCACAAGTCGGCCGCCTGTAATGGGTAGGCCATGTCGGACGAAACAAAAAACGGAGTCGGGACAATCCAGGCCGTTCGGTAACGGCCTGTGGCGGTCCGAATGAAGTAGGCTTCGAGCTGCCTGACGAATTTCCGATCGGCCGTTTTTTCGACTTCGTCCATCACCAGCAGACCGTGCTGCTTCTTTCCTTCCAGAAAATAGAAGAAGCGCTCCTGCAGGAAGACATGATCCTTGCGAAGAAATTCCTCGATGTGGGGATCGGCCGGCTTTTGAATCGAGCGGGGAATCGCAGCGGCGAACAGAACCGCCTGGTGGTCGCGCAGCAATTGAAATGTGCCTCGCGCCATCTCGAGGCAAGCTTGCCCATAGGCTGTGAATTCATCACGCGTCGGAGATTTCTTCTCCAAACCCTTGGTCAAAAACGCACGCGCGTGCTTGCGGCGCGCCTCGGCCGCCATCGGTTCCGCCTGACGGGCGAACTTGAACCGCTTGCGATCGAGCAGTGTGCTCCCTTTCAGTTCCTTGCGAAATTGATGGAGTTGCCCGCCGAAGCAATCGAGTTCGAGTCTTTGCATCGCCTGGACGAAAGGCCACAGTTGCGAGTCCTGCAGGGCGATCCCGCCGCGGACCTCATAGGGCAACTGCTTGTGATCGTGGCCACTTTCGTCGAGGAACAGCAGCCAGCTCATCGAGTCACTCCGTATGCGAAAGGTGGTGCACCGAGAGGTCTTCCAGGGAAACAAACTGACGCCGATTGGTTATCAGCCCAGATCGAAATCCGCAACGCTCTTCTCCAAAAAAGACAGGGAACAGACAGGTGGCCACCCGATGTTTGCGAACCCAGTAAAAATGCCACAAGCCCTTTTCCATAATGAGTTACGATCCAATTCGAAAATGAGCCAAGCAGTATCCATCCGGTCACACACCCAGTCCCAGCCAGTCTCCCTCAAACCAGTCATTTCCAAACACCAGCGTCAGGGGCCCACCGCCGGCTCACGCCTCGGCGTTGACACCAGGGTTGGTTTGTCGCCCAGGAAGCAGGTTGGGCTGCCCGTGTTGCCGGAGGGCGCCTGCGGCAGGTGGGACTCGCGACGGCGACGCCGGGCCGGGATGTCGAGGGGCGGTACTTGGACGCGGCCGGGGCGAGCCTGGGGTGGGGGAGCGTGGCGTGGTCTGGCGGAGCTGGTTCTGACGATCATGGTCAGCCTCAGATCGCGGTGACGGACGGCTCTCGCGAGAGCCAGCCGAGCGGGCGGGAGTTGCTCCCGGACCTCCCCCCCGGGACTTTGTCCTGGGGGGCCTGACGATCGCTCCGCAACTGGCCGTCGGGGAGGGGGCCCTGGGCTTCCGGCCGGCCTTGCGGGAGGTGTTTTCAGACACCCGGCAAACACGCGGCCGGGGCCACCAGCCGGCCGACGTGATCAACAAGTTGCCTCTCCTTTGTGTGCCGACCCGGTGGGCGCTTTTGGTCCCGTTTGATTTGTCCGCGCCGGTGGGCGCTTTTGGTCCTCTTTCAGCGCCCCATGACAACCGTTTTCCGGAAACCTTGGGGCGACGAAGAGGAATTGTTGGCCCGTTGGGCCGACGAACGATGTGGTCGGGGGGGCCTTTCCCGGCCCGCTGGGCCGGGCTGGGGGAATGGCTGGCCCTTTGGGCCGACCCGTTGGCGGGCGATGTGCGCAGGGGACTCGGGGGGTCGTTTTTTGCCGGCGTTGGTTGTGTTCACCCGCGCTTTCTGGCACCCCGGCAGGGTGCTGGCGACGCGTGGGGGGCGCGTACCGGGGGTGGTCGCTGCGCTCGACCCCCGGCTACCCTCTGTGACCCCGCTGGGGTCGGCTGTGAGGCGGGGCGGGCGGCTGGGTGTCAGGCAGGAGGATTTGCACGTGGAAGATGGGGTGTTGACGAGCAGT
>JBKDUK010000470.1:0-8248 GCA_046339535.1 Planctomycetaceae bacterium | reverse complement strand
TCGTCTTATGGGGCTGGGGCTTCTCGGGGGTCTTCGGCGGCTCGTCCTTGGATTGCGGCCGCGACGCGATCAGTAACTCGGACCGCGTCAGTACCCGATCGCCGTCTTTGTCTACCCGCCGCAGCATTTGTTCGAACGCCGCCTTGTATTCTTCCCCCACTTCGTCGGCGGTCAGCTTGCCGTCGCCATTTTTGTCGAGCTGGGCAAACAACTGGTCGGGGGGCTTGCCCACCAGCACCGGTTCGTCGGCCGCGCCGACGAACGACGCCGGACAGAACAGCAGAATGCCCCCCAGAGCAGGGGGGAGAGACAAGTTCACAGGCATGAGAATTCCCGGGAGGGGGTGGAACGAGCAAGTGCCAAAGGACTGCCAACCTGACCATTAAACACTGCCGAGGGGTGGAATGTTACGCAAAAAAGAAGACCAGCTTGGTAGCCGACACCCCGCCTGTGCGGTACACTCGAACACCGCGGCGGTTTTCCCCGGTTTTTGTGGTCTCCGTTTTGAGCTGGTTTGTCCGCATGGCTCCCCATCTTCCCCTGTCGGGACAGTGCCGGTTGTCTTTTCCCGTGGCCTGGCTGAGAGGCTTGGCCCTGGTCTGGATGGTCGGTTGGGGGCTGCTCGCTCCGTCGCCGGCCGGTGCGCAGAATTCCGGTCCCCAGGATGTCGAGGCGCTGGAAGAAGCGGCCCTGCGACAGGCGGCCGCGGTCGTCGCACCGTCGCTGGTGAAGATCGATACCGTTGGCGGGCTCGATCGCGTTCAGGAAGTGTTGCTGGGGACCGGCCCGACGACAGGGCTGGTGGTCGGTGCTGATGGCTACATCATCTCCAGCGCGTTCAACTTCCTGTCGCGTCCCGCCACGATCCTCGTCACGCTGGCCGACGGCCGGAGACTCCCCGCCACGCGAGTCGCCACCGACCATCTGCGCATGCTGACTCTGCTGAAGGTCGAGGCCGACAATCTGGTCCCTCCCACTGCAGCCCCCATGTCGGAAGTGCAGGTGGGACAATGGGCCCTGGCGTTGGGAAAGTCGCTCGATGAAACCCCGAGTGTGTCGCTGGGAATCGTCAGCGCGCTGGGCCGCGTCTGGGGGAAGGCGATCCAGACCGACTGCAAGGTTTCCCCGGTCAACTACGGCGGCGCGCTGGTCGACGTGCAGGGCCGGGTGATGGGGGTGCTGGTCCCCCTCTCGCCCACCGCCACCGGCGATGTCGCGGGGGTCGAGTGGTACGACTCGGGCATCGGCTTTGCGATCCCGCTGGAGAACGTGCAGGGGGCCCTCGAGCGGCTCAAGCAGGGGAAAGACCTGTTCCCCGGCTTGATGGGGGTCACCCTCAAAGGACAGGACCTGTACGAAAAGAAGCCGCAGATTGATCGGGTGCGGTACGGATCGCCGGCGTTCGAGGCCGGCCTGAAAGATGGCGACCTGCTGGTTGAACTCGATGGTCGCGGGGTGCGTTCCCAGGCGCAGATGAAGCACGTGCTGGGGAACAAGTACGCCGGCGACACAGTGAAAGTGACCGTCGAACGAAGCGGAGAACGACTGACCCGCGATCTGGTGCTCACCGACCGCCTGGTCCCCTATGAGCTGCCGTTTCTGGGGCTGTTGCCCGTGCGGGCTGGGGCGGGAGACAACAATTTGCAGGGGTTGGGAGTGCGGTATGTCTACCCCGAGAGCCCCGCGGCCCGGGCGGGCTTCGAGCGGGGTGACCAGATCCGCGAGGTGGGGGGAAAACCCGTGACCCGGGCCGATGACCTCGCCGATCAGATCTCGCGCCTGCGTCCGGGAGACACGCTCGCCATTACGGTCGACCGGGGAGGAACGACGAAGCCCCTGTCGCTGACCACCGGGGTCAATCCCGTCACGGTGCCAGTCGACATTCGCCCCTCGCCGCAACCTCCCCGCGAGAAAGAGTTGACCGACCCGAACCTGAAACTGGGTCGCTTCACGGCGAAGAGCGAGGCGCACGACCACGAGTATTGGGCGTTCGTACCCGACGACTACAACCCCGACTTCGAGTATTCGCTGCTGGTCTGGCTGCATCCTCCCGGAGACACCATGGAGGCGGCCCTGCTGAAGGCGTGGCAGACGCATTGCGAAGAGTGGGGCATTGTGCTGCTGGCCCCCAAGGCGAAGAACCTCGCCGGGTGGACTCCCGACGAAGGAGAATTCGTCAAGGATCTCACCGAGCAGTTCCAGCAGCAGTACCGCATCGACAAGACCCGCACCGTCCTGCACACGCATGGCGGCACCGGGATGTTCGCCTTCGGACTGGCGTTCAAGCACCGGGCCCTGTACCGCGCCCTGGTCGGATCGGCGATTTCCCTGCCGGGGCCCCCGCCCGACAACGAACCCGAATCGCGCCAGCAGTTTCACCTCACCAGTGCCGACGGCGATCCGCTGCATCGGCTGGTGCTGATGACCGCCAAAACACTGCGCGACCAGAAGTTCCCCGTCGTCCACACCATCCTTTCGGGACGTGGCGGACAATATCCCTCGGGAGCCGTGCTGCTGGAAATGGCCATCTGGATCGATTCTCTCGATCGCATCTGAGCCGGGGGGCATCCGCCGCCGGGCCCGCAAGATCAGTATCGCTCGACCAGAAGCCGCAAGACCGGCGGCCGCACGACCGGCGGTCGCATGCCCCTGGACGCCGCATCCTCGGCACGGCGCCGGCCCTGCCAGATTCGAGCGCTCCCGCACGAACTTCTTCACGCGGGGGGGCGGACCGCAACAGCGGCTCAGCGACTGGCCCGTAACCCCTACGGCTTGTTCGGTTCGGCCGCGGTCGGCTTGGCGGGTTGTTTGCCCGGTTGCACAGCCGGCAGTTTGGCGGGTGCGAGGACGAGCTCGAGGGTCACGGGAGTTCCCTTGGGAGGGATCTTCTCGGTCCACGCCTCAAACGCCAGTTCAGCCGCCTGGTCGCTGCTGCGCAGTGCGATGTCGATCATGGCGGTCGGGAAGTTCGAGACGCAGATGTACTGCCCCTCTTCGGCGGCGTAGCTCTTCTCGCCGGTTGTTTCATCGACTCCCAGCACGCTGCCGACAAACACCCAGTCGGCCCGCATCCCGCGCGATTGCCCCCGCTCATGGAAGAAGCTGATGGCGTCCCGCCAGGCCCGATCTTCCGACATCGCCAGCAACTCCTTTTTCTGACTGTCGGTCATCGGGCCGTACCACACCAGTTCCTGCTGCTTGCGGTCGTACCGCAGCGGCGACGATTCTTCGATGGTGACCGCCGCCGGAAGTTTCTCCAGCGGCTTCACCCAGAAGCGGTTGACCGTTTCGCGGATCCAGCTCTGGGCCGAGACCCGCTGGGTCTGCTCTTTCTCGTCTTGCCAGCTCACGAAGATCTCGAGCTTTTCGCCGTGCGGAGGCTGGAATTTCGGTTCGTAGACCGCCGGGCCCCCCGGGGTGGCCTTGAGGGCGAGCAGGCCGCTGTGAATGACGAAGGCGGCGGCGTCAATCGCCACAATCGACTCATGCTCTTTCGACCGCTTCCGGCAGGCGAACATCTCCAACTGTCCTTGCCGCAGCACCACCTCCCCCTGCACCAGCAGCCGGCGATTGGCCAGATCGAGTTTCACCGTGCCCGATTCGTTCAGCGGGACAGGTTTCCCTTGAACGGCGGGCGCGGCGGACGCTTTGGGACGGTCGGGGGCCTTTTCCTGAGCTGTGGTAGGGTCTGGGCCGATCAGGCCGCACAGCAACGTCCCGGGCAAAATCCAGGACCTGAGAGAACGGCCGACGGGGCAGAGAGGCTGTGGCATGGGGGCACGTCACGAGGGGGAGCGAGAGGCGGGGAACCGCAAGTCGGCAAGAATCTCAGAAAAGATCTGCAGTGTCTCGGCATCAAACAACACAAAGCGGACCAGGTTCGGCTGTTGGAATTCGCAGAGGAAATCGCCCACCGTCTGCAGGGCGACCCGGGCCGCCTCGCGCTTCGGATATCCATAGACTCCGGTGCTGATGGCGGGAAAGGCGAGGCTCTGGCAACCCGTTTCGACCGCCAATTCGAGACAGCGGCGGTGGGCCCCCGCGAGCAGGGCGGGTTCCCCCCGCTGACCTCCCTGCCAGATCGGCCCCACCGCATGAAACACGAAGCGGGCGGGCAAATTTCCCCCGCTCGTGGCCACCGCGCTGCCGGTCGGGCAGCCTTGGGGATACAGGCGGGTGGTTTCCTGCATCAGCCCGGGACCGGCCGCCCGGTGAATGGCGCCGTCGACACCCCCCCCGCCGGCCAGGTGGGTATTGGCGGCATTGGCAATCGCATCGACCGGCTCGCGGGTCAGATCTCCCGAGACCAGTTCCAGACGACAGGAGCCGAGAGAAACGAACATGCCGTCTGCGAAAACCAATCGGAGGGGTGGGGTGAATGTCGCTGGCGGGAGCCCCGGCTGAGAACCTCGCCCTTCCTTCGAGTGTAGCGAAAAATCGTCCTGCCCGCAGGGAATCGAACCGTGGGGCAGGGGGGGAAAACGAACGCGGCTGTTTCCCCATCCAACGCCCATTCCCAGGAACGGACCGTGCTGACTTCAATCTCGGCGCGAGTCGGTTATAATCTCAGCTCGGCGGGGACTTTCCCCGTCGGATGGCGGAGTAGCTCAGGTGGTTAGAGCAGCGGAATCATAATCCGCGTGTCGGGGGTTCAAATCCCTCCTCCGCTACTGCAGACATCCCGAAGGGCCTTCTTGGCGTTGGCCCTGTGTGGCTGTCTCGCGGTGCACAAAGTGGCCGTGGCAGTGCGAACGGCCCTGTGACAGAGGTTTTGCCCGGGGCCATGGGGCGATGGCCATTGCATCTCGCCCCGTTTCGGTTCCCGGCAGTCACGAACTCGACTTGGGGTCCCGCCGTCCTCATTGCGTTTGCAATGAGCCTTGGTGGGCACTGGCGGCCTCACCTGCCGCTTTGTCGGTCAAGCCGGGAATGTCCCTCAACCGCGGGCCACTCAACCCGGTGGGGAACGGTCCCGAGCCCTCTCTTCGTCGTCCCCGGAATGTTACGATCGGGACATGTCGTACGACGATCTGCTGACACTCATCCCCAGCCACAGTCTCGAAGATTTCCCCAGTGACCTCGGGGAGACCGAGGCGGCGTCGCTGCTCAACGCGTTTGCCGTCCTCTGGCATCCGGTCCTGCTGGCGAGCGCCCGCGTGCTGCCCCGCTGGCATCGGGCCGATGATCCTCCCGACGCCACCCAACGCCGGCTCATTCTGGTCCCCACCCACTGCGAGGGCTGGCTCCCCTCGGGGTGGGCCGAGCGGGTCGCCTCCGAAGGGTGCGTGGTCATTCGCCATCTCTCCGAACGGCAGGAGATGGTCGACCAGGCCCTGGCCCCCCTCGCACCGCCGGCCGAAGTCCATCCCGATGTGGTGGCCGACTTCCTGGCGCTTGGGGCGTGCCACCTGCAAGTCGAGCTGTTGACCCGCAAGATGCGCAACTTCAGCAGCATCGACGAAGCCCATCTGCGGCGGGAGGCGGTGGCGGCCGCCGAGGCGGCGGTGGCGGGGCAAAACGACCAGGCCCGCACATCACTCAAGGAATGCTTTGACATCCTGCTGGGGGCCCGCGAGCGGTTCTACCCGGTCGACTGCTTCCTGCTCGACCTCTGCCTGCTGATTCCCAAGCTGGGTGGGACCGAGCTGCAGCAGGCGCTGTCGTCCCGGCAGCCTCTGAGCCTGCTGCTCTCGGGACTCGACGCCCGCGATCTGGCCCGCGATTTTCCCGAGTCGGCCCAGTTGGTGGCCGCCGGGGTGGCCGAAGGGTGGCTGGGGCTGGTGGGAGGGGCCCTGCAGGAAGCCCCCTTGCCGCTGTTGGGATTGAACTCCATCGTCTGGCAGATGGACGAGGCCCAACGGCTCTTTCAGCAGCATCTGGGCGCGCCGGCCCGGGTGTGGGGACGCCGGCGGTACGGTCTGTTCGCCCAGCAGCCGCAGCTTCTCAAGAAGGCCGGCTTCACCGGGGCGCTGCACGTCGTGCTGGATGACGGCTTCTATCCCGATCAGGAATACACGAAGTTCCGCTGGCAGGGGATTGAATACAGCTCGATCGAGGCCCTCTCGCGCATTCCGCTCGCCGCCGACGCCGCCACCAGCTATCTGCGGTTCGCCTCCCGGATGGCCGAGTCGATGGACCAGGATCATTCGGCCGGGGTGATCTTCGCCCGGTGGCCCGATCTGCAGACGCCGTTCTTCGGCGATCTGCAGCGCATGGCGCGGTACGCCCCCGTGCTGGGGAAATTCGAGACCCTCGACACCTTCTTCGAGCAGACCTCGACCGCCACCCGCACCGGGGCCTACAAACCGCGCGAGTACCTCACGCCGTTTCTCTTCCAGGCGGTCGCCCGGGAAGAGGCGAACCCGCTCAGCCGGCTGTCCGGGATGGTCCAGCGCCGCCGCCGGCTCGATCGGCTGCTCTGGGTCGAGGGGCTCAACGCTCTGCTTCGCGGCCGCTCGCCGGGAAACGACACCCTGACGAGCCTCGAATCGCAGATTGAATCGCTGAAGGAAGAGGCCTCGGCCGAAGAGCGGACCGCCATCGACACGGCGATCGAGGCGCAGAGCCAGGTCGCCGCCGCGACCCTCGCCCGCAAGATCGTCGCCGGTCCGGGCGATCAGCCCGGCTTTCTCGTGGTGAACACCCTCGGCTTCCCCCGGCGGGTGGTGGTCGACCTCGACCCCCGCGGCCCGCGGCCCATTCCCGAGGGCGAACGGGTGCGCCTCCAATGGAGCGGGCCGCATGCCCAACTGCTGGTCGAAGTCCCCGGGGCCGGCTTCACCTGGGTTCCCGCCGAGCCGGAATCGACCCCCGTTCCCCCGGCCAACGCCCCCCGGCTGGCCGAAGAACTGCTGCTGCAGAACGAACTGTTCGAGGTGCAGCTCAACGCCCAGACGGGGGGAATCGCCAAGATCAAGGGACATGGCCGCAGTCCCAACCGCCTCAGCCAGCAGTTGAACTTCCGCTTCGCCCGCGAACGGACGTGGGAGCAGACCAGCGGCGAGAGTCGCGAAACGATCCGCAGCCATTACGGCGAAATGCGGCTCACTTCGTCGACCGTCACGTCGGCGGGGCCGACGCTGGGCGAGATCGTCACCCGTGGCGAGATTGTCGACCAGAAATCACGAGAAACACTCGCCGGCTACGAGCAGACGGTGCGGGTCTGGCGCGGGCGGCCCATCGTCGAGATCCTGGTCGAACTCACTCCGAAGCGCGATCCCGACAACGAACCGTGGCACAGTTACTTCGCCTCGCGCTTCGCCTGGCACGACGAGACCGCAGCTCTCTCGTACGCGGCCCAACAGGGAATTCACGCCTGTGCCGACGAGCGGATCGAGACTCCCGATTGCATCGAGATTGCGACCTCCGACACCCGCACCACGGTGGTGCCGTGCGGACTGCCGTTCCATCGCAAGACGGGACCGCGGATGCTCGATACGATCCTGCTGACCCGGGGGGAGACGCAGCGGCGTTTCCGGCTGGCCGTGGCGATCGACCAGGATTTCCCGCTGCTGAGCGCTCTCGACGTGACGGTTCCCGCAGTGGTGGTGCCCACCACCAGCGGGCGACCCGGAGGGGGCCTGTCGGGGTGGTTTTTCCAGATTGAGCCGCGGAATGTGCAGGTGATCGGCCTGTTTCCGGTCTGTCCTCCCGAGGTCCCCCCGTCCGCAGGGGCCCCCCGGCGGGTGCATGGCTGCCGGCTGCGGCTCGTGGAGACGGAAGGCCGACCCGCCCGGGCGCGGATCTGCGGTCCCTGGGCACCCAAGAGTGCCCGCCAGGTTGACCTGCGGCAGCAGACCCTTATCACGCTGCCGGTGGATGGGGAGGGAATCTGGCTCGACCTGACTGCGTACGAGGTGGCGGATGTGGAACTTGTGTTCTGAATGGGTGCCCGCGTGATTGTGACGATTGATGGACCCGCCGGCGCCGGCAAGAGCACCGCCGCCCGCCGACTGGCGGAGCGCCTGGGGTTTTTGTTCCTCGACACGGGGGCGATGTACCGGGCGGTGACCTGGCATTGCCAGCAGCAGGGCATTCCGCTGACCGACACCACCGCGGGCGAGCAGGCGGCCCGGGCGATGCGGCTCGAACTGGTCGGGCAGCGGGTGCTGGTCGACGGCCAGGATGTGAGTGCCGAGATCCGCAGCCGCGAAGTGACGCAGGAGTCGCGGTTTGTCGCGGCCAACAACGCGGTGCGGGCTTTTTTGGTCGAGCTGCAGCGGCAGTTTGCCGACGGGCGTGACGTGGT
>JBKDUK010000469.1:0-19048 GCA_046339535.1 Planctomycetaceae bacterium | reverse complement strand
AACCCGCCGCCGCCGCCGCCGCCGCCCCGCGCCAAGGCAGCCAGGGGATTCCCCCCCACCGGGTCCATCTGCTCCTTGTAGACTTCCTTGATAATCGAGGCGACTTCCGTCACATCGGCGATTTCCACGGGAATCATCCGGGGAACCCGGTCCTTCGCTGATTCGGGCAGTTCGTTGGTGTCGAGCACCTCCAGAGCCGCCATGATGTCATTCACCTGTTCGGACGGCCCGCTGATGAACAGTGCGTTCGAGCGCAGTTCGGGAATGATCCGCAGCGGCTGCGACTTGCCCATGCCGCGCATGTCGAGCAGGCTGCCTCCCAGCGACGAGAGGCCCCCCCCCAGGTTGCCAAACAGCCCCCCACTCTGCGTGGCCGTCTGCGTGACCGACCCCTGGGGAAACAACGCCCCCAGCATGGTCGCGGTCTCGGTGGCGTCGGCTGCCCGCAGATAGTACACGGTCCACCGGGTCTTGTTGTCCGGTGCGCTCTCGATGACTTGCTGCAGGAACCCCTCCAGACGATCCAGCGCTTCCAGATCATCGCCACTCAGAACGAGCTTCCCCCCTTCGGTTGTGACCCGGATCTCACCCCCTCCAGCCGACCGTGCGGGTTCCCGGCGGGAAGCCGTCGGGGATTCTTCGGCATCCTGCGCGGTCAGCCGGATCCGGCCCTGCCCCGACGAGGTGGACGTGGCCCGCCGATCGGAACTGGGACGACGCGGCCGGGCGTCGGAATCTTCCAGCAACTCATCCAGTTCGCGGGCGAGGTCATCAATCGAGCCGGAGTCCTCCGAGGTCGCCCCCGGCCCCTGCCCAGCGCCGCGGGGAGCTGTCTCGCGCGGCGTCTCGGCCGGAGTCTTGGGAAGAACCTTCCGGTCGAACAGTTCATTTTCGGGGCTGCCGGGACGGTTGGTTCCCGAGCCCCGAAACAGCGGATTCCCGCCGCCCGATGGGCGGACAATGCGAATGGTGCTGCGTTCGCTGGGGGGGAGGATGCGCTCGATCAAGGAGAGCATCTCCTCCGCCGACCGGCCTCCCATGTCGAGAGTCCGGATGGGGCTGCCCGAACTTTCCCGGCGCCCGCCCCCTTCGCCATCTTCCCCGAGTTGCGTCAGGACCTGGCGGATCTCGGCCACCTGCTCGGGCGAGCCCCGGACCATGAGCCGCTTGCCCACCGCATCGGCCTCGATGCTCGGACCGTCAGCGGAATTGGCTCCGAACAACGACCGCAGGCTGGTGGCGGCCGCCACCGGATCGATCTTGCGCAGATTGACGACCGTGACCGACTCACCAGCGCCGCCATCGAGCTGCTTGATGATCGCCCGCACCTGCTGATGATCAGCGGGCGAGGCGTAGATGTTGATCCGGCGGGTCTTCAGATCTTCGTAGATCACCAGCCCGGGAACCGTGGCATTCAACATGTCGACCACCATCCGGGGATCGGCCGCGTTGAGCGGATAGACCTCCAGTTGCGGCTGATTGGCCCCCTGCCGGGCCACCTGGTCGGGAGATTCCTCGACATCGATCGACTCGATGGTCTTCTCGATCAAGGCCATGTCTTCATTGCCGGCGGTCACCAACAGGCTGTTGGTGCGCAGATCGGCCGTCAGCTGAATCTTGGCCGCCGCCAGGGCCGCCGCATTCTGAGCCTGCTGCTGTTGCTGTTGTTGCTGCTGCTGGGGGTTGTTGTCCGCCCCGCGATCGCCTCCCCGGCCTTCTTCACGGCGGCGCCACCATTCGCCACCACCACCACCTCCTCCTCCCCAGCCCCCTCCGCCCCAGCCACCTCCGAAGGGACCACCTCCCCCCCAACCCCCCTGGCCAAAGCCAAACTGCGGCTGCTGGGGTTGCGGCTGCTGCGGAGCCGGAGTGGCACCGCGGGAGGCAGGTGCTGCCGAGGTCATCCGGGTAGACGCCATGCGGGACGGCAACGCGAACAGGTCGCGCAGCGTCTTCTCGGCCTCGAGAGCCGTGATGTACTTGAACCGGAACTGCCGGAAACTGTTCTTCGATTCCTCGACGTTCCCCAACCCCTCCAGCAGTTCGAGGATCTTGCGCAGGTTGGAACCGATATCGGTCACAAACAGACGGTTGATCTTGGGGAGGGGAACGACTTTCCCCTGCGGACCAATCAACTCCTTGATGTCTTCCGCGGCGGTCGAAGCGTCAGTCCCCTTGAGGGGAATGACAATCGACATCAACTCGTTCTTGCCCCGTTTGGCCAATTCCTCAGCCGTGACCTGGGGAACCAGATTCGGAGGCGGAGGATCGTCGAGATTCCACACCACCAGGAACCGGTCCCGGAAGATCAGCACGAAGCCCTTTCGCAGCAGGTATCCATTCAGAATGTCGAGTGCTTCGGGAACGGTGTATTCGCGGTCGTCGTAGTAATTGAACGTCCCGGTCGGCACCTCGTTCATATCCAGCGACAGTTGGGCGGTCTCGGCGAACAGCTTCAAGACCTGGTCCCACGGCGCAAACTGGAACTTGAACGACATCCGCACCTCAGCCGGGTCGACCTTTTTCTCCTCGGCGGGGGGCTGATCGGCCGAGACCTCTTCGCGTGGCTTGCCGGGGGTGGCCCGAGACGAAAAATCGGCCACAGCCGGTCCTCCCGCCTCGCTGTCCACCTGCCGTCGATCGCGGCGACGGGGAGCGGGCTCTTCCGAACGCCCGGCTCCGCTGCGCCCCGCGGTCTGCGACCCGGACGAGCCGCCATCGGATTCAAACTTGGGGCCCAGCCTGGAGTCCCAATCCTTCTGCTGGTCAGCAGTCAGCACGGCTTTGAGTGCCGCATCGCGCTCTTCGCCGAGCTTCTGGCGTTCTTCCGGCGAGCCCAGGAAGCCAAGCTGCTGCTGCTTTGTCCGGAATTCGTCCTGGACCTTTTTCAACTGGGCCTTCTGATCGTCGGTCAACTTGAGATCGTCGGCCACGTCATCGCGCGTGAGAGCCGATGTCCCCAGGGATTGCAGGAATATCTGCCGGTAGCGGGTGAACTGCGTGCTGTTCAGCACCTCATTGACCTGCTCGTCCGCCTTTTTCCGCAATTCCTCCTGTTTCTTTCGCATCTCCTCCATGCGGGTCTGGAACTCGTCAGGACTGCGCATCCCCTGAAAAAGGCCCCGCAGGTTGCGCCGCTCTTCTTCAAACGGCTTGGCGGCCTCTTCCAGTTTCGCCTTCTGCGAATCGGTCAGATTGAGTTCGGCCCGGACGTTATCCCGGGCGAGCAGGTCGAACACCCAGACTTCACCAAAGCCGCCGCGGCCACCCCGCCCGCCGCCAAATCCCCCTCCAAATCCCCCCGGCGGCCCGCCGCCGAACCCACCCGGCGGCCCGCCTTGAAATCCTCCCGGCGGCCCGGCTTCCCCCTGGGGTCGACCGGTGTTCGCGGGCTGCGCCTGCTGAGCCCCGCCGTTGTCGCCGTCATTCCCCTGATAAAACGCACAAGCGGGCCGAGGGTCGGCCAATTGCCACAGCAGGGCCCAACCCCACACCAGGCGGAACCACATCACCCGAGATGAACAGGCGGCTCTATGCATGACAATTCCAACAACTCCGGGACCAACTCGCATCGTCAGAAACCTGGCAACAGATGGGGGGGTTTCAGGAAACCGGCCAAATCCCACAAACTTCCAACTCTCGGCCTCTTCGGCCGAAACCTCGAACCCGGTCGGGGGTTGGTAGTTTTGACTGGGATTTGGAGACGGTTGGCCAGAAACCTCTGGTGTGCCTCTGTGAACAGTGTCGAAAACGAAACAGAAACCGCCAGAACAGTCGCAATGTACTGGTTCGCCCCCAGAACCGTCATTACCATCACTCTGCACGTAGTAACACCTTTCGCGTTCCCAAGTGTCGGAAGCTTCCACGATGCAAGTTGACAGACTCTCGTTCTGGGCAGCATGTGCGATCTGTATCGCCTGTGGAGCCTCCTCCGCCTGGGCCCAAGGCCCCGGAGGTCCGCCTGGGGGGGGATTTGGTGGCCGGGGAGGGTTCAATCCAGAGGATTTCTTCACCCGCCTCGACCGCAACATCAACGGTCAACTGGACCCCGACGAACTCCAGAACAGCCCCATGCGCCGGATGTTCGAAGCGGGGGGACGCGACCTCTCCAAGCCAATCACCAAACAAGAGTTCACCGAGATGACCAACCAGGCCATGCAACGATTCCGTGGCATGGGACGTGGTGGCGGGCCCGGTGGTCCGGGTGGAGGTCCCCCCGGAGAATCAGCCGCTCCGTCCACCCCCCCTCCCACGGGAAATCCTGAGCCGGAAGGGGGGCGTCGTGGACGCGGTCGGCGGGGGGACCGGGAGGAGCGCAAATCGTCGGACAATGATGCCAAGGGGGGCAATTCCCCGGCAGGTGGGCCTGGGAGCGGAGGGGCCTCCTCCCCCCGGAAACCGGGTTCCAAAGGGAGCGGGAATGCGGCGAATCGACCCCGCCCCCGGTTGTCGGCCGACCTTCCCGAGCAGTATGCCTCCCGGGACACCAATCAGGACGGTCAACTCGGGCTTTACGAATGGCCCAAGACCGATTGGGCCACATTCAAACGGCTGGATCTGAACGGAGATGGTTTCGTGACTCCGCAGGAGCTGGAACGGAGCAACCGGAGTACAGCCACGGCATCGGCCGCGACCACATCGGGAGCCGCACCCGCCACAGGAGGATCGGCCGCCACACCAGGTCCCGCCGCCTCCAAGCCGGCATCCGCAGAAGCAAATCCCCGCCAGGAATCGAAGCCTGCCGAGCGTCCGGCGGCCAACCCGGCCGAAACCGCGTTCAATCTGCTGGATCGCGACAAAGACGCGGCAATCAGCGAAGAGGAATGGCAGCGCAGCCTGACGACCAAATCCCGGTTCGAACGGGCAGGAATTACGGTTTCCTTCCCGATTTCCAAGGCGGATTTTATTCGTCAGTATCCTGCGGAGCCGCGCTGACCGGAGCGTCTTCCGCCAACTCACGCAGCAATGTATTGAACTCCCTCCCCCAGAGCTCCCGCTCGGGGGGTAGCCAATCAATCGACTGGAAACCGGTCTGCATCGCATGGCGGGTTGTCTGCCGTGCCAAATCGTGCTCCCCAAGCCGCGACAGACAGACTGCCAACTGCGCCAGATAACGTCCGCTGGGAGCCTGGGCGATGGCCAACTGCCAGTCGTCCCGGGCCTGCGCGAGGTCTCCTTCGGCCAGGCAGATCGTCGCCCGGGTATCGAGCAGTTCCGGCAACTCACCCCGCAGGGAGATAAGGCTGTCCACCTCTTGGCGGGCCTCTTCGAGATTCTGTCCCGTGATCCCGCGCAACCAGGCGAGGTTGTTTCTCGCAATCAGGTCCTTGGGGTCGTCCCGCAGCAGTTGCAGGTATGCTTGACCTGCCTGTTCCTCCTGACCATTCAAGGCCTGCAGGCGAGCCACTTCATGCTGGAGCAGCCTCTGTTGTACGGGACTCAGCGAATCCCTGCGAACCCCCTGCAGGCGGCCGAGGGGAACCAGCCAATTGTCCTGGCCTGAAGGAGCCGAGTCGAACACCCAGGCAATCCCCAGGGCCAGGTCGACCTCCTGAAGCTGATCGTCGACGTTCTTCAGATTGATGTACTGCTGGGCCTCGTTCAGTTCCCCCTGACGGGCGAGCAACAGAGACAGCTCGAACCGGTCCGCGGGAAGACGAGCACTCCGCGTATACTCCTCGAACACCGGTCGGGCCGATTCCAGATCGACGAGCGACTCCAACCCCAACCCCACCAGCAGCAGGGCCTCATCCCGCAAACACTCCAGAGCCGAAGGTATCTGCCAGAGCGGCTCGAGACTGGGCAGCACTCCGTTGTTGAGGAAGATCTCCCGATGGGTGGGAAAACGGTCCAAGACAGACCAGGGACTGTCAGCCGGCCGGGGGTCGGGGGCCAGACTCACGAGCCGCGTGCGCAGTCTTTCAAGATGCCCCGCCCCAGCCAGATCGAGCAGCAGTTCGGCGGGGGACTTCCCCGAGAGGCGTTGGCGATAGGAGAGGTACGCTCCGGTTCCATCCTGGGGGAACCCCTGCTGCACGAACCGGGCGGCATCAACCGCCCGGGTTCGGAGGCTCTTCGGCTCCCGTTTCCGCAGCACATCGAAGGCCTCTTCGATCAGCGGTTCCAGTTCGGGATTCAAACTGCGCTGCGGGTTGCGAACCACTGGTTCGAGAATCAACAGCGCCGTCTCCAGATCCATGGGGGGCCGGGGTGATTCCGCCCGCCAATCGCTCCAGACCAGAGGATCGCCAAGGCGCAGCCGGGACCGCAGCCGGGCCACCTGCTGGTCGGGAGTGAGTCCCACCGCCTGCCGACGCTGGTCGAGCCACTGCAACATCTGTCGATTTTCCGTGGCGGCTCGTCCCCGGGAAAGCGAGGCGTACCAGCGGTCCTGCCAGAAAGAATTCCGGGCTCCCGACCCCTCGGGGCGGATCCCGGCGAGATGCCGGCGGAACTCGGGCAGGGTGGTGGCACCCGCCGCTCCCAACACATGGCGCATGGCCCGGGACCAATCTTCGAATCCTGTGGTCCATTCGCTTGCCAACCGCTGGGGCGCTTCGTTGAGCAAACCGACCGCCCGTTCCAGGTCGCCATTGCGAATCAGCCAGGCGAGCCACTCCCGGGTGCTTTCCCAGCCATCTGACTCCACCGCGATCGCGGCGAGAAATCGGTCCTCCACTTGGGGGGTTTCGCCCAAGACATCCCAGCACAAGGCCTCAATCAGCGGCCGCCGATGAGCGGGGAGGGAGGGAACCGCCCTGGCAACTTCCTGAAGAACAGCCCGGCCCGCCGCGAGACCTCCCTGCTCGGCCGCCAGGGTCGCCCGCAGTTGCCACGCCCCGGACAGCGCAGGTGCCGTTCGGGTCAATTCCACGATCTGGGGGAGCGTTTCTTCCACTGGGGCCTGCCGGGCCACAGCCAACTGCAACAGGGCCAGTTGCCCTGCCGGATCATGCCCTGACTTTCCGCCGAGGGGGAGATCGATGGCCCCGGGCGGCATCAGCTCACCCGGGAAGACAGTCGGAAACACTCCCAGGGACCAGTTCTCGTGCAGTTCCACCAGCTCGCGGTCGCGATGCATGCGAAACAGATGATCCGACAGCCGACTGAGTGACTCGGGACTGCGGTCGCCATGGCGGACGGCCAGTTGGAACGCCTTCGCCGCCTCGCCGGGATGCCCCCAGAGTTCCCAGGCAATCCCGCGGAGGCGGTGTGCCGCTCCCCAGTCGGGTCGCATGGCCGAGGTCTGTTCGAGGTCGCGCAGTACGGCGGACAATTCTTCCCGCATTGTCGAGGCAGAAATCTCCGGACGGGTGTCGTCCAGAGGAAGGAGTTTCAACAACGTCCGGTAGGCCGAAAGCAACCCCCGCCAGGGCCCCGCCTCTCCCTCCCAGCGGACAATTTCACGCCGGGCCTGTTCCGCGAGGTCTGTGTCTCCTGCCCGATCTGCAGCCACAGCCACCTGGGCCAACAGGTCGAGGTCCTGCAACCCGACCCGCACCGCGAACCGGCCGACCTCCAGCAGCGATGAATCCCTTCCCGATCTTCGGGCCAGCCGCAACAAACCCCGTGCCAGGTCCTGCTTCTGTTGGACCGGCCAATTGACCGACCCTTCCCAGAACTGAGGGATCACTTCCCGATCGAGACTCGCCAGCGAAGAACCAAGCCCCCGCATTTCCGCCTGCAGCAGGCGCAGCACCGCTGGTTCACCCTGGGCGCGACGGAATTCGTCTGCAACCTGGCCCATTCCGGCCGAGGTGTCAGTCGGGGTGCGGTCGGCTTGGCAGCGGAGCAGACGCACCAGACCGGTCGCCAGTTCGGGATTGGCAGGCGACGCTTTGAATTGGCCCGTCAAGAGATCGACGGCAGCCGCCACATCGTCTGATTCCACCAGCCGTTCGGCCTGCAGCAGCGCGATCCGAGAATTTCCCGGATGTTGTCTGGACAGCGACTCCAACTGTCCATCGACCAGACCCCAGTCCCGTTGCGACCGGGGCCGACGCAGTTGCTCGAGGAGCTGCAGTTCAAGTTCGTCCACGTTGTGCCCAGACTCAGCCTCGGTCCCGGTCTCGAGCAGCGATTGCCAGGGAAGCCCCTGCCGCACCAGCAACCGGCCCAGTTCCAGACGCCCCTGATACCAGTCGGGGCGTACGACGAGGGCCCGCCAGAGAGCGTGCCGCAGTTGTTCTTCGCGGGACAGTCGACGATGGCACTCGCAGAGCCAGGTGTCGACCCGTTCGATCAGATCATCGACGAAACCGTCGGATTGAGACTGCAATTGAGTCCGCAAACCCTCGAGCCGACGCACGGCACCATCGATCCGCCCCTGGGACAGTTCCCGGAGGCTGTTCACAAACCCGGTGACTTCCGGTCGGGGGGGCTGGTCCGCCAGCTCGCGCAGCAACCGCTGCCATTCCTGTTCGAGCAATTCCTGTTCCTGGTCGGTGTCGGCGCCCTCTCCCCCCGTGAGCGACTCGGCCAGTCCGAGATGAAAGACCACCGGCCAGACCTTCCGCTCGAGTTCTTGCAGCGATGGGGCGCGTTTTGCAACGGCCTCGAGCCCGGCCCGGTAGGTCAGCCGGGCGGCTTGAGACTGGTGTCCCAGAATCTGCAGCCGCCCCAGGATCTCGAAGAGTGGGAGAGCCGCATTGGGCTCCCGCACCGCCTGTTGCAGCAATTCCCGGGCCTGCTCCTCGACCGCGGCGGCCTGCTGGAGATTCCCCTCCGCGGCATGCTTCTGCCAGCGTGATTCCAGAACGGCGGCTCCCAGCGTGACCACTTCGGGATCGTTGGGGGCCGCGTCCCGAGCCTGCCGCCAGAGGTTCTCGGCCACCACGGCATCCCCCTGCCGCAGGGCATGCTCCGACATCGCCACCGAGAACCACCAGGCAGGCTGGACCCGGGCCCGCATCCGCCGCAGCACGGTCACCGTCTGCTCCTGCATTATTCTCTGACGGAGTCGACCCTCGGCTGTCGCGGCGTCCTGCGCACGGATCATGGGCAGATCTTCCGGATTGTCTTCCAGAGTCTGGCGCCACGCATTCAAGTCTTCGACGAGCCCCCTGAGTTGCGGGGCCGGTTCTTCGCAGACATCCATCAACTCGAGCAGTTGTCGATACGCCTGCGGGTCCCGCTGCGATTTGTCGATGGCCCGGATGACGATCCGGGCCGCCTCCACCAATTCGCCCTCGGCCCGATGACATTCGAGGGCCAGTGCGCGGAATTCGGGATCGGTCGGCAAGCTGGCCCGCACCGGGACCAACAAATCGGTCAACACCCGGCGATGTTCCCCCCGCTGGATTGCCGAACGACTTAACAGAAGCCGGGTTTCCCGGTCTTGCGGCTCTTCGGACAGATACTCCTGCAGCAGGTCCCGCCCCTCTTCGTAATCCTGCCGGGTCGCCGAGGGCCTGACGAGGGCCCGACCGGCCAACAGCCGGGTCAGCCGATCATCCGGATCAAGCTGCAGTGCCAGTTTCGCCTTCGCCGCCGAGGCCTCGAGATCTCCCTTGTCGGCCAGTTCCGCGGCCTCGCGTTTCGTGTTTGTCGCCCACGCCTCGATGAAGCGATTTCGACGCCAGGCTCCCCCAACCACGAGCAGCAGCGTCAACAGCAGCATTCCCACCAGGAGTGTTCGATTCCAACGGACCGAGATCTTGTCCAGGTATTCCAGCTGCTCGATCGCCTGCTGGTCGACGAAAGGGAAATTGACCTGATCCATGGTCGGGACGCCAGGCTGCTGCAGATCGATCGGCAACGGATCCGACCCCGGCAACTCCTGGGGGAAAGGGAGCGGCAACAGCCCTCCCGGCAAGCCGAATCGGGAATCGTCGAATTCCTGATGCGGCTGATCGTCGGCAGGAGGCAGGGGGAAGAGTCTGGGGTCTGACAAAGTTCAACGGATCCTGAAGAATCACAGGCAGCAGGCGAAGGACGCCGCACCTCTCACCGCACGCAATGTCTCTTGGCGGTGGGTGGGCAGGGGAGCGAGCGTCGCCAACGCTCACCGGGGAGCGGCATCGGCCAGCCCGGAGACTTTCGTGCAACACGCGGAACAGACCGTCACCTCGCCCACTCCGGGAACAGATGCAGTTCTATTGAATTTTAGCCAAGTGCAGATTATCCCGCGAGTGTCGTTTCCCGCTCTGTGCCCACTTCTCCCTGGTCTCATGCCTGCCCCGGTCCGCTGTAAAAAAACTTTTTCACTAATGCTGGTCTGGTCGGTGCTGGTCGCACCCGTGCAAGCTGACACGCCGGTGTTGCAATCGCAGTTTCTCTATGAGACCGCCCCGTTTCCGGCCTGTCATGCCGCGACGGTCTGCGAGGTTCCGGGGGGCCTGCTGGCGGCATTTTTCGCCGGGACCGATGAGGGTGAGAACGACGTCGGCATCTGGACCTGCCGCCGGCAGGAGGCGCGGTGGCAGCCGCCCGTGCTGGTGGCCGAGGGTCTGGAATTTGGCAGCCGGCGACTTCCCTGCTGGAATCCGGTGCTGGTCCCCCTGCCCGACCAGCGGATGCTGTTGTTCTACAAGGTGGGTCCGAGCCCCCAGAGCTGGTGGGGAATGTTCAAAGAGAGCGCGGACGGGGGAGTGACCTGGACAGCCCCGCGCCGCTTGCCCGAGGGAATCCTGGGACCGGTCCGCAACAAGCCCCTCTGGCTCGGCAACCGAATGCTGTGCGGTTCGAGCACTGAGCATGACGGCTGGCGGGTCCACCAGGAATGGACCGATGACCTGGGCCAGACCTGGTCGCGGACGCCCGCCCTGCACACCACCGAACGCTGGGGGTTGATCCAGCCGACATTGTTCAAGCATTCCGGCGACCGGGTCCAGATCCTGTGCCGCAGCCAGCAGGGACGGATTGTGCAGCTCTGGTCCAGCGATCGGGGAGCCACCTGGACAGCGCCCGAACCAATCGGGCTGCCCAATCCCAACAGCGGGATCGATGGAGTCACCCTCGCCGACGGGCGGCACCTGCTCATCTACAACCACACCGAACGGGGACGCAGTCCGCTGAATGTGGCCCTGTCGGACGATGGACAAACCTGGAAACCGGCCTGGACGCTGGAAGAGGAACCGGGCGAGTTCTCGTATCCTGCCGTCATTCAGACGAAGAGCGGGACAATCGAGATTCTGTACACCTGGAATCGGCGACGGATCCGCCACGTCACGCTCGACGCGGACCGACTCACCCTCCCCTGAGTGGCTTACTGGCGATGACTGGCTCGCTGGGGATCGCCCCGTGCGCCCGCTGATGGTTGAGACGGGGAACCGGGCGCGACTCGTCCCTGGTCACGAAGTGGGGCCGCCTTGCGAACCGCCCAGCGACGGCTTACAACGACGGATCTCTGCGGCGGGCAATGGCCCGCGCATCGTGCGCATCGGAAGGATGGTCAGAAATGCTGCGTTGGAGTGGGGCCGCACTACTGCTTCTCGCCTCGGGTTTGGCGATGTGGGGACTGACCAGCTCGACGCCCCGGGCCGGTTCCCCGACGTCGGCGACACGCGGTCTGCTCTCGTCCGAGGGCGATCCCGGGAACACCTGCCTGCCGCCGGGAGGAATCGCCGAATACTCTCCCCGACTGGTGACCGAGGCGCTGGAAGACGCGCGCGGTCGAGGGGACGCCCGACGCGGAGCGGCGATCTTCAGCTCGGCGCATTTCGCCTGCCTCTCGTGTCACAAAGTCGGTTCGCAGGGAGGCGAGGCGGGACCCGAGTTGACCAACGTGGGACAGCGTCTGACTCCCCCGCAGATCGTCGAGGCCCTGTACTGGCCCCGCCGGGAGGTTCGGCCGGAGTACCGTGTCTGGATGGCCCAGACCTCCAGCGGACGGAGTGTGCAGGGGTATCTCGTCCGCAAGACGGCCGAGGAGATTGAACTGCGGGACCCCGCGCGGGGAACCTCGACCGTTCTCCCGCACTTCGAACTCGAAGAACTGCGTGAGGTGGGGACCCTCATGCCGGAGGGGCTCGTGGCCGCCATGTCGCCGACCCAGCGGGCGGACGTGGTGCGGTTTCTCTGCGATCTGAAGGGACCGGGACCGCTGGCCAGCCTCGTTCAGCCAACGTCGCACGAAGTGGCTGAATGGTCGTATGCCAAGGCCCCGCTGCATCCGGAGCAGTGGCCCTTTCAATCGCATTTCGTGAATCGCGATCGGCTCTACGACTTTTACACCAAGGAGGCCCGGCATTTCCTGCAGGCTCCGGTCCCTCCCGTCCTGCTGCCCGCCTACCCCGGCATTGATGGCGGGAGTTTTGGCCATTGGGGGAACCAGAATGAACAGACCTGGGCCAGCGATCGCTGGAACGCGACCGACCTCGGTTCGCTGCAGGCGGCGATCTTTCGGGGGGCCGGTGTGACGGTCCCCAAGGGGGTCTGTGTGCGTCTGGGAGAGCGGGGCGAGCTGGCGACCTGTTTCAATCCGGAGACGCTGTGCTACGAAGCTCTCTGGAAGGATGGTTTCCTCAAGTTTTCGTCCGTGCGCCATGGATTCATGGATGGAGGGCTGCTCGCGGGCGAGCCACTGCCCCCTCCGGCCAGGCGGGAGGTTCCCGCCGGGTCCACTTACCGGGGGTTTTACCGACATGGCCGGCAGGTGGCCTTTGTGTACCGGGTGGGGGAGACCGACTGGCTGGATGTTCCCGCCGCGAAAGAGGGGACACTGGAAAGCCTGGCCGCCCCACTGGCCGACCATCCGTTGCAGTCGTTGACCAAGGGGGGCCCGCCGCAGTGGCCCCAGGTGTTCGAGATTCCGGGGGTCCCTGGCCGTGGGGGACCGTACGTCATCGACCGGATTCCCCCCCCCTGGGACAACCCGTGGAAGGCCCAGATGTTTTTCTCGGGGCATGATTTCACCCCCGATGGCACCGCCTGGGTCTGCACCATGCAGGGGGATGTCTGGCAGGTGCGGGGACTGGATCGGGATCTGGCGCAGGTCCGCTGGAAACGGTTTGCCTCGGGACTCAATCAACCCCTGGGACTGAAAGTGGTCGACGGGGTGGTGCACGTGCTGGGTCGCGATCAACTGACCCGGCTGCATGATCTGAATGGCGACAGCGAGGCCGATTTTTATGAATGCGCCAGCAACGCCTACGTCACGTCGCCGGCGGGGCATGATTTCATCTGCGGCCTGGAGCGGGATGACCGGGGGAATTTCTACACCGCCTCGGGAAACCAGGGACTGTTGCGAATCTCGCCCGATGGAAGGCGGGTGGACGTGTTGGCGACCGGTTTCCGCAATCCCGATGGGCTGGGGCTGTTGCCGGATGGATCGATCACCGTGCCGTGCTCCGAGGGGGAATGGACCCCCGCCTCGACGCTCTGCCTGGTGCGCCCGCAATCGGAGGACACCCAATTCGAGCCGCCCCATTTCGGCTATCCGGGACCGCGCAACGGACAGAGACCGACTCTGCCCCTGATGTACCTTCCCCGGGGACTCGACAACTCGGCGGGGGGTCAGGTCGCCATCGAGGGGGAGCGCTGGGGACCTCTGGAGGGGCTGGCGGTGCACCTGTCTTTCGGAACAGCGACGCACTTTCTGCTGCTGCGGGACGAGGTGGATGGACAGCCGCAGGGAGGGCTGGTTCCCCTGCCGGGTGAATTCTCGTCGGGGGTCCACCGGGGCCGGTTCAATCCGCAGGACGGGCAGCTGTACGTCAGCGGCATGGCGGGTTGGGGGGCCTACAACTCGCAGGAAGGATGTTTTGAACGGGTGCGGTACACCGGCGAGCGGGTGCAGCGGCCGCGGGCGTTCCATGTGCACCAGAACGGTGTGCTGGTGGAATTCAGCGCGCCCGTGACACCGGAGTTCGCCGGTGACACCGCGCGGCAATTCGCCCAGTCATGGAATTACCGCTACAGTGCCGCCTATGGATCGGAAGAGTATTCCCCCAGCCATCGGGGGGCGATCGGGCATGATGCCTGGGCCATCACCCGGGCCGTGGTGCTGCCGGGAGGACGGCGGGTGTTTTACGAGATCCCCGATCTGCAGCCGGTCAGTCAACTGCATCTGCACCTCGCGGTGGAGGCGGGGGAACCGCTCGATCTGTTCCTCACGGTCCATGCGTTGGACGTTCCCTTTGGTGATTACCCCGGCTATCGGCCGGTGGCGAAGACCATTGCCGCCCATCCGCTGCTGGTCGATCTCTCCAGCCAGGCCCAGGCGCCCCCCAATCCCTGGCGGGAACCAATCGAGGGAGCCCGGGAAATTGTGCTCGAAGCGGGCAAGAACCTCAGCTTCAGCCCGCGCGATCTCTCGGCCGAGGCGGGGGAACCGCTGAAGCTGGTGTTCCGCAATCCGGATGTGGTCCCGCACAACGTGGTGTTCGTTCGCCCCGGACAACTGGAAACGGTGGGGCAGTTGGCGAACCGGTTCATTGCCTCGCCCGATGCCGTCGTCCGGCACTATGTACCGGTCTCCGACGAGGTGTGGGCCTATACCGATGTGGTCCCCCCCGGAAAAGAGTTCGCCATTTTCGTGCGGGCTCCGGACGCGCCCGGGAAGTACCCATTCCTGTGTTCGTTTCCCGGGCACTGGATGGCGATGAACGGGGTGCTGACTGTCGCGCCGCGGCGGTGAACACCCCGCGTGCGTGACTGTCCCGCACGGAAGAGTGCTTGGTTTTCCTTTCCTTAAGGAGCATTGGCGATGTCGAATCCGGACAACAACTCGGGGTCGGGCGGCCTGCCGGCCGCGGTCGTGACAGGCGTACTGGGGCTGGCTCTGGGAGTGGGAGGGACCATCCTGGGGATGACCAGCATGGGGTACACCAAGACCGAAAACGCCAAGGCAAAACCGGATGCCGCGACCGCCCCGGGGAACGGCCCGCCCGGTGGCATGATGGGGGGCGGCATGCCCGGCGGAGGGATGATGGGGGGTGGGGGCGGCATGATGGGAGGCGGGGGAGCCGCCAACCAGGATGAAAACCCCTTCACCCAGGAAACCCACCAAAAGAAGCTCAAAGACCTGCTCGACCGACTGAAGCCCGCCGGCTGAGGGACCTTGTCTCGGCCCAGGCGGTCTCCGATTGATCCGTGGATGGTCTGACGGCAACGGGGCTGGTCACCGGCCCGAGTCTCCAACAAAAACGCCCGGTCTCCGCGAGGAGCACCGGGCGTTGGCGTTTTGAAGTCCGGGGTTTCGCCCGGAATCTGGGTCATTCGCCGCCGAAGTAGCCCCCGGCCGGCTCTTCGAGGGGCACATAGTCTTCGAACTGCATGAACTGTCGTTTGAAGCCGAGTTTGACGATGCCGGTCGGTCCGTTACGGTGCTTCGCGACGATGATTTCGGCGACCCCCGGACTGTCTTCGGGGTCATACATCTCGGGACGATGCAGAAACATCACGATGTCGGCATCCTGCTCGATCGCGCCGCTTTCCCGCAGGTCGGCCAGCTTGGGACGCTTGTCTTCGCGCAGTTCCACCCCGCGGTTGAGCTGGGCCAGGCCGATCACTGGTACCTGCAGTTCCTTCGCCATGAATTTCAGGCGGCGGGTGATCCCGGCGATCTGCTGCTCGCGCGGGGCCCGTTTGTCTTCCGGCTCGACCAGCTGCAGGTAATCGATGATGACCGTGCCGAGGTTGTTCTTCCGCTTCAACCGCCGGCAGATGGCGTTGATCTGCGACATGGTGCGGCCTCCCTGGTCGTCGATGAAGATCGGCAGTTCGGCCAATTCCTGAAACGTTCGCATCAGCAGGTCGTATTCATGGTCTTCGAGGTCTCCCTTGCGCAGTTTCTGCATGTCGAGTTTCCCCCGGATGCAGACGAACCGTTCGGCCAATTCGTGCCGCGACATTTCGAGGCTGAAGACCACCACTCCCTGCTGCCCCCGGTCGGCGATCGCCTCGGCCAGGTTGAGCACGAACGCCGTCTTGCCCATCGAAGGACGGGCCGCGAGGATCACGAGTTCGGCCGGCTGCAGTCCGTTGGTCCGGGCGTCGAGGTCGCGGAAGCCGGTGCTCACTCCACTGACCGATCCGCGCAGTTCCATCCGTTTCTGGATGCGGTCGAAGGCCTCCAGCAGGATTTCCTTCAACTGCAGCTTCTCGGTTCCTTCCTGCTGCTCGAGGATGTTGAAGACCTCTTTTTCGGCCTTGTTCAGCAGATCGTCGGTTCCCACCGACTCGTCGTAAGCGTCTCGCAGAATCTCGGTGCAGGCGGAAATCAGCCGGCGCTGCAGGGATTTTTCACGGACAATCTCGGCGTAGTACTGCGCGTGGGCGGCGTGCGGGGTGCTCTCGAGAATGTCGACCAGATAGTCGGGCCCACCGCAGTCGGCCAGATCGCCCTGCTTTTCGAGCGCCTCGGCGATGGTCACCGCGTCAAACGCGTGTTTGCCCCGGTCATGCAGCGACTTGATGGCTGCATAGATCTTCCGGTGCGAGTCGAGATAGAAGTGATCGGGCAGCAGCCTGTCCGACACTTCATCGAAGACGCTGTTGTCGAGCAGAATGCTCCCCAACAGGCCCTTTTCGGCCACGAGGTTCTGCGGCGGCAGACGATCAGATCGGGCGGGGGTCTCCGTGCGTTTCCGTCCGCCACCTTCCTCACCCGTACTGGGAAACTCCATGTTGCTCCTGTGTGCCCTGAGCGGCGCCATCCCGGGGAACCGGTCCTGTTCGTCCCCGAAAAAACGATTTTAACCGATCCCCACCGGCAAGGCGAACACGCCTCGCGCCGATCGACGGGCGAACTGAACCGGAGGTCCGGAACAGATCTGCCGCCGTGCAGACAAGCCTGCGGTCAGTCAAACAGATAACTGACCGACTCGTTGCGGTGGATGCGTTTGATCGCCTCCCCCAGCAGCGGCGCCACGGAGACAACCTTGAGATTGGGAAAGGTCTGTTCGGGCCGCAGCGGAATACTGTTGGTGACGACCACTTCGTGGATGGGGGCATCGCGGAGGATGCGGGGGGCGTCTCCACAAAACACGGCGTGGCTCGCCCCGACGTAAATCCGGCGCGCCTCGTGTCCGTGCACCACGCGCACGGCCCCCACCATGGAGCCTCCGGTGGTGATCATGTCGTCGAAAATCAGCGCGGTTTTGCCGGCGATGGGGCCACCGATCAGATTGGCCTGCTTGGTCTCGGTCGCGCTCGAGCGGCGTTTGTCGACAATGCAGAGTGACCCGCCCATCCGTTCCTGATGCTGGAGGGCCCGCTTGATGCTTCCCTCGTCGGGGCTGACCACCACCAGTTCCGATTCGGGGAGTCCCAGCCCCAGGAAGTATTCATCGAGAATGGGGGAGGCGTAGAGGTGGTCGACCGGGATGTCGAAAAAGCCCTGGATTTGCGCGGCGTGCAAATCCATCGCCAGGACCCGGTCGGCCCCCGCCTCGACGATGAGGTTGGCACAGAGCTTGGCGGTGATCGGAACGCGCCCGGCATCCTTGCGATCCTGGCGGGCATACCCGAAGTAGGGCATGACGGCGGTGATCCGCTCGGCACTCGCCCGGCGACAGGCGTCGATCAGCACCAGCAGCTCCATCAGGTTTTCGTTGACCGGAGGACAGGTCGGCTGCACGATGAAGACATCGCGCCCCCGGCTGTTCTCCTCCAGCCGCACACCGATTTCCCCGTCTGGAAAATTCCAGGATTCGAGGCTGCCGAGAGTGATGTTGAGGTACGCTGCGATCTCGGCGGCCAGCGCAGGATGCGCCCTGCCCGCAAGAATCGTCAGGTAGTCGGCCATGAATCGCGTCCTGAGGGTCAGCGTCGTTCGAGGGGAACGAACGACCGTTCCTTGGGACCGGTGTAAATCTGGCGGGGCCGGTTGATGCGGCTCACCCCTTCCTCACGCTGTTCCCGCCAGTGGGCGATCCATCCGGGGAGGCGTCCCAGCGCGAACATCACGGTGAACATGTTCGTGGGGATGCCCATCGCCCGGTAAATGATGCCGCTGTAGAAGTCGACGTTGGGGTACAGCTTCCGCTCGATGAAGTATTCGTCGTTCAGAGCCACATCGGCCAGTTCCTGGGCAATCTCCAGCAGCGGATCCTTGATTCCCAGTTGCCCCAGCACCTCGCCCGCCTTCTTCTTCAGAATGGTCGCGCGAGGATCGAAATTCTTGTAGACCCGATGGCCGAACCCCATGAGGCGGAAACCCGACTTTTTGTCCTTGGCCATGGCCACGTATTTCTTCAGGTCGCCCCCGTCATCGCGGATGCGTTCCAGCATCTCGATCACTTCCTGATTCGCCCCGCCGTGCAGCGGTCCCCAGAGGGCACAGATCCCGGCCGAGATCGAGGCGAACAGGTTCGCCTGACTGCTTCCCACGACCCGGACGGTCGACGTGCTGCAGTTCTGCTCGTGATCGGCGTGCAGGATCAACAACGCGTTCAACGCGCTCTCGAGCACGGGAGAGATGTGGTACTGCTCGGAGGGGACCGCGAACATCATCTGCAGGAAATTCGCGCAGTAGCTCAGCTCGTTGCGCGGGTAGACCATCGGCTGTCCGACCGATTTCTTGTAGGCGTAGGCCGCGATGGTCTTGAGCTGGGCCAGCAGCCGGACCATGTTCAGGTCGGGATCGTGCTCGGGCGACTCGGGATAGTACGTCGACAGGCACGAGACCATCGCCGACAGAATCGCCATCGGGTGCGCCGTCGGGGGGAATCCCTCGAAGAACTTCTTGAGGTCTTCGTGGATCATGCTGTGCGAGGTCAGCCGATGCCGCCACTCGGCCAACTGGGTCTTGTTGGGGAGTTCGCCGTAAATGAGCAGGTAGGCCACTTCCGAAAACGCCGCGGTCTCGGCCAGTTGCTCGATGGGATAGCCGCGATACCGCAGGATCCCCGCCTCACCATCGATGAAGGTGATGGCGCTCTTGCACAATCCGGTGTTGCCCAAACCGGGATCGAATGTGATAGCCCCCGACTGTCCCCGCAACGCCGAGATATCGATCCCCAGTTCGGCCTCCGTGCCGACCAGCGTCGGAAATTCGTAATCCTTGCCGTTGAGTGTGAGTCGGGCCGTCGTCATGTTCGAAACGTCTCCAGGGGACCCCCCGAGATGCTCGAGCGCACTCTGTGTGGTATGTTCCGGGGGGCGT
>JBKDUK010000468.1:0-63485 GCA_046339535.1 Planctomycetaceae bacterium | reverse complement strand
GCGGTGCGACGCTTACAGCCCGTTTTCGGCCGTGCAACAGGATGTCGGGCCTGACACTCTGCCGCATTGAGGGACTCCTCGGAGACGGGCGGGGTGGCAACCAAAAGCGAAATTCGGTCCTCAGCGTCCTCGCATCGACCGTCCAATGTCGATGGTGCTCCCGCGCTGCAACCACCATGAGCTTCCGGTCTGGATTCCCGGAGCGTCCGCACGCTCTTGACCGATTGGAATGTCTTTATGGGAGAGTGGGTAATTTGGGTCGAATGCGTGGTTGGTCTCGGTTATGCTGAATCGGCACTCTGGTGAATGCATGCTGAGCCAGGGATGATGGTTGGTTCGGCCAGCGTTGACCCTTCCGGTCGAGGTTCGACAGTTCCATGCCGATGGCTGGGACGGTCGATTTCTAAACAGCAGCGTGTCTTCCCCGCGGCAAGGAGCGGGGAGATGGCTCGGGCGTTGACGACGCAGTTGCGATTGGATTCGAAGTCCCTCTACGGACAGAAGTTTGGGAGCTGAAGTCATCATGAACCTGTGCACCCTGGAAGGTATTGGGGCTGCGTCACGGCTCTCGACCGCGGCCCGCCTGTGGGCTGGAGCGCGGCGTGTCGCGGGTTTGTCCACACTGTTGGCTCTGGGGGTCGCTCCCGACTGGTGCGCGGCACAGGTCCGTGGGCCGCTGCGGCCGAATCCCAACGTGGTCGCACCGCAGCAGATTCAGCAAAACCGCAATTTGCCGGCCCAGAGTTCAACCGGTGCGACCCAGGACCCCCTGGCCCGGTACAACGGAATTCTGGATCAGCCCGACCAACTGTCTCGGATCCCCCAGAATGACTTGGTCGCGCTGGCGATTCGTGAGACTTCGCGGCGGACTTTGGTGGCCGATCGCCACACCCCTTGGCAGGTGGTGCACGGAGTGTTGGCTTTGCGTTGGGACCTGCGCTTGCGGGAACAACCGACTGGCAAGCTGATCAGCGGGATCGAGTGGATCATGGGGGGGGCGTTCTACGACAACCAGCCCCTCTGGCAAGAGACCCCCTATGGTGGCCAAGGGCACCCCTTCACCCGGCCCTACGCCTTCGAGGGGCATCCCACGCAGTTCCTCGGATACATGTGCCTGGCCAACATCCCGCTCGACTATGAGGTGGCCACCCCCACCAAGATCATCACCGTCCGTGACATCGTGCAGGATGCGAAGATGCAGGTTCGCACCGGACGGGAGATTACCTGGACCCTGTGGGCTCTCGCGCACTACGAATCGCCCGATGCCCAGTGGACCAACGCCGCCGGTGAAGCGTGGAGCATCGAGCGTCTGTTGAAGATGCAGGTCGATGAACCGGTGACGTCCGGAGCCTGTGGAGGCTGTCATGGACTGTTCGCCCTCGCCTATGCCCGGAATCTCAAGCTCGATACGGGTGAATCGTTGCGGGGTGTCTGGGTGGAAGCCGATCAAAAGGTCAAGCGGTACATTGAAGAGGCACGATCGCTGCAGAATGCCGACGGATCGTTCTCGTCGAATCATTTTCTGGGTCCGGGCGAGACGAGGGAGTTCGGCAAACGGATCTCGACCTCGGGGCATCAGCTGGAATGGCTGATGATGTCTCTGCCTCAGGACCGGCTTTCCGAGGAGTGGGTCCAGCGCGGAATCACCAGCGTGGCTCGCGACCTGGTCGTCAATCGCAATACCGAGGCCGACTGCGGTCCCCTCTTCCACGCTTTGCATGCACTCGTGCTGTTTCGCCAGCGAACAGTGCCCGGGTACGAACAGCCTAAAATCAACTCCGCCCTGAAACTCGCTGAGCGACAGCACAAGGGGAAAGGGGTGCCCAGTGCGGAGCCCGCCCGGACCACGCAGGCAGGACGGCGGTCGGGAGAGCAGATCCGACGCCTGTCCGGCGAGCAGGAGGTGGAGGCTGTGTTGAAGAGCAAACAGCCGGCGATCGAGTCGGAGCCGGCTCAGGTGTCGACCCCGGAATAAACTGGCGGTCGGCTTTGCCGTCCCGTGTTTCCTCCCCCCGAGAGCTGCTGCCATGGCCGAATGGGAACTGGCCCAGACCCACCCCTCCGAGCAGCTCGCGCAGCTGCACTTCTTCTCGATGAAGAAGATCCAGGCGAGCGGTGAGGTGGAATTCCGGATCACCGTCCGCGAGTTTGTCGCCCAACAAGATCGACATATGCGGTTTTTCGCCGAAGCCGATCGCCAGACCAATCAAAGTGTGGCCCCCTTTACTCCCTGCGGCTGGGGGAGCACGCTTGTAAAGGCCCTGTCGGAATGCTTACGGGCGATTCACCGGTTCCCGTACGAGGGACCGTTGGCGTAATCAGAGTGCTCGGGAGTTTGTTGGTGCCGGTCACCGGTGCGATCGGTTGATCAACACGCCAACCCGTCGTCGATGGTGAATTCCTGCAGAACCTCAGAGATCCGAATCGGATGGGGGTTCGGTGTTTCCGACCACGTAAACGCGGCGGCCTCGTCCGATGATCAATTCCCGATCGGAATCACCCGCGGGAGCCAGTTGCCGGGTTCCGTCACTCCACTCCACTTCAATCGAGTCGTATCGCTGCGTGGCCCCCAGGCCGAAGTGCAGTCTTGGATCGTGGCTGGACAAATAGCTGGTGGAGGGATTCATTTCCCGGATCCACTGCCGTTCACCCGCGCGGACTGTCACACGTGCCCCGTACCCCTCGCGATTCCCCTGCGAGTCGGACAGACGCACCCGCAGCCAGTGTCCCTCGCGGGGTGTGGAGTTTTGCCAAAGTGATGCCGGTCCTCCGCAGGATGTGCTCAACAGGTCCAGGTCACCATCATTGTCGAAGTCGGCAGCGGCCAGAGCGCGGGAGACCGCGTGTCTCGATGCCCATTCCCCACTCCAGGCCGACACATCTTCGAATCGTGCCTGTCCATCGTTCCGCAGCAGCTGCGCAGGTTCCGCATAGTCGTTCCAGAACGGACTGAGGTTCGAACCAGGCAGAGGCACATCGCGCTTGACCCGACCATTCACGACGGCAAGGTCCAGATCGCCATCCAGGTCCAGATCCAGGGCTGCGGCTCCAAACCCCGTCCTCGTCAGGCTGGCGGAGGCGATTCCCGACTTGGACGTGCCATCTCGGAAGGTCTCCTGCCGCGTGGCGAGATAGAGAATGTTCACCTCGCCCCGGATGTTGGTGATAAACAGGTCCAACAGGGAATCTCCATTGAAGTCTCCCGCGGCGATTCCCATGCTCGCCTGGGGTTGGCCAAGCCCATTGGTCGCCAGGCCCCAGTTCGCTCCCGCTTCACGGAATTTTCCATCCGCCTGCTGCAGAAACAGAGGGTTGGGATGCTGGTCATACGCCACATAAATATCGGGCAAAAAGTCACCGTTGAAATCCCGGCACAGTAATCCCAAACCGGGGCCCGCGGGGCCGGCAGCCAAACCACTGACGGCGGAAACATCAGTCAGGACCTGACCCTGAGGGTTGATCTCCCCCAAATTGCGGTAGAGTTTTCCCAAGGTTCCCTGAAAAGCCTGTGGCCCGCAGTAGTCAGGACGTTGACGACTGTCGTCGCAGGGATTTCCGGGGAAGTAATCGAGGTAATTCACCACATAGAGATCCAGGAAACCATCCCGGTCATAATCGAAGAAGGTGGCGGCAGTTCCCCATCGGGGATCCCTCACCGACAAGTGCTGACTCGACTCGCCAAACGTGCCATCCCCGAGGTTGTTGTACAACACATCGGGGCCCAGACAACTGACGAACAGGTCGCTGTCCCCATCGCTGTCGTAGTCGCCGATGGCCAGCCCAACCGCGTAGCTGGGGAATTCATTGAAGCCGGCACTGGGGGAGACTTCCCGGAATCTGCCTGGTGACGACTGCCGGTAAAGTCGTACCCGGGATCGGGTCCCTTGGCCCCCCCCTCCCCACACGGAATCGAGCAAGACGATGTCGAGCAGTCCGTCGGCATCAAAGTCGAGAAATCCCCCCCCCGACCCCATGATTTCGGGCATGAAATAGGATCCTTCCGCTTCCTGTTCACGGGAGAAGTCCAGTCCTGCCTCGGCCGAAACATTCACCAGCCAGGCTACGTTTTGTTTGTCAATTGATGACGTCGTCACGGGAGGACGCGAGAACTCCCCCTGCTCTACGACCGGATTGCAACCACCCGACCAGAGCAGGACCAGCAGCAGCACAAATCGGGAGGTGGCGATGCGCATCGAAAAGGGCGCGGAGCAGGCCACGGATCACGCAAGGGGGCTTCCTTCCTCCCGTCCGGGGTGACGTTGTGCCCAAACAGATCACCGGGAGTCACCCCCTTCGGCTCCAGATCAATTTGGGATGGGGGCCGACAATGCCCGCGGTTGCCGGTGATTTCGAGAGTCCGGAGCGGGGTGAAATCGTCCCCCACAGAGGGGAGGATTTCCGCCGCTCGCTGGTATTGCAGGCACGCAACTCTGTACACTGCAGGGAGGTGGTTGTCACCGTTTTTGAGCCCGCATCACCTGCGTGGATTGCGCCGTTTGCCCCAACAACCATCGGCCCAAGGTGGGGGAGAGAGTCGACTGATGAACTGGTTTCAACGCCCAAAGCCCCATTGGCTGATGAGGTGTTTTGCGACTGCGTGGTTGCTGACCGCGTCGACGCTCTGCGTGGCGCAGCCTGCTCCCGTCGGATCGACAGCGGGCGCTGCCGCCAATTCAGCCACCGCTTCACCGGCTGACGCCTCTGGGCGACCAGCGGCTTCCGGGGGAGATTCCGCCTGGGATCGAATGGTCTATGTCCCGTTTCGCAATTTGCAGCAGACTCTGGCGGGAGAAGGGTCGGTGGCGATTGTTCCCCTGCGGCTTCTGAATGACTGGTGGGGGCGCCTGCAAACTCTGGAGGCGGGAGACCGACCGGCTGCCGTGGGGGCCGGCTTGGCTGAAGCCCGCTACGTGATCACGCTCGATGGAGATCTGGCGCGCGTTGAAGCGGATCTCGCTGTCCGCGTTCTGATGGCCGACCGCCTGAGTCTGCCGCTACGGTTCGGAACAGCCGCACTGGGCGAGTTGTCCTGCGAAGACAAACGAGTTTGGCTGCGTGCGGTGGGGGATGGAGAGTACGAAGTCCGTTTTCCTGAACCGGGCGGCTATCGGTTGCGATTCGAGATGGCCGCCCGGGTGCGGAGCACCCCCGGTGGTCGCGAGATTCAACTGGAGATTCCTCGCTCGGTAACCACCTCTCTGCAATTGTCGGTGCCCGGTGCGGAACAGGCGTTTGATGTGGAACCGGCTGCTGCGGCTGTGGAAACGGTTGTGGCGGATGGGGTTTCGCGTTTGACAGCGCGGTTCCCGGCCACGGGCAGTCTCACGGCCCGGTGGCATCCCCGCACAGTGGCTGAACCGGTGTTCGATCCCTTGGCAACGGTGAAGAATGTCACCCAGGTTCGCCTGGGAGATGGCTTGATCCAGTCGGACAGCCGCCTGGAGTACCAGGTTTTGCGGGGTTCCCTGGGCCGGGTGGAGGTGCGGGCACCGCTGGGGTGCCGAATCATCGAGGTGACCGCTCCTGGCCTCAAGACGTGGAGTGTCGCACCGGATGACAATGGGCAAACGATCAGTGTGGAATTGCTGGAGGGTGAGTCGAAGAGGCTGCCGGTGCGGGTGTTGACTGAGTCGACGCTCCCCACGGAGACATTCGCAGTCGCCGGGATGGCGGAGGCTGGTCAGGCTCTGGGGGTGCATGCCGGAGGGGGCTGGCGGGAGAATGGAATTCTGACCATCTCGAGTACGGCTGACCTCGCCGTGGTCATTGAGAAACAGCAGGGATTGATCCGCGTGGAGCCCGTCGAGGTCCCCGCGGAATTCGCCGTGCCGGATGCCCTGGCCTGGCGTTATTTCAACACCGGGTTCGAGTTGCGGATGACAGCCCGGCCGGTCGAGCCGCGAATCCAGTCGCAGCGACGCTCGCAGGTGCTGTTTCGTGAGGCGGGTTGGGAATTGACGGAAGAGTTCCAACTGCAGATTGACCGGGCCTCGGTGTTTGAGCTGCGGTTCGGGTTGCCCCTGGATTTGGTGGTCGACAGTGTCGAGGGAGATGCCGTCAAGTCGCATCAGGTCGTGGGGGATCCGCCGGAATTACTGGTCGCGCTGCGCGATGGTGTCCGGGGTGAAGTGCGGTTGAAGGTGACGGGGCGGCGGCGGCTTGCCGGGCCCCAGGAGTCTTCCGAGACACTCTCCCTGCTGACCCCGCGGTTGGCAGTTCGGGATCGGGGCGAAGTCTGGGCGGCCGCGGCTGAAAACCTGGAACTTGTCTTCGATGATCGTTCCGTGGAGAGGTTGCAACCTGCCGCTGCGCCTCCCGCGGCCCCCCCGGCGGGGGCGCGCTGGCTGGCGGGGTGGGTGTTCCCCTCCCTGCCGGAGTTCACCTGGAAGATGACTCGCAGGTCTCCCCGGTGGGGCGCCACGGTGGCCACCATCGTCAGGGTCCGCCGGGAGCTGGCGGAAATCGAGACGCAGCTGGCGGGGACGGTGCAGTACGCAGCGCTCGATACCTTCCGCCTGGCGATCCCCGAGAATCTGGCCGACTCGCTGCGCGTGCTGCCGGGCAGTCCCCAGACACCCCCCATTCGGCAACAGGCGCGTGAAGAGGGGGGGCCGGCCGGCTGGGTCTTCTGGAAAATCGTATTGCAGCGCCCCGTGCTGGGATCTTTCCAACTCAACCTGCGTGCCGACCAAAAGCTGAGTCTCCCGCCCGGCTCGCGGCAGCTTCAATTCGCCGTCGCTCCCATCCGGGTTCGAACTGGCGGACTCGACGGGACCGACACCCTGACAAATCCCACCTCGGTGGAGGGGCAGGTGCTGGTACAGCGGGACCGAAACCTCTCGGTGGGGGCAATGGCGGACGAGGGACTGGAGTCGATCGATCTTCGCGAACTGACCCTTCTCCCCGGTGAGGGAGATCTGGCCTTCCGCTATGGAGCGCAGCCGGAAGAGTTCGGACAAACACAATCCCTGCAGCTCACATCAACACAACTCGAGATTCAGCCCGTGCTTGAAACGCTGGTCTCCAAGGCGGCCCTCGAGGCGGTGGTCACCGAGGATTCCAAGGTCACCTGCCGGATGCGGTATGAGCTGCGCTCCAGCGAGCGGCAGCGTCTCGACCTCGTACTTCCCAAAGACTCGATTCCCCTCGATACCGTGGTGGCAGGCAAGCGGGTGGAATTGGAACGCTCACCCGTCGAGTCTCCCGACAAACGCTGGGATGCCTACCAGATTCCAATCATCCGCAATCGCACTGCCGATGAACCGTTTGTCATCGCCCTGATCTACCAAACCCCCTACAACCCGCGCCCCTTGCCGGGGCGGGGGGGCAACCTGCAGATCCACGTCCCCCGCTTGGGCAAAGGTGCCGGAGAAGAGGGGGTTGTCATCCAGCAGTTGCGGACCGCTGTCTGGGTCCCTCAGGAGTTTGGTCTGGTGCAGGTTCCCCAGGGTTTCACCGCGGTCCATCCGGCGCGTTTCCGGTGGCTTCAGGGGGCCGTGGGACACACCAGCGACTCATCAGATCTCGACCGCTGGTTCGGAGCGGGTGGCGAAGGGCTGTATTCGTTCCAGACCGCGGGACGAGCCTATGAATACGCCCGCCTGGGAGAAACCCCCGCACTGACCGTCTCGTATTGGAAGACCGATTTCTTCACCTGGTGGATTTCGGGGGCTGTGTTCGCGGCTGGTGTCGTTTTGACAAAGACCTCGTGGAGTAATCGGGTGTCGATCCTGCTGTTATGCACGCTGGGATTGGCATTGCTGTCGTTGCAGTCCTGGGACCTTGTGATTCATTTGCTGGGGGCCGCCCGGTTCGGGCTCCTGGGTGTCCTGGGTTGGTGGGTCGTGCAGGGCCTGCGGGACCTGCGAACCCCCCGTGACCCAGACAGTGCGCGGGTGAATGTTGCACCAGTCGTCTCCGAGACGAGTTCATAGCGGTTCGGGTGGGCCGTCGCCGGCCCGCTGGAGTGCCGTCATTTTTTCGAACACGATTTGACGTTCGTCCAAAAATCACCGTAGTATTGGCCTGACGTCCAGGAACTTCCCGGTTGAGTTCCAGAGTCTCTCCCAGACATGCCAGGTGCTGCGACTTGCTCGAGCGCCACTGAAGAGGGAAGGAGCGGTGAATGCTCGGAGAATTGATCCCCGTCGGGGGCGGCGACACCATTCCCCTGCTGCGGCCACGTCTGGTGGTCGGGCGCCGGGAGGGATGTGATCTGGTTCTGGAATATGGCAATGTGTCGAGCCGGCATTGTGAGCTGGAATTGGTGGAAGGCTATTGGTTGGTCAATGACCTCAACAGCAGCAATGGGACGAAGGTCAATGGAGTCCGCGTCAAGAAGGCCTGGGCGCTGCCAGGCGACGAAATTTCCTTTGCCAGGCATGCGTTCAAAATCGACTACAACGTGATCCCGGGAACGACCCCTCCGGTCATGTTGGACAGTGGGGAAGACATCCAGATGAGCCTGTTGGAGAAGGCCGGATTACAGCAGGCAGAGCGTCGCCCCCGTCCCAGGCCCCCGCGTTCCCAGCCGGGTGCGGCGACAGAAGGTTTCAGCGGAGCGAAATCGGCACCTCGCAACGATGATGAGCGGGCCTTCGAATGGCTGCAGTCGGATGACTGACCTGTATTCCGCGGTGCGGTCCGGCGACCGTGCCGACGAACGAGGCTCTCGATGAATCAGCGGAAAAAACGGGTTGATCTTCGGAAAAACCGTGGTTCGTCGCCTCGGCAGCGAAATCTCAAGCCGCTCGATGAAGGTCAGCTCGAGGCCTTGTCGGCTTCGGAACGGGTGTCGGGCAAGGGGGATTTTTCCCGCAAGCGGACTGTCGTTGCAGCGTCCGAATCCGAGATTCAGCAGCAGCTTCAGGCGGGGCTGCTGTGTCCCGGCCGGGTGCTCAGCCCCCGCGGTGCGGGCTGCCTGGTCGATCTGGGTCAGGGACGCCTGCTCGAATGTGCTGTTCGTCAGGTGCTGCGGGACATGGCGGTCGAGGGGCGAACCGTCGTGGCGGCGGGAGACCGGGTGCTGGTACGGCCAGTTGACGAACGGCAGGGAGTCATCGAACGGGTCGAGCCGCGAACCGGGATTCTGGCCCGCAAGATCCGCGAACGGAAGCACGTGCTGGTCGCGAATGTCGACCAGGTGCTGATCGTCGGGTCCGCTGCCACACCGCGGCTCAAGCCCAGCCTCATTGATCGCTACCTGATCAGCGTGCTGCAGGGGGAATTGCGGCCGGTGATCGTGATCAACAAGATTGATCTCGTCGACCTGGCCGAGTTGCAGCCCATCGTGGGAATCTATGCCCAGCTCGGTTACGAGGTGATTCCCTGCAGCACCCGCTCGGGACAGGGGCTGGCCCGTTTGCGGCATCTGCTGCGGGGACGGGCCACGGCGTTGGCCGGGCAGAGCGGCGTGGGAAAATCCTCGCTGATCAACTCCGTGGAACCGGGCTTGAACCTGCGAACACTCGACGTCACCGAAGAGACCGGCAAAGGACAGCACACCACGACCAGCGCCCGTCTCTGGCCGCTGACCATGGGAGGTTGGGTGGTGGATACTCCCGGGGTGCGGCAACTTGACTTGTGGGACTTGAACCCGGGAGAAATCGAGGGCTATTTCATTGAATTCCACCCCCACGTGAGAGCCTGTCGCTTCGCCAATTGCACCCACATTCACGAACGTGATTGCGGCGTGAAACTCGCGGTGGCCCGTGGTCAGATCTCGCGACAAAGATTTGCCAGCTACTGTCGGATCCGCCTGGGCGATGGCGATCTGTAATGAGGCGGATCGGTCGGGCTCGCCTCCCGAGTCAAAAACCGCTGTGGAAGAGTTCGACGCTCCTGATGCGGAACTCGGCAGCAGGCCGCGAGACTGATCAATCGGCGGGCGGGGTGCCGTTCCGGGGAGCACATGGCTCGCGCGAAGAGTCGCACGCGCGAAACCGATTTCGGGTTGAGTTGGGAGATTTCCACCCGTTGTCCGCAATGTCCTCGACATTGGCACGCAGCCTGCATCCCAGGCGGGGAGACGGTCGTTGAGCAGCGGGGCTCCCGGAAGGCTGGAACATCGATTCCGCCCGGCGGCCGCGAGGGACCTTGGGAACGGGGGTTACGGTGTCGGGGTTTCTGATTGACATGGATGGAGTGATCTATCGAGGTGCGCAGCTCGTGCCTGGAGCCGAGCGGTTCATTGCCGCACTTCTCGACCGGGGAATTCCGTTTCTCTTCCTGACGAACAACAGCCAGCGCACCCGCCGTGATGTGGTGACCAAGCTGCGGCGAATGGGAATCGAGGTCGAGGAACGACATGTGTTTACCTGCGCCATGGCGACCGCCCGGTTCCTCGCCCGGCAGAAACCCGGTGGAACGGCCTTCGTGATCGGCGAGGGGGGGTTGATGACCGCCCTCCATCAGAACGGCTATTCGATTGTCGACAAATCTCCCGACTATGTCGTGGTGGGAGAGGGGCGATCCCTGAACTTCGAAATGGTGGAACACGCCCTGCAGATGATTCTGGCGGGGGCCAAACTGGTGGCCACCAATCTGGATCCCACCTGTCCCACCCAGAATGGAACCCGACCGGGTTGCGGGGCGATCGTGGCGATGCTCGAGGCGGCTGCCGGTGTCAGGGCTTTCAGTGTTGGCAAACCCAGCCCGGTGATGCTGAGGGCGGCGCGCAAGGAATTGGAGTTGACCACCGATCAGACCACTGTGATCGGCGATACCATGGAGACCGATATCCTGGGCGGGGTGCAGTTGGGTTATAAGACGATCCTCGTTCTGTCGGGGGGAACGAGTCTCGCAGACCTGTCACGGTTCGCCTACAGCCCCGATCTGATCGTCGGCAGCGTCGCCGATCTCGTGCCCCCCCGCCTCGATACCCTCTGGAAAACCAGCCCCGGCGAATGTCGGGCCGAAAGTGAACTCCTGGCAACTCCCGGAGTGACGGCTCCTCCTGCCAACCCACCGGCTCGATTCCGCAAGAAGTCTCTTGCCAGCCCGCTCTCACCACGGGGTACTCGCACCCCACGTCCGTTCGAGTCGTGATCACACTGGGGGGCGCGATGGCTCAGGCTGGTGGATTGCGCGGAGTGAGTGGGAATGACTCATCGATGGAAGTTCGGTCCAGCTCGACCAGAAAGCTGGCGAGTCGTTCCACGATGACCCGCAGCAATCGATGCCCTTTTTCGGCGGTGGCCTCGTGCGGATTACCCGCCCCGCTGTTCGTTGTCAGCAGGTGCCAGGGGCGGCTGATGGAAACCCAGCCCCTGTTGACCGCTTCCAACCGGCTGGGGCTGGTCGATCCGTCATCAGCGGCCAGTCCGCCAGTCTGTGGGTCCCGGATCACAAGGTGCTCAAAACAGGCCAGCCCCAGAGCGGTTTCGACCGCCCCCGCATGGTCTCCCGGGTCGGCAAATTCGGCTCGCTGCACGTCGGCGGAGAGCCCCCGGAACCAGTCGCACAAGAACAGCTGCACGCGAGTCTCCGGCATCAACTCCCGCAGCAGAGGCTTGAAGTCATTGCCGCCATGGCTGTTCAGCAGCAGCAGCTTGCGGATTCCCGATTTTTCCACCGACTTGACCAGATCGCGCACGACCGCCAGCAGAGTGCTGGGATTGAGATTCATCGCCAGAGGAAACCGGTCCAGATTCGTCTCGGTGCCGTAAGGGATCGTGGGAAGCAGAACCACTCGGGCACCCTGGCGATGGGCTGCCTCGCACGCCCGCGAACCGATTTCAAATGCCTCAAAGCTGTCGGTGCCGTACGGCAGATGCAGGTTGTGCGGTTCGGTGGCTCCGAAGGGGAGTACCGCGACTTCGTAGGGGTGGGCTTTGACGTGGCCATAGTTGGCCTCGGCCAGAATCCAGGGACGTGTCACGTCTGCCTTTCATCACCGCGATGGGCGAATTGGACCGCAGCCGGTTGTTGAGTCCCCGGCCCTGTTGGTCCGCCTGATGTCTCAGAGGAGGGTTACGGCTCACACAGCCGGGCCACCACACCGTCCAGAAAAAAAGCGAGTCGGGAAGCCGCCTCGTTCGCCGCGGTACGGAGGTTCCAAAGTTCGGCTGCACTGCCCGGGCGTTTCCAGAGCGCTGAGACCGCCGCCCCGATCTGGACTGCTCCCCGATCGCTGAGAATCGTCAGTGCCTCGTCGGGGAGGGTTTGATTCATTTCATCCGAAATGACGCGCACTGCCATGAACCGGACTTTGCGTTCGCGGCAGACGGCCGCGACCGCGGCGCTCTCCATGTCGACCGCCAGCGCCCCCGTTTCACGTCCGAGCCGTGCTTTGTCTTCCGGAGACTTCGCCACTTCCGGAATGGTCAGCAGCCGGCCAACATACAGTCCCTGACTGGGATTGGCAGGCATCTTGAGGTCGATCTTCAGTTCCTTCCCGTCGGCGTCCAGTGTCGAGCTGGCAACCACGATGTCTCCGGTTTTCAGCTCGGGAACCAGGGCACCCGAAAAGCCCGCCGACACGATCCAGCGGGGCTGGTGGCCGTCGATGAGGGCGTGGGTTCCCCGGGTGGCCCGACGGGGCCCCATCCCGACCTGCATGAAGGCAATGCGATGGTCGCGCCAGAAGCCACCGCGAACCACGAAATGGTCATCCCCCAGGTACTGGCGCAGCCGATCGCACCTCTTCAGAAAGGGGTTGATCTCGATGGTGGTCGAGTGCACGATCCCCAGGTGGGCCGTGCGGCGATCAATCGGGGATTCTTCGGCTGGCATCGGCGGAGGAAAAGAAGGACCATCCTCAGGACGGGTTCGCGTGGGTCTGCTCGAAGTCGCTCATCAGGGCAATCAGTGCATCCACACCTTTCTGGGGAAACGCGTTGTACAGGCTGGCCCGCATGCCTCCGACGCTGCGGTGACCCTTGAGGCCATCCAGCCCCTCCCGGGTGGCCCGCTTGAGGAATGCCTCATCCACCGCCGGTTGCCCTGTCACGAAGGTGACATTCATCAAACTGCGGCTGCCCGGTTCTGCGGTGGCGCGGAACAACCGGCTTTGATCGAGGTAGGCGTACAGTTTCCCCGCCTTTTCTTCGTTCCGCCGCGCCATCGCCTCGAGGCCTCCCTGGGACTTCAGCCACTTGAGCATCAGCCCGAGGACATAAATGCCGAAGGTAGGAGGAGTGTTGTACAGCGAGTTCTCGTCGGCGTGAGTACGGTACTGCAGCATGGTGGGAAGGTTTTTGGGCGCCTGAGCGACCAGATCCTTGCGGATGATCACCACCGTCACCCCCGATGGTCCCAGGTTCTTTTGGGCTCCCGCATAAATCACCCCATACTTCGACACATCGACGGGACGGCTGAAGATGTCGCTGCTGGCATCGCAGACCAGCGGTGCTCCGGCGGGGGGGGTGGGTTCGTGACGGAACTGGGTGCCGAAGATGGTGTTGTTTGAGGTGAAGTGCACGTATCGCGGTCGGGCACTGTACTCGCACCGGGAGGGGATGTAGCAGAAATTGCGATCCGCACTGCTGCAGGCCTCGTGGACACGGGCGACGCGTTGGGCTTCGATCACCGCCTTTTGCGACCACATTCCGGTGACGAGATAGTCGGCCGTTTCCCCCGCCGGCAGCAGGTTCAGGGGAATCATCGAGAACTGCAGCGAGGCACCTCCGGTCAGGAACAGCACGTCATGGCTGTCCGGGACTTGTCCCAACTCGCGAATCAAAGCGACGGCCTCTTCATGCACCGCGAGATACGCTTTGCCCCGGTGAGAGTGCTCGAGAATTCCGATTCCGGTGTTTCCGAGACTGAGCAGGTTGTTCCGGGCTTCTTCCAGAACGGATTCGGGGAGACAAGCAGGACCGGCTGAAAAATTGAAAATGCGCTGCGACATTCCAGTGTGTTCATGGGGACAGTTGTGGAATCGTGTGTGCAGTGCATCGCAGATTCCAGAGACTCATGCTATACCGTGCCCGAAGTGGAACCGTCAATCACCCGGTGAGCGAGTGGCATGGAACGCGGCGTCATTTTCGATATGGATGGAGTGCTGGTCGATTCCTATCAGGCGCACTGGGAGAGCTGGCGACTGATGGCGGCAGAAATTGGCCAGTCACTCACGGAGCAGCAGTTTGCGGCGACGTTTGGACGCACCAGCCGGGAGATCATTGCCGCCCACTGGGGAGCCGGCCTGCTCAGTCCTGCGCAGATTGCAGCTTTCGACGAGCGTAAGGAACGCCTGTATCGCGAATTGGTGGAACATGCATTTCCCGCCATGGACGGAGCCGCCGATCTCATTCGCCAGCTGGCTGCTGCGGGATTCCGGTTGGCGATTGGATCATCCGGCCCTCCCGAGAACGTCGCGCTGGTGATTGAACGGTTGGGGGTTGGGGACGTTCTGCGGACACGCGTGACCGGGCGCGATGTGAGCCGGGGCAAACCGGATCCCGAAGTCTTCCTGAAGGCGGCAGAACGTCTCGGTTTGGCCCCGGCACGGTGTGCGGTGGTGGAGGACGCGCCGGTGGGGATCACTGCGGCGAATGCGGCGGGAATGGCGAGCATCGCTCTGGTCAGTACGGGACATACCCGGGAGAGCGTAGATCACGCTCAACTGGTTGTAATGAGCTTGCGTGAGTTGTCGCCCGAATCGATTGACCGGTTGGTTGAGCGCCGGACCGCTTGAAGTTGTCGAAACGTGAGAAAATGAATTGGTTTTCAAAAGGATTTGAGATTGCCCCGGCCGACAACCAAGTTAAACTTGTGAAGGCAGGGAAGCTGCGCGCCGTGTTGAATAGGAAGTGGTCATCTGCGTCGGAGAGGTTCTCATGTTGCTGAACTTGGGTCGGAAGCGGTGGCTCGCGTGCGTTGCCACTCTGTTGGCTGGGTTGTCACTCAGCGGAGACATGGTTTTCGCCCAAGGGAATGGGGCCTCGGGCGTGCCGCGTCCGGGGCAGAAAACTCAATCCAATGGAGAACTGAAACCAGGATTTGACCCTGTGTTCAGTGGGCGGCAGTCACTCCCCAAGGGGGTCGCTCCCCAACCGGGTGTGGGGGCGAAGAAAGTCGGTCCTGCCGCTGGAGCGGCAGGTCGCGTTGGAGGTCAGGGCGGGGTCATTTTGCCGCCGGGTGGAGGTGTGGTGGCTGGTCAGCCCGATGACGATCTCTACCCCGTTCCGCCCCAGGCGGTTGTTGACAAAGCCATCAAGGCACAGCGCAGTGTCCGCAAGGGACTGTTGGCGAAGCCTGGTGTGATTGGCGTCGGAACCTGTCTGGAAGAGGACGGGACCGTCGTCATCAAAGTGATGCTGAATGGCATCGACAAGCCACAACTGCCGAAAGTTGTGGCTGGGGTCAAAGTCATCAGCGAGGTGATCGGTGAATTCCGTCCGATGCAGGCGGTGCTTCCGCCTGCGGGACCGGCTCGTCAACGCCGTCTTCCGCGACCGGTTCCCATCGGTGTGTCGGCATTTCCGTTCGATGCCGACATCTGTGCCTCGGGGACCTTGGGGTGTCGCCTGAGAGGGCGCAATGGCTTCTATTATGCCTTGAGCAACAATCATGTGTTCGGGCTCGAGAATGAGGCCACTCCTGCAACAACAATCACCCAGCCCAGCGGCGGGGATGACAACTGTCCCCTGGCTTTGGTGAATGAGAACGCGCTCGGTACGGTGGCTGGTTTTGTCACCCTGACGTTCGACGAAGAGGATCCCAACCTCGTCGATGCGGCCGCAATCTTCACTGAGCCGACCCTGACAGGGGTCTCAACGCTTCCCGATGGTTACGGCACTCCCCGATCGACGACAGTGGATGCCTACCTTGGGCAGCGGGTCCAAAAGTACGGACGGACGACCGGTTATCGCGTGGGGGTAGTCACCGGAATCGATATGGCAGTCGGTCCCGTTGGTTACGATGCCGGAGACGCCTACTTCATCGAGACAATCGAGGTGACCGGGACTCCCTCGTCGCTGTCACTCGGCGCCCCGGGCGATTCGGGTTCTCTGGTGGTTGACATGAATCGGAATCCGGTGGGTCTGCTGTTCGCCGGTGGCGGATTCCCGATTGTTCGGACCCTGTGCAACGACATCGACAACGTCATGCGTGCCATGCGGATCACCCTCGGGGATCCCACCCTGGTCATCGACGACAGCACTCCCACCATTCCTCCCGGAAAAGTCGGGAATTCGTCTCCGTTGGTGCCCGTATCCCCGCTGCTGCCTGTGGTTCCCTGATCGTGTCGGGCTGTCGGGTCGCTGCGACCCGCGATGGGCCACAAAACTAAGCTGAAAACGACCCCTGGGAGAAATCCCGGGGGTTTTTTTTATGAGGGCCGTAAAAGTTGCCCAGGTTTCCCAGACGCCCGCCTGGATGACGCTGATTCAAAGGAGTTCGACTGTTCCGACTGTGCGGCCTCTGTCGATGAAAGGAGTCACGCGACGGCTGGCAGCAGGGACTGCCGCGAAGGAGACCGGCGCGACTCGCTTCAGGCCACTTCCAGGGAAGGGTGGGCATGCCGTCGATTTCCTGTCGTCGCACGCACAAGTTGCTGCTGTGGGGGGTGGCGGCCGCAGGTTCGCTCTTGGGCAGCGGTGCGAACCTTTCGGCCCAGACCGGCGGAGAGGTGGTCCGGGCCCATGAGGAGTCCCCTCAGGCCGATGAGCTGACGGTTTTTGGACGGGTCGTTCAGGCGGGGGCCAAGGTCCTTGGCAAAGGGACCAAAGCGGTCTCCGAGAAGGAGATTCTGGATGCGGAACCGAAGGGTTCTTCCAGTGCCGCCGATCGAAAAAAAGCGCTGGCTCTGCTCCCTTTGGAGCATCTGACTCCCCAGCAGCGGGACCGGGTCGCGTCGATCACAAAGAACGTGAGCTATTACCGGCGTCTTCCCAAAGTTTCGTTCCCGGTCGAGCCCGAGGTGTACAGTTATTTCCTGGCCCATCCCGATGTGGCGGTCAGTGTCTGGCGGGCCATGGAAATCTCCAAAGTGGAGATGTACCAGACCGGTCGCTTTGAGTACGAGGCGGATGCGGGCGACGGCTCAGTCGGCGCGATCGAGATTCTCTACAGCCAGGGAGACCGGCACCTGGCAATCTGCGAGGGTTCGTTCACCAGCCCGCTGTTGAAGCAACCGATCGAGGCCCGCTCGCTGTTGCTGTTGCAGTCCAGCTTCATCACTGAGCCAGATGGGACCGTCTCTGTCAGTCACCGGGGCGACTTGTTCATCAGCTTCCCCGCGCAGACGCTGGATGTGGCGGCCAAGGTGTTTTCTCCGCTCACCGTCACGCTGACCGACCGGACTTTCACCGAAGTCAGCATGTTTGTGCGGATGATGTCTCTGGCGATGTCCCGCCGTCCGGACTGGGTCGAGCAAATGGCCGAGAAAATGAACGGCGTGCCGGAGCTGCGCAAGAAGCAGATGCTCGATCTGAGTTCAGCGATGCATGTTCGGGCTGTGCAGCGGGCGGCGGATCAAGCGGGTCTGGAATTGGGTGAGTTTCCCGTGGCTCAACCGGCTGCTGCCTCCTCCGCTCAACCGGCCGGGGGAGGGCGAGCCGAAATCTCACCTCCTCCCCGACGACTGCCGACCCGCGGACCGGTGACACCCTGACCGGCTCTCGACTCCGCAACCTGCAGCGATCCCGCCAATGACTGCTGCCGGAGGATTCGCGGTCCGGGAGGTCCCCCTCGGGATGAATTCTGCAGTTTGCGAGACGAGTTGACACTGCGGATCAAACGGGTTCCCTGGGCTGCGAAAGCGGTTGCCAGAAACACCGGCAGCGCATAGAGTATGAACAGTGGGAAAATGTGCCGGGAGCGTCGGGACCATGCAGGAACTGCCTCGGATTTTTGTCGTAGGTGAGACGGCGGATTCCCGGCCGCTGCTGGAGGCATTCTCTGGCCGCTTCGAAGCGACTGCTGAAGATCGGACTCCGGGGTGGTCATCCGCGGATTTTGTTTCCCGCCTCGTTTCTGGTGAATACAAGGCGGTCTGTGTTCCCACCCCGCCGAACGGCATTGAGCCGCTGGCTCTCGCCGGGGCGCTGCTGCTGCCCGAAGCCGGCGGAATCCTGTCGCAGCTTCCCGATGGGATCGCCGTTCTCGATTTGCGGTTGCAGATCGTCTGGTGCAATCCGGCGATGGTGTGCCTGGTGGGAGGCCTTGCGGTCCGGGGCCGCCTGATTCAGGAACTGTTTCCGGGTGAGTTCCTGCCCGGAGCCGACCCCAGTCCGTTTTTGACGGCTGGAGAGACACATCAGCCCGCGCGGACCCAACTGGACCTGGGGGAGCGGGGTTTCGTGCAGTTGGACGTGGTGCCTGTGTCGCGGTCTGCGGGGGGGGAGATCGATCATTTTGTGGTGGTCGTCCGGGACATCACGCAGGAGACCCGGCGGCAGCGCAAATTGAGCGCCATTTTCGAAGCGGGGCTCGAACTGGGAGACATGTCGGCGGAAGATCTGCGCGATATGTCTGTCGAGAACCGGATCGATCTGCTGAAGGCCCAGATCATCCACTGCACGGCGGGTGTGCTGGAGTACGAGACGGTCGAGATTCGGCTGCTCGAGAGATCGTCGAACCGGCTGATCCCGCTGTTGAATGTGGGGATGTTGCCCGAGGCCGCGTCCCGCGAGTTGTGGGCGCTGCCCGAGGGCAATGGGGTGACGGGGTTCGTCGCCGCCCATGGCCAGAGTTATCTCTGCAAGGATTCCCTGCATGACCCGCTCTACCTGGCGGGGGCCGCCGATGCCCGCAGTTCGCTGACAGTTCCCATCAAGTGGAACGAGCGGATGTTGGGAACCTTCAATGTCGAAAGTCGCCAGCCGAACGCCTTTTCCCAACAGGATCTGCAGTTTCTCGAATTGTTCGGGCTGGAAGTGGCGGTCGCCATCAACCGCCTGGATCTGTTGACCGCCGAGAAGATCACCACGGCCCGGGAAAGCACCGGCCGGATCATGAATGAGGTGGCACAGCCGGTTGATGCCATGCTCAACGACGCGGTCTGGATTCTCGACAAATACATCGGGCATGATCCAGAGGTCGCCCAGCGGCTGCAGCAGATCATTGCCAAGGCCCGGGAGATCAAGCAGAAGATCCAGGCCACCGGCGAGCAGTTGACCCCCGAGGGGACGGCGGACTTGTCGCGAGTGCGGCAGCGCCCCCGGCTGCGCGGCAAGCGGGTGCTGGTGGTTGACAACGACGCCGCAGTCCGTCAGCGGGCTCACGAATTGCTGGAACCGTACGGCTGTTCGGTCGAGACGGCCCACGATGGGGCCGAGGCATTGCTGATGGTCAAGAACCTGTCTTACGACGCGGTTCTGGCCGATATTCGCCTCCCCGACATGAGTGGCTCGGAATGCTTCAGGCGGGTGCGCGCCATTCGGGCCGATATTCCCATCGTCTTGATGACCGGGTTCGGGTATGACCCGGGGCACTCCATCGTCAAAGCCCGCGAAATGGGCATGCGGGGGGCGCTCTACAAGCCCTTCAAGCAGGAAATGTTCCTCGAGGAAGTCGAAAAGGCGGCCAACAATTACTCGGCGACCATTGTCAACCAGGGAAGTTCCGCCGGCTCGACCGCGGCCGATGCGCGGCTGCCCGGTTGAGGTGGTCGGAGACCTCGGGTGACGGAGCGTATCGCCGAGGAGTCACGTTCCGGGTCTTATCGCCCGCGTCGAAGATCGCGGGGCAGGGGGGCGATCGGTATCATCGCGCCCGGGTGCACAGTCGGTGGTGCTCCCTTCCCCGATCTCTCGACGGATTTGTTTGGAGCTCCCCGATGTGGCGGTGCTGGTTGACGCTCTGTCTGTGTGCCTTGGCTTTTCCGGTGGACAACCTGCGGGGCGATGACTCCGAGTCGTTGAAGGAGGCCCTGTCGGTTCCGTTGCTCGCGCCGGGCCAGAGCCTGCGCGAGATTCAGGAGTTCACCGCCAGCCGCATTCCCCCACTCCCCCCCGTAACGACCCGCGACGAATGGGAACGCCAGGCGGCCCGTCTGCGGTCCGAGGTGTTGGATCGGGCCGTCCGCCGCGGTGCGGCCGCGCAGTGGCAGCAGACACCCCTGCGCGTCGAGTGGTGGGACGAACTCCCCGGTGGCCCGGGCTATTCCATCCAGCGGCTGCGGTATCAGGCGTTGCCCGGATTGTGGATCCCGGCACTGCTGTATCGCCCCACTCAGATCACCGGGCGGGTTCCGGTGTTTCTGAATGTGAATGGCCACGATCCGGTCGGCAAGGCGGTCGATTACAAGCAACTGAGGTGCATCAACCAGGCCAAACGCGGAATCATCGCCCTCAATCCTGAATGGTTCGGGATGGGGCAGCTGCGCACGGAGGGCTATGTCCACGGCCGGATGAATCAGCTCGACCTGTGCGGTACCAGCGGACTGGCACCGTTTTATCTCGCGCTCGAGCGGGGGCTCGATGTCTTGCTGTCGCTTCCGGAAGCCGACCCCGAACGGGTGGGGGTGGCCGGGCTCTCGGGCGGCGGCTGGCAGACCATTGTGATCTCGGCCCTCGACACCCGGGTGACGCTGTCGAATCCGGTCGCCGGATACTCCAGTTTCTTCACGCGCGGGCGGAACTTTGGCGACCTGGGCGATTCCGAACAGACCCCCGTCGACATGGCGACCGTGGCCGATTATTCGCACCTCACCGCGCTGCTGGCCCCCCGTCCCACCCTGCTGACCTATAACCTCAACGACAATTGCTGTTTCAAGGCCGATCACGCATTGCCCCCGCTGCTGGCGGCCGCCCGGCCGGTGTTTGGCCTGTACGACCGTCAGGAGCATCTGCGCTATCACATCAATGCCGAACCGGGAGACCACAACTTTCAACAGGACAACCGGGAGGCCCTCTATCAAATGATTGGAACGCATTTTTTTCGTGGAAACCGCGATTACTGTCCGCAGGAGATCCCCTCGACGGCTGAACTCAAGACGCCCCGGCAACTGGAAGTTCCGATTCCGGAAGACAACGCCAACTTCTCGTCGCTGGCCCGCGGCCTGGCCGTGCCGCTTCCCCGTCAACCGCAACTGCCCGTGAGTGTGGCCGCCGCGCGGGAGTGGCAGTCCATGCGGCGGCCCGTGTTGAGCCGACTGGTCAAGGTCCCTCCCATCGAGTTTGCTGCCAAACTGCGTGATCGCCGCCAGGCGGGCTCAGCCGATGCCCAGTTCTTTGGGGTGACACCCACGGCGGGTTGGACACTTCCGGCGGTGGTTTTCACCCCTGCCAATCCGCGCGGGACCACCCTGGTGGTGGCCGATCGGGGGCGCACCAACCTCGCCGACGTGGTCCATTCCCTGTTGGCTCGCCAGGAACAGGTCTGTGTGGCTGACCTGCTCTTCACGGGTGAGTGTAGCCAGGGAAACCGTGATTACCTGTTCGGGCTGCTGTTTTCCGCCGTGGGAGAGCGGCCCCTGGGAGTCGCTGCCGGCCAGGTGTCGGGACTGACGGGTTGGCTCTCCGCACTCTCGGGTCGAGAGCGCATCTCCGTCTGGGCCGAGGGGCCCCGGGTCTCACTGTCTGTTTTGACGGCGGCGGCGCTCGATACACCCACTCTGGGAGACGTCCATCTCCATCAATCACTGGGGAGTCTGAAAGAGATTCTGGAACGCAATCTGCGTGTCGAAGACGGTGTGGAACTTTTCTGTTTTGGTCTGCTGGAAGAGTTCGACATCTTGCAGCTGGCGGCTCTGGCGACTCCCCGGCAAGTCGGGTTCCGGGACCTGACGGCGGCACAGAAGTCGGCGCTCGACCCGCTGCAGGACTTCCGGGAATTGTTCGAGGCCCGATAGGGGAGCGGGGGCTGGATCGGATTTCGCATTGGCCCGATCTTGGGGCTGGCTGCGAAGTGCGGAACCCATCAACGGAGCGCGTCGTTGACCGCTCCCTGCAGCAGGCCGACGTACCACAGTGCGATGCGAAAGATCACGAACACAATGCAGCCGGCGACCATCAGCCAGACCGCATAACTGGCGACTGAGGCCAGGGTCGACAATGACCTGCGGGCCTGGTCTTCGAATTCGGGACTCAGCCGTTCGAGGGTTTCGGGAATCGTTCCCGAAGTCTCGGCGACCTGCAGCATCTGGAGATAATCTTCCGGAAAAAGGTCAGTCTGGGCCAGCGCTTCGGTCAGTTCATCCCCCGACATCACCCAGTGGCTCACCTCGTCGCTGGCACCCGCGAAGGCACCGTTCCCCGTCGCCTTGAGGGAGATATCCAGCGACTTGGGCAGCGGCATTCCGGTCTGCTGGGTCAGTCCCAGGGCCCACGAAAACCGGGCCAGCGCGAACGACCGCAGGCAGCCCCCCACGACGGGAATCCTGAGCAGCCACCCGTCGAGCGAGCGCTTGGTCGCAAACGATTCCGACAGCACGAAATAGGTGAGCGCGATGATCCCCAGGACCGCCGCGATCGTCCCCAGGAATTTCAATGCTCCCGCCGGGCCATACAGCCCCAACCCCAACACATCCAGTGGCTTGTTGCCACCTGCCGACGCAATCAGCCCGAGCACCAGAATCATCAGGGCGATGATCCCGATGGCGGCGATCAGTTGAATCACCGGCAGGGCGATGGTCCCCAAAAAACTGCGCCGCAGTTTGGCGAGATTGTCATAGTGGCTGGACAATCCCGTGAGGATTTCAGGCAGTGCTCCTGTGTGTTCCCCAATGGTGATCATGTCGGTCATCAGCGGGGGAAAGTACCCCGCGCGTTCCCGAAGCGCCTCGCTGATTTCCGCCCCTTCCTGGATTCTCTGACGCACGGCGCCAAGGTGTTCCCGGCACCGGGCGTCGCCCGTCTTCCGGGAGACCACATCGAGGGCCTTCATCAATGGGACCCCGGCATCGAGCATGGTGGCCAGCGACTTGCACACCGTGGAGGCGGTCTTCAGCGGAATGCGGGGCGAAATAAACGGAAGGCGAACAGCCATGGGGCGTTCCGGAAGGTAGGGGCGACCGCACAAGGTCGGACTGGCGCGGGCTGCGGCGTGAATTCCGCATTCGCAGTCTAATCGACCGGGTCCGTCGCTCGACAGGGCGGGCGAACCATCGCAACACGACCGTTGTCTTTCCCGGGGTTGACTTGCTGAAGCCCTTCGGGGCTGCTTCCGTCGGCTCTCTATGAGCCGCCCGCAGGGATTGTGAAATCCCCATCCGTGACGCTGCGGCGGTCCATTGATTGACCGTCGGCGGGCTGGTAAACTTCGAACGTCTTGGAGAGATGGCAGAGTGGTCGAATGCACCGGTTTGCTAAATCGGCGTAGAGGTTAATTCCCCTACCGCGGGTTCGAATCCCGCTCTCTCCGCTTGTTTTTCGGACTCTACCTGTCGGAAAGTCTGCTGAAGGGTTGTCTGTCTGGTCAGCTGGGATTGGTTGTTTTGATGGACCAGTTTCACGACGGAGTTCCTGTCCAGGGAGCGAGTGGCTGCATCCCTTTGCCCCACAGTGCCTCGTAGGTATTGTCCAATCGAGGGAGCGCCATGTGATGAACTCTATTCGCACTATCGGATTTGAAGTGAGAAAACTGGCTTTTTTTGTGCCAGTTCACTCTGAGCCGCATGGCCAGAGTCTACCCCACACGCCATGAGCCACCGACATCTTCTCACGCTATTGGGCCTTGTATTCATCGCTCTTGGGTTGATCGAGCGCGGCTGGTTTCTCTTGGCACTCTGGCTGGGCTGCGATTTTCTTGTCCTTGGTGTTGCTCACGGACACGGTGCTCATCAGGTGTTTGGCAAGCGAGCCGATGGCACCTTGCCGTGGTGGAGTTGGCTGGTGTTTCTGCCGCTGTTGATTGGCACAACGGTCGTTTGGCACGTCATTCGTCTGGTCAGTCGCGAGCCAGCATACAACATGATCAACGAGCACCTGGTTGTCGGACGGCGATTGCTGCCGTGCGAGCTTGTTGGCGAGTTCCAGAACTTCGTGGACCTCACCGCCGAATTTTCTGAGCCACCGTCCATCCGCTGTTCACCATCCTATTTGTGTTTTCCGATTCTTGACGGTGGCGCACCCACGCCAGAGGCTTTACGTGCTGCAATTGCCAACCTTCGGCCTGGGCGGACTTTTATCCATTGTGCACAGGGTCACGGCAGGACAGGACTATTTGCTCTCGCGGTGCTCCTCAGTTCCGGGGTGTCTCATAGCGTGGAGGATGGTTTGCGGATGCTGACGGCGGCGCGTCCAGGAATTCGCCTGAGCAGGGCGCAACTGCGATGCATCCAGAGTTTTGTGCGAAAAATCGCCTAACGGCGTGCCTGCGGAGAACCGCAGCCTGCGATCTTCGATTGGTGGAGTCGTGAGGCTCGACCGTCCCAACCGCGTGACTGACGCTCGCTGAGTTCTGAGATTGATTCATTCGGTCAGCTACCGTCGACTGCATCGACGCGAGATCGCCCAAATCCCGTGTTAAAGGCCCAAACGTTGGCCCAAACCAGTCCAAAAGGGGAATTCCAAGTTTGTTTGAGCAGCGGTTGTGAATTGTGGGAGAGGCTTGGCGGGGTCGCCGGGTTTGGAATCGAATCGAATGCGTGCGCAGGGAGTTTCGTCTCCCGGTCGCGTGTCACTGGGGTTGATCGAATCGAGGGGGGGGCTGCCCGATTTTTTGCTGCCGGCGCGGATAAAGCGATCCCGAGAGTGAGGTGACTGAATTCTCGGGAATCCCTGCGCAGGTGTCCCGCCGCCCCACAACATGGATTCGTCTGAACTGACTTTACGGATTTTGGCGATTGGTTGGGTGGGGCCTGGGGCGACTGAAGGTGGGAGAGGCGGCAAGCGGCGGTTTGAACCGTCTGTGGCCCTGAAGCACTGGTCGCCGTCACGAATCCGCGTGCCGGGCGGTGAGGGTTAGCCTATCCCCAGCGAGTTGATCGGGGCGCTTCTTCGACGTCGCTTTCCAATTCTTTCGCCTCTGCTTCGTCCCACCCCTGCGACGATCCGTTGGATGGGAACGAGGGAGGCTGGAGCGAGCCCGGGAAGCCAAGTTGCGTCTGGAATTGGCCAAGAGGAGGGTGTTCCCGCACCTCAGGCAGGTCGATTGCCTGTCGACAGAAGGGAGCCTCGCGAAGTGGGGTGGTGTTTCGACCGGTCGGAATGACAGCCGCCAGAGGCAGGCAGGAGTCCCGGATTGATCGGACGGGAATTCCGGTTTGGGGGGAGAATACGGCGAAAAATGCATGGGAAACACGGGAATACTGGCTGCTGCAACGCGGTCAGGTCGGGCGATGAGCACCCAATTGCCGGTGGCGGGTCAACGGTGGAATGGGAGCGGCTTGCTGGGATGGTTCCGTCAGGGGAGGGGGGAGGCGCGGCGGAGAGGGCGGAAAACGCTTTTTGTTGTGGAAATTCCGCAGCTCATGAATTATTGTCGAGCGAATTCCCAGCCACGGGAAGGGCCATTCCGCGACTGCTCCGGTCGCATCCCAACGCAGCGTTTCTGCTGAGTGCGCAATCAGGACTGTAGAGTGATGAGTACCGAACCCCAGGCGCAGGAACCGTCGTCGACTCCCCGCGTGCAGTTGAATCCCACTGTCGCCCCGGAACAGGCACGTGCCATTCCCTCGCTGACTCCCGAGCAAACCGAGGCGGCGGCAGAGACGCCGGGCAAGTCGGTCACCGAATCTCGAGGCCCTTTGGCCGAGACGATCACGATGGGTGCACCGGTTGAGATTCCGCGCCAGGCCGAGACGAAGCTCGACTCCGACTTGGAGGCTGAGATTGCCGCAGCTTTGGGGGGTGTCGAAAACCTGTCTGCCGGTGGCGAGGCGACCGCTGCCCCGGCGGCGGTAGGAGGTGCGGCGGCGGCACCTGCGGGGGATGGCAGTGGGCTCCCTGCTGATTTCAATCCGGAAGAGGTGACCCCTGGCACTCGGATGAAGGGCAAGGTCGTCTCCGTCTACGGCGACAGCGTGGTTCTCGATCTGGCCGGCCGCGCGTCGGCGGTGGTTCCGGTCAAGAACTTCGATACGGGGAAGATTCCTGCAGTCGGAGTGACCCTGGCTCTCGTCGCGGAAGGCTACGATGCCGCTCAGGGATTGATCCGTGCCCGAGTGGCTGGTGGAGGAGTTTCGAAGCCCCAGGGGAATTGGGATGCCGTCTCCGCCGGGCAGGTGGTGGAGTGTGTCGTGACGAAGACCAACAAGGGGGGGTTGGAGGTCAACGTCAGCAATCTCCGCGGCTTTATGCCTGCGGCCCAGGTCGATCTGGGTTACTGCAACAACCTCGAGCAATTCGTCGGACAGAAGCTGAAGGCGGTGGTGCTCGAAGTGAACCCCGCGAAGAAGAATCTGATCGTCAGCCGTCGCCAGTACATCGAGTCGACACTGGCTGAGACTCGGGAACAGATCTGGACGAAGCTGGGGGTGGGGCAGCGGGTGACAGGACGTGTGAAGACTCTCAAGGATTATGGGGCGTTCATCGATATTGGGGGGCTCGATGGATTGCTGCACGTCAGTGAGATGTCCTGGAATCGATTGAATCATCCCAAAGACCTGCTCAAGGAGGGACAGGAGGTCGAGGTTCAGATTCTGTCGCTTGACCGCGACACCACGAAAATCAGCCTCGGCTTGAAGCAGTTGACTTCCAGCCCCTGGCTCGCGGTGATGGAGCGCTTCCCAATCGAGTCAACCGTGCGCGGCAAGGTCACCAAGACGACTGAGTTTGGTGCGTTCGTCGAACTCGAGCCGGGTCTGGAGGGAATGGTTCACATCTCCGAACTTGACCACAAGCGGGTGGTTCGTGTCACCGACATTCTGCAGGTGGGGAAGGAAGTCGACCTGAAGGTCCTGACGATTGACCCCAACAAGCGCCGTATCGCTCTGTCTTTGAAGGCTCTCGTGGCCAAGCCCGAAGGTCCCAAGAAGGTCTCCGATGAGGATCTGGCCCCCGGGGCTGGTGCTGCTCCCTACGTTCCCAAACGCGATCGCAATCAACTGCGGGGAGGCGGGACGGGAAGCGGCGGATTTCTCTTCGGTCGACCGGATCGCGACTGATTCCGGGCCTCCCTGTTGATCTCGCACTGAAACAGGCTTTGGCGAGTCTCGCTCGTTGAAGCCTGTGCTTTTTCTGACCCCCTGACCAAAACCCCATGCCTCAACAGGTTCAACAGGTGGCTGGCCGCGGCCTGCCGCTGCTGCTCGACGACATCGACACCGATCGCATCATTCCCGCCCGCTATCTGCGGTGCGTCACGTTTGATGGTCTGGGCGAACATGCCTTCGAAGACGATCGGAAGCAGGCGGGGGGCAAGCATCCGTTTGATGATCCACGATTTCAGGGAGCCGAGATCCTGGTAGCCGGCCGGAATTTTGGATGTGGTTCGTCCCGCGAACACGCCCCGCAGGCCTTGATTCGCTGGGGGATCAAGGCAATTGTCGCGGAATCGTTCGCCGAGATTTTCTTTGGCAATTGCATTTCCAACGGCGTTCCGGTCGTCTGCTGTGACCCCGCGCACCTGCGCCAGTTGGCCGCGATCATCGAGGCTCATCCCGAGGCACGCGTCGAGGTCGACCTTGAACGCCGCGAGGTTCGAGCCGGCCACGGTGACCAGCAACTGCACTGTCCGGCCAGCATTCAGGAAGGGGCCCGTCAGTCGTTGGTGACCGGGAATTGGGATTTCCTCGGGCAGTTGGTCGACGCGGCCGAGCAGGTCAAGGCGGCGGCGTCACGGCTCCCTTACATGTCCAACTTCACTCAGCCTGGCTGAACCGCCTGGCGGGGCGGCCCTGTGTTCGGGCGGACGTCAAGCCTGCTGCCGGATGAGTCCCGTCATTGCACGGGCCACGGTTTCTTCGGTCAGTTCCGCCCGCGACAGTCGGGCTGAAATCTGACCCTGGTGCAGCACCACCATCCGGTGCGACAGTGCCAGCAATTCGGGCAGATCCGACGAAATCAGCAGGATGGCGGTCCCCTGGCCCGCCAGTTCCACCAGCAGTTCGTGAATCTCGCGTTTGGCTCACACGTCGACGCCGCGTGTCGGTTCGTCGACGACCAGGACGCGACAGTTCGCCAGGGTTCCGCGGGCGAAGACCACTTTTTGCTGATTCCCTCCCGACAGGCGATGGACCGGTGTGTTGAGGTCCGGAGCGCGGATCCGCAATCGGCTCCGCGCCTGGACGGCCAGTTCCAGTTCGTCCCGCTCGCGCAGTCGCCCCAACCAACCCCGCAGGCGATCGAGAATCGACAGCGTGCTGTTCTGCCGAACGCCAAGGAGCAAGACCAGACCCTGTTGCTTGCGATCTTCGGGGATCAGTCCGATGCCCCGACGGAGTGCGTCGCGAGGTGAACGCAGTCGGGTCAACGCTCCGTCAATCCGCAGTTCACCCCTGTGGTCGGGGTGCAATCCGGCGATGGTCTCTCCCAGCGAGGTGCGGCCCGCTCCAACCAGCCCCGCCAGTCCCACGATCTCTCCGGCCTGCAGTTCCAGATCGATGTTCTGGAATCGTCCAGGCAGCGAGAGTCGGCGGACCTGCAGGGTGGGTACGGGGCCTGGAGGCCGAGGGGCGGGCAAGGGAACCGGTTCAATCGCCCGGCCCACCATCAACTTCACCAGGCCGGCCGCATCGAGTTCCTTCGTGGGTCTGGTGTCGACGTGTCGTCCATCCCGCAGCACGGTCACCGTATCGCACAACTCGAAAATCTCTTCGAGACGGTGCGAGACATACAGCACGGTGGTCCCTCCCCGCTGCAGTTCGCGAATCAGCGTGAAGAGCCGTTGGGTCTCGGTGCGACCGAGCGAACTGGTCGGCTCATCGAAGACCAGCACCCGGGCTCCCAGGCCCACCGCCGCCGCGATTTGGACCAGCTGTTCCTGCGCGATGGCCAGATCACCCACCCGGACCCAAGGCGACACTTCCAGTCCCACCCGTCGCAGCAGTGCGGCGGCCCGTACCGAGAGTTCGGTCCAATCCAGACGCACACCCCGGCGGGGAAGGTCATGCAATCCCAGATTCTCTGCAATCGAGAGTTCGGGACAAAAGACCAATTCCTGGTGCACAATTCCGACGCCGGCTGCGAGCGCCGCCCGCGGTGAGTCCAGTCGGGCGGGGCGACCGTCCAGCAGAACCTGCCCGGTCTCGGGGGTCTGTAACCCGGCGAGGATTTTGCCGAGGGTGCTTTTGCCGGCCCCATTCTCGCCCAGCAGGGCGTGGCACGATCCGGCCGCAACCTGGAACGACACATCGTCCAGAGCCCGAACTCCGGGAAATGATTTGCCGATCCGCTGGAATTCAACCTGCATGGTGAATCGTCATTCGTTCCAGACCAGCACCTCGGTCACTCCACTGCGGGCTTGTCCGCGGTGGGTGAAGACAATTCTCAACCGCGCGGCCTTGACCGGATTGAAGCGAGCCACATTCCAGACGCCGCCCGCGGGTTGTTCGGGAGTCATCCGCGGCTCGGCGACGTTCGTCCACACCTCGCCGTTCCAGGTCTCAATCCGGTAGCTGGTGGGGGGCTGGACTCCACCCCGATCGTCGTAGATCGCCAGTTCCACCCGACGAAACTCGCGGGGCTCGCCCAGGTTGATTTCGAGCCAGTCACTCGACTCCTTCGACTCGTAGCTCGTCCAACGGTTCATCGGTGTGGGCAGGAAGACGGTTTTGCCGTCAATCGCCGCCTGGGGACGGCCCCCAAACCGGTCGGTGAACGACGCGGTTGCCTTGGGAAACTCGCGATTTCCGGGATTGAATGCCAGGTTCCCGGCAGGAGGTTCCGGAATCTCAACGGGGAGCCGGGCATCACCCCACACCTCCCACTCGGTCAATCCAGACCGGCTTCCCTCGGCATGAATCAATGTCAGGCGGAAACGGGACGCTTCCAATTCCGGAAAGTTCACCGTCACGGCACGATGGGTCGCAGGCCGCTCCCAATGCGAGGGAACCTGCGGCAGAGGGTGCCAGGCGTGGTCGCGCCAATACTCCAGGGCCATTCCCTGTGGCCCCCGAATCGTTCCCCCCGGTTCGTCCCGGTCGTCGAGCAGATAGACCTTCATCGTGTGGATGCGTCGCGGCCGACCCAAATCGAGTTCGAGGGTGTCCCTGTCGTTGGGCGAGCCCTCGCAGGTCCAGCGATTGGGAGGATGCAGATGGAACCAGGCATTCCCGTCGTGCAGTTTCGCGACCGAGGTATTGGGACCGGTATGGCTGGCCGTCAGACGGGGAAAATAGTCCCCATCGTTGTTGACCGCGTAGTTCACCGCGACCAACCCCTTCCCGGGCGCGGGATCCTGCTGCACAGGGACGCTGGGAATCTCGACGGGGCCCAGTGTCTCCCGATGGGCGACCTCGCGGCCATCCACCCGGACCGACAGACCGGGGGTGGCCCCATACTTGCCACCGGTGCGATCCCAGATGACGGTCAGCCGGTGGCCGCGCCAGGGAAGATCCTCCAGGCAGAAATAATCCCAGGTGGACGGGGCGAGGGGACGCAAGGAAAGGCCGCCATCGTCCCGCGGCAGCAAGCCCACCAGTCCGGTGATCACCAGATCGCAGAAGCCGGAATGAAAGTAGTGCTCGCTGTGGTTGTAGCCGTCATGCCCTTCGAAGGAACCTGTGTCGGGATGGCAGGCTTCCGCGAGGTAGGGGCGGCCATTTTTTCGATGGGTACGGGCATAAATCGACAGCAGCCGCCAATAGTCGTCCGCCGAGATGACCGTCTGCTGGCGGGTTTGCAGCACATGGGCCAGCCCCTTGAGGGTCTGGGTGGTGGCGTATGGCCACGATTGGCCGCTCCACCAGCAGCACGACTTCTGCAGCAGGAACAACGGATCATGACGTTCAACGGTCGTCGGGCCAAACTCGGCGAAAAACGCGTCGTGATCCATCAGTTTTTTCCACGCGACTTCATAGCCGCGGTCCCGGTCCGGCAGATCAAACTGCCAGGGAACATAGCCGATCAATTCGCGTCCATGCGGGTCCCCGGCGAATTGCCCGGATTGGTAGGTCAGAGTCCGCGCCTTCAGCTGGTGTCCATCCCGCTCTTCGTTGTCCCGCAGCATGGGGAAGAAGAACTGACGTTGTGGATCCCACAGCAGGGTCTGCAGCCGCTCCTTGATTCCCGCCGCTTTTTCCTGAAAACGCCGGGCGGTCGCGGCGTCTCCGGCCAGTTCGGCGATGCGTGAGATGGCCATGGCATCGGCCCAGAAATAGGCATTGGTTGACGGACGGAAGCTGGGAGCGCCCCGCAGAATGTCTTTCGTCTGCCGGCTGTTGATGTTGAATTCCATTCCGTCGTCGTGGCCGGTCTGCCAGAACAGTCCGACTTCCGGGACGAAATGCCGTGTCTCCCAGGCTTCGAAGTTCCGCACGAGGTCGGCTAACAGGTCGGTCGTGAAGGCCGGGTCGGGGTGAACCTGATGCAGGGCCCAGACACTGTCGGCCAGCCACGTGCTGTAGTTTCGCGGCTGAGCGCCGGGAGTGCGGAACCAGTACCGGGCGTAGTCCCGGCCAATCCGCGGCTGACGCAGCCAGCGGGCCTCGTACAACTGATGCCCCGCCGGACAGCTGATCGCTCCATAAGCGCCCGACCAGAAGGGGCGATCGATGAACTCGGTGAAGGTATACCCGCTGTTGACCGAGCCGTAGGTCAGATGCTTGGTCAGCAGTTCCCACCGATAGTACCAGGTGGTGTTCAGCTCGGCGTCGGGAGAGTCGAAAAAGGGAATCGACGCGGCATACCAGTCAAAATCGCGATTGTCCCAGAACGTCTCGCGGGCCAGGGTGCGGGGCTTGTCCAATACCTGGGCGGTGGCCAGGGAGGGAACCAGCAGCACCAGGCCAACCAGGAAACAGGTCACACATTCAGACGGCTTCATGATCCACAACAAGGGGTGGGGATTTGGGTGTTTGGGGAGCCGTTGCTCACATCCAGTCGGCCAGGGTCGATTCCATCCGTCGCAGCAGGACCACGGCCAGGCCCGCCAGCAGCAGCGCCCAGCCCATCGAAATCAGCACGGCTCCCAGGACCCCGCCGTCGAGCCATCCGGGCCAGTCGGGCATGAGGCACTTGCGGTACAGTTCGAAGACTCCCGTCAGTGGATTGAGAGCCAGCCACGGGGTGAACCGTCCGGCGGCGACCCGGGGATAGAAGATGGGCGAGGCATAGAACCAGGGAAGCAACAGCGCCTGGACCAGGAAGAATGTGTCGCTGAAACGGACGCACGACAGGGCTGCGAGAATCGACATCGCACCCAGAATCACACTCTGCAATGCGATTGCCAGGGGCAGCAGCAGAAGCCAGCCGCTCGGCCACACCTGGTGCCACAGGTACAGCGGGATCAACAGGGGCAGGGTCAGCAGCAGGTTGACGAGATGAGCCGCCACCACCCCCAGTGGAAGCACCTCCCGGGGAAAGCCCGCCAGCAGAATCAACTTGCGGCTGTTCGGGAACGACGGAGTGGCACTGCTGAACGCCACCGAGGCGAAATGCCAGGGGAACAGTCCCGAGAGCAGAAACAGTGAGTAGGGATTGGTGTGCGGAAACTGGCCTCGGTCCAGGGGCAGCACCTGCCCAAACACCACCAGCAACACCAGCATCAGCATCAGGGGCTGAACCACCGCCCAGGCATAGCCGAGCTTCGCACTGCGATAGCGGATCCGCCATTCTTTGCGGGCCAACAGGCCGATCAATTCCCAGCGGCGCATCCCGCGGCCGGTCGCCATCACTCCCTGCTTTTCGGGGCGTGACCAACCCTCAGCGGGAGGTGAACCAGGCGAGGGGTGGGTGTCAACCGGAGAATGCATGCAGCAAGTTTCGCGTCGGCAAGGATTGGCGTCAATTCCCGTCAGGCCCGTGTGAGTGCCCCTTTGGAAGGGGCCGCTATCGCTGGGGGGGGCGTCTGTGGTTCTTCGATGTTCAAGCGGATCAGCGCCAGCCGGATCAGAGGGAAGTCGACCCGCTCCTCCAGCTTTTCGTGGATTGGGCGCAGTTTGTCGCGGCCGCATTCGGCGGCCGCTGTTCGGATCCTCTGATAGGTTGGCTCGTCGAGCCACGGACCCAGTTCGGTGATGCCGTTGAGCTGGACAAACTCGTCGAGGTATTGCCAGCAGGTCGAGAGCGCCCGATTGGTCTGTTGGGCCACCTGTGGCACGGAGGTCCCACGGGAGAAGAGCTGAAAGGCGAGAGTCTTCGCTTCGCTGGGTTTGGATCCTGTTGCCGATTGCAGGGCACGCTCGCGGGGGGCCTGCGACCGGTGTTCGAGATCGATATCCTGAGGCAACTCCCGTTCCGCACAATGCCGCGCGATTTGTGTCAGCAGTGCCGCACCGTACTCCTCCCGCTTGTGGGTTCCCAGCCCCTGAATCTTCGCCAGACCATCGTCTGTCGAAGGAAGCGTCCGGGCGAGGTCCCGCAGGGTGGCGTCGCTGAAGATCACGAATGGGGGGACCTGGCGTTGCTCGGCGATCTCCCGCCGCCAGCCCCGCAGGGTTTCGAAGAGCTCCCGATCGACCCCCTCCCAGGAGACTTTGGTCGCCAGGGAGGTCTTCTTCTCCGTCGCGGGGCGCAGCAGCCGGGGCTCGAGTTCGCCTTTCAACAGGCGGCGGCCGGCGGCGGTCACCCCCAGCACGTTGTATTCTCCGCGGCGTTCGAGGAAGCCCTGGGAGACGAGTTGTTCAATCCATTCGCGAATCGCTTTCCGGGCTGTTCCCTTGAGCAATCCGTAGGTCTTCAGCCGGTTGTGTCCATTCGACAGGATCCGCTCTTCGGTCGCGCCCACGAGCACCTGGGAGGTGTATTCCGCACCGAAGTTCTCTCCCTGACGCACGACGCTCGAAAGAATCTTCTGCGCGATCACCAGTCCGTCGGGCAATTCATCCAACTCAGACAGGCAGGCATCGCACGCCTGGCAATTGGGCTGTGCGTAGTCCTGGCCAAAATGCTCAACCAGCGCCCGGTGCCGGCAGTTCCCCGCTGTACAGAACCGCTCAATTCCCGCCAGCATCTGCAGGGCGATCTCATACGCGTCGGCGGGAAGATCGGCCTGCAGCCGGCGCCACGATTGAAAGTCCCCGGCGGTGTAGAAGAGCCAGCATTCGGCCTCCAGCCCATCGCGTCCTCCCCGTCCCGACTCTTGCTGGTAATGTTCGATCGACTTGGGGGCGCCGGCATGGATCACGAACCGCACGTCCGACTTGTCGATCCCCATGCCGAACGCCACGGTCGCCACGATGATCCGGACCCGATCCTTGAGGAATGCCTCCTGGTTGCGGGCCCGGGCGATGTCTGACATGCCAGCATGGTAGGGGGCTGCCCGGAACCCTTCACGATTGAGCGCTGCGCACACCTCGTCGACGTCATTACGGCGGATGCAGTAGATGATGCCCGATTCTTCCCGCTTGGACTGCAGCACGTCGAGAATCTGCTGCAGCCGATCGGTCCGCCGCTGCACCCGGTAGACGAGGTTCGGACGGTCGAATGACCCCACCAGAATCTGGGGTTCCACGAGGTGCAGTTCGCGGGCGATGTCGTCGCGCACCCGGGGTGTCGCGGTGGCGGTCAGGGCATGCACCGAGACCCCGGGGAACAGACTCTTCAGCCGGCCCAGCATGCGGTACTCGGGACGAAAGTCATGTCCCCAGTCACTGATGCAGTGTGCCTCGTCGACGGCAATGAAACTGACGGTGATGCCGCGCAGAAACTCGAGCATCCGGTCGGTCATCAGCCGTTCGGGAGACAGGTACAGCAGCTTCAGATGACCGGCCCGCGCGTCGTGGGCAATCTGCCGGCGTTCCTCGGCACTGGAGGTGCTGTTGACGAATGCCGCGGGGACGCCACAGTCGCGCAGCGTGTCGACCTGGTCTTTCATCAGCGAGATGAGGGGGGAGATCACCACCGCCATCCCCGGCTTTTGCAGGGCGGGAACCTGATAACACAGCGATTTGCCTCCGCCCGTGGGCAGAACCACCACCGAGTCGCGCCCCTCCAGAACCGCGGAAATCGCCTCCCCCTGCAGGGGACGGAGGCTGTCGTATCCCCAGTACTGCTTCAGAACCTGCAGCGTCTGGTTCATTGGGGCGATCCCTTCGCGAGTCGATGCTTCGAGGAAGATTGTCCAGCCCACTGACCCCTGCCGGTCACATCACGCTTTGCCAGTGGAAATGAACTGAATGGCAGTTCTATACACTTACTATTTTTGGGTGTCAAGTGTACATTTTTGGCAATCCAATCCGGACCGGTTCTCAGGCCAATCCTGTGATTGTTTTCAGATCCGCCCGCACAGTTTCGTAGGTTTCGTCGAACTGCAGGGCGTTCGGATCGCACGGCGTACCCCATGTGGCACACGCCTGGGAATAGACGTCTGGCCACCAATTGCGGTGTTCGGTCAATCCCTGGTCGCGGTATTCGCGCCAATGGCTCATTACTCGCGACCAGCAGCGGTCACCATAGGCCAGAGCGGCATTCAGATCGGGGAAGTCCTTCACGTACCACTCCCGTCCCAATTGCGAGTGCAAGACCTCATCCGCCCAGTCGAAGTCCTGAAACACCGCAGCGATCGGCACACCCGAGGTCTGTGCCACCTCCCACTCGTATCGTTTGCCCGTCTTGGGCATCAATCCCTGTTCGATGAAAAACAACACCGCGTGCCGCTCTTGCGGGGTCAGTTGTGTATTGAGATTCAACGACCAGGTGAAATTGACAGGAATCTGCCGCCAGTCGACTTTGAGGGCCGCGAAACCGACCTCCCCCATCAGCGCATGGCGGGCTTCATCCCACAGTTGCCGGGCCATCGCCTGGTGGAAGCCCCAGGGCTTGTCTTTCGACTCCACCAGCAAACTGGCCATCATCTCGGGAACATCGATCTCGCGCAGCCGCTTGTAGAACAACACCAGTGTCTTGTCGCGGGGAGAAAATCGGGTGTCGTAGAGGAATGCCTCGGGATTGACCCCGGCGTTGTACGGATCCTGAAATCTCCCGTCACGTCGCGGCACCCGGTCATAGCGCCACGGCTGTTGACTGAACTGGCGGGGGGGAATCTCCCCCTGGGGGGGCTTTCGCCCCGAGACGCCTCCCGCCGCGGCCAATGCGGTCTCGAGGGCCGCGCACCAGGCCGTGACCCCCTCTGCGTCCGCAACTGCCAGAGCGGCGCGGGCTTGCGTGCCAAACAAGAGCAACTGCTCCAATTCCAGTCGGGCAAAACGCAGCACCCGCACCGACGGTGCGTCGGCCAGTCGATTGGTGCTGTCGAGGTATTCGGCAATCGCCGCATCGAGCGCCGGCAAGACCACCCCATACACGCCCTGACAAAAAGTCGCTCCGTCGGGGGCACTGCGCAGCTCATCGAGAATCCATTCCAGCCCGGGGTGGGGAACCACATCGAGACCCAGAGGAGGTTCCCGCAATTCGCTCACCCGGGTGCGCAGCGCGCCCGCGTGCTCGGCACAGATCCAGCCCTGGTGGCTGAAGGCGGTCTTCAACTCGAACAGCGGTTCAGATGTGATTCGTCCCGTGTAGATTTCGTGCAGTCGGCGCCACACGTAATGCAGCCGCTTGAGCCATGACACGCACTCCTCGACCGACATTCCCGGTTCCAGCGCCTCGGCCAGAGAACACAATCCCGCCAGCGGGGGGACAGCAGGGACGGAGCAGTCGCGACGGAACTCGGCCATGAGAATTCACACGGCAGGGGGGAGGAAACACCAGACACACTCGAGCAGTCAGTGTAGTGGTGTGACCTGCGGAGCGTCGACAAGTCGTTCGGGGAGTTCGCCACCAGCCGATTTTGCGCCCTCCTTTCCGTCTCCCCAACGGTGGAAATGCACACTCCCACCGCCAGCCTGGCCTTCTGTTACGATGGCATGTCTCGGTTGTTGTTCCACTCCGCAGTTCGCATGGTCGTCGCATGATTTCCTCGCAGTTCATTCAGCGGACGCTGTTGAGGAGATTGGCCGGTCTGGCAGTCGCGCTGTGCCTGGGATTCCTCTGCGGTTCGGCCTTCACACACGGCGCAGACTCGGTACCCGGCGTACTGCGCCTGCGGGATGGCAGCCAGTTCGATGCCCGCTGGCAGACGATCACCGGGACGGGGGCGGGGCTGTGGAGCACCCAGATTTTCGAGCAACCACTCCGTCTGCCCGCCGGGGTCGTCGAGAGTTACTCGCGTCCAGGGGCCCGCGCTTTGCCCTTGCCCGAGGAATTCTGGGAAGCGCTCCTTTCCGATGGAAGCCGGGTCCGGGGGCGACTGGTCTCGTTCGATCGCCGGCAAGTCGTCTTGCAGGGATTGGTTGGTTCCGTGCCGATTGCATTGGACAGCGGGGCTGTTGTGGAATTGAGACGCCGGTCGGGCCTGGCGACTGTGGCCTACCCGGGGCTCGAGGGGCTGCGTGGCTGGCGCGATGAATGGGGGCGTTCCCAGGCGTTCGATCGGCGTGGTGCCTTGCAGCTCGAAGGCCCGGGTATTCTGGGCAGTGATGTCGGACTGCCCGAACGTTCCGTCAGTGATGTCGAAATCAGGTGGCGCGGACGGCCGAATTTCGGCATGCAGTGGGGGGTGCGCACGCCGGAGGCCCCTCCTGCCGATGTCGGGTCTGATACGATTGTGCAGCCGGAACCGAAACTGGAGGCCCCTCCGGAAGAACAGCAGGTCGCCGACCCGGCCCAACTCAGACCGTTCAATCTGGAGGTGCATCGAGGCGAATTGTTGGCCCTCGCCGAGACCCAGCGGGGAGTGATCCAGCAGCCGGTTCAGACACTCAGTGAGCCGGGCGGCCGACTGGTGATTCGCGTCTACCTCGATCAGCGTGCCGGGCGGATGGTGGTGACCACCCCGACCGGGAAGGTGTTGTGCGACCTCGCGGCCCCCGAGCCACGGCGGTCTTCCGGGGGGGCGGTCCGGTTGGTCAATGGCCGGGGGGCGGTGCGGCTCGAAGGGTTTCGGGTTCTGCATTGGGATGGGCGGCTTCCCGTTCCCGCACCAGATCCGGCGGCCATTCCGACGCCGCCTCAACCGCGCGAACGGACCCTCGCAATCTCGGCCCAGGATGAGGTGCGATTCGATCGAGAGTTGGGAGGATGGCTGGTGAAGGGGCGTTCCTCACAACCACTTCCCGAGTCGGAGATCGACCTCGTGGTCCGCTCTCCAGCCGATCAAGCCCCGCCCAAAAACGGGAACACGACGGGTTCTCTGATTGAATTGGTCGATGGCAGCCAGTGGCGCGGAGAGTGGCGCGGCGCAGCCGGGAACATCGTCTTGTCCCAATCTCCTCTGGTTGGTTCCTGGGAAATTTCGGCCAACGCCATCCGGCGCATAACCTGGGAGGGAACGCGGTCGGAGCCATCCCTGACAGCGGCAGGGGGGGTGCCAGGGATGCTGCAGAATGAGACCGTCGCCCTCGCGGGAACTTTGGTGGGAGTGCGGGCGACTGAGCGGGGTCCCCGCCTCGAGTGGCAGCCCCCGCTGGGAATTCCCGCCGCCCTTCTCAGTCCGACTCTCTCCGCAAGGCTTTTGTTTCGGGAAGTGACTTCGCCCCGGGGCAAGCGCACCACCTCGGAGGGCCGGACAAACGATGGTGAAGCGGCCGGGCTCGAGGCCAGTTCTGATCCGTCCCCCGACTCGCCCCGACTCTCGTTGCGGTTGCTGACTGGCGAGACCCTGGCCTGCCGGGCGGTTGACTGGCAGGACGGGAAATTGGAAATCACTCTGCCGAAGGGAGAACTTCGGGAATTCGCCGAGTCTGATCTGCAGTCACTCGACTTCATGGCGACCGATCCGGATGGCTCGGCCCTGTCAGGGGCCCTGCGCGAGGCCTTGTTGACGATTCCCCGGCAACGCCAGGGAAATCCTCCAACCCACCTGGTCCGTTCGCAAACGGGGGACTTTTTGCGTGGACGACTCAGCCGTATCGACGCCCAGGAGATCGTTCTCGAAGTGCGCGGTCAGGAGCAGCACCTGCCGCTGACTGTGGTCGCCGCGATTGTCTGGCTGCATCCGCCACCGGAGCTTTCGGAAAAGGGATCGGGTGAGGGAGGTGCGGCTCCGGCCCGGCAGCGGCTGCACGCGTGGCATCGGGGGCAGGCGGGCGTGGGGGTCACTCCGGTACGTCTCGAGAATTCGCACCTGGTCTGCGAGGATTCTCTGGGGCAGGAGGTGATTTTGTCACTGGCCGAAATCGATGGTTTGCTTCTGGGGGAGTGGCTGGCCCGCGACGCCCGCAGCCGCGAATCGTGGCGGTGGAAGCCCGCGGTAAAACCGCGGTTTGTGGAGGATGACGTCGTTGAGGATCGGTGACGGCTGGGGGGAATGCGACGGTCTGTGCTGAACGCCGCGACTCCCTCGCTTGCGGCGATTGACCAACATGGGCCACCGAACTCCAGAGCGATTCCTCCTCCCGGAGGTCTATTTATTCCGCGGACCGAATCACGTCCAGGTTTCCCCGGGTCTGCAGGGTGCGAGTGGGGCGAACCGCTCCACTGACGTCTCCTGCGCGTCGGGTGCTTCTCTTCGAGAGGCGTTGTTCATACGCGGGCACGTCGGCCTGACTGCCACCCGCCCATCGAACGCTTGTTGAGGACAGCGTTTTCGCTGGTGGCAGGACTCCGTCCTTGGGTGGCAGTTGAGGATTTGTTTCTTCGGGACCGTCATGCAGCCATTCATGCCCATTGCCCTGCAGATCGAACAGTCCGGCGGCATTGGGTAATTTGCGTCCCTCAGGATGGCGTGAGCGAAACACCCAACTTTCGGCTGTCCACGCAAAATCGGGTAGGTTCCTGGCGGTTGATCCCGACATCCAGTCGGTCTCTACACCGGCGCGTGCGGCATACTCCCATTCGGCACTGGTGGGGAGGCGATATCCGTTCCGGTCGAGGCTGTCGGGAGGAATCACCACTTCGCCCTGCGCTGTGAACTCATAGCAGCGCTGCAGGCCTTCCTCGTCGCTCAGCCAGTTGAGGTACCGGATTGCGTCGATCCAGCTGATCAATGCGGGGAATGGCGTTACTCGTTGCCAGTCACGCGAGGCTCCCTGAGTCGCTTGCTGGAATCGCTGGTACTGCGGAGCCGTCACTCGAGAGGCGGCCATGGCGAATGGCCGGCCGATCGCGACACGGTGACGACGCGAGACTTGATCATATAGAAATTCGGGATCCAGTCCCCCCATCCAGAATTCTCCGGCGGGGAGCAGGTTCAGAGTTTGCCCCTGGGAATTCAGACACCAGACGGGCCGCTCGCCTGGCCTGGGGATCGGGATGGCGTCTGCCTGTGGAGCATCCGCCTCGGAAATGGGAAGTTCCAGTTCCCACTCTTGCGCCAACCATTGTAGAGCGGCGTGGACTCCAGCATCCTGTTCTGCTTCCCATTGCTCCGCAAGCGACAGCTTTTGGCTCCATAGGAGGCGGGTTTCGCGCGGCAACTCGCGTCCGGACATCCCGAGGCTCAGCCACAATTGCCTGCGAACGTCAGGCGGCAGTTCGGCGGCCGCTGGAACACGCAGGTGGTTCCAGTGTGGCGAGGTCGGACGCCAGAACCGGGCAATCTGTTTCATCATTTCGGTCGCGAGCGTGGGATCCTCAATGTCAGAATCCCACGGATGAGGTTGCGGTGCCAGCTGGGAAAGCACAGCGTTTGTCCAGGGATCACGGGGCCCGGCGAAATCGAGTTCCAGCAGGGCCAATGCGGCCCGCGCGCGTTGTTCGGCCCAATGATCGACCTCCCTGTGGTTGGGGCGTGGGCGACACCAATCGATTTGTATTTGGTCGCGACGGACATGAAATACGCGAAATGGTCGGAAATCTCTCCGCGCCAGCGCTCTCAACTGGTCTTGGGATTCGGGCCGCTGGTCGACCCAGACACGCTCTGCGTCGAACACCGATTCCAGGGGAATAAGGGTGGACTCGGGGTCCACCCGAACGGTCGCCTCGCAAATCCAGTCGGGAAACGACTGTTTCAGTTCCGTCACAGTCTGGATGAGGGGAATCCCGAACCGGCAAAATGAATTTGGGCTCAATTCGCGACACCAATATTCCAGCCGCAGAGTGTGGCGTCCTGTGGACACACGCAGTGGAGTCAAATCCGGCGCGTCCTCGCCGGAGTTCCTGATCACCTGCTGTGCAAGAGGTTGGCCGTCCCAGACAACGCGCCACCCGGCGATGGTCTGCCGATCGAGGAACTGGTCTGCCTGCTCTGCAACGATCTCCGCCTCGCAGACTGCCAGCAGGTTTTGGGGACGACCGGGAAACTTGTTGAGAATCTCCACGAATGCGTGCCGGGGGTGCGAATAACTTCCGTCCAGAATGGGAGTTGTCTGCATCACCTGGTCGATGTCCGGAAATTCGGTTTCCCACGCCTTTTCCGGTATCGAATAGTACCTCACCCGCCAGCCGGTGTTCGGCCCCGGTGCCAACGGGGGCAGCTCGACAGAGGCATCCAGCCGGCCCCTCGGTCCGACAGTCCACTTCCTCTGCCGGCCCCAGGCTCCAGGCGGTCCCCACAGCACTGTGGCCTTCCCGGGAACTTGTTCGATATACGCATTGACTTCGTGACCCAATGTGGCCTGCCGGCGGTCTTCTGCCAGGCCGCTTAGCACGGGCACGTCATGAGCGATCGCCCAGTCGCGACCATCTCGAATCCACACCAACGACGCCAATGCCGCGTCCAGCGGTCCCCTATTGGAGTGCAGATGGACGGGGCGATAGCCGCTGGGTCGCAGTCCCTCGCAGATGGTGACCAACCGGTTGAGCGGAAGCCTCAGGCAATAACCGTATTCAGGCTGCAATTCGCCCCCTGCGGTCGCCAGCTCGGCGACAATTTCCGCCGGGGGATCTGGCCACTGCCGTAATTCGGGTGAATCGTTCCAGTTTCCCACGGGAGCGGTGGAATGCTTCACGACGTCCCACAGGCGATCGGTCACGTCGGCCCCATGGTGCCGCGCCGCTGGCAACAGTCTTTCAAAGCTATCTGGATCAGCCGCCAGGATTGCGGCAACCAGGGTGGCGGAATCGTCGCGGGCGAAATCGACCAGGGTCTCCAAGGCAAACCGTCGCTGGGTGGAGTCGGCATTGCCGGTTTCAAAAACCCGCAAAGCGGCGGGGACCAGCATGCGACGGACGGGCTGCAGCAGAGCACGCCATTCAAGGACCTCGCCGGAATCCAGCCGACTCAGATGTTCAATCACTGCCGGGGCCAGTTCGTGCCAGCGATCATCAATCGTCGTGCCACCCGCCAGAATGACGGCGGCCCGAAACGCCTGGTCTTTCCGCTTTCCTTCCCGACCAGGGTCCGCATCTGCCAGCACTCCTGTGGTTCGCAGTTGTCCGGCGAGTTCCCAGAGAGATTCCCATGGCCCAGTCACCCCCGATTCCCACAAAGCCGGCCGGACTTCCCGGATCACCTCGGGATTGGCCAATAACAGAATCTCCAGAAGGGGGTGAATCTGTTCCTTGTCGTCCAACGCCAGCATCCGGGCCAGCCGCAGGGGAACCTCACTCTGTTCATCGGCGGTCGCTGTTTCGAAATCTGGCATCAGTCCGGCCAGGGACTGAAGGATCCGTGATTTCAGTTGCGGTGCAGACAATCCGCGGATCAGTTCCTGCCAATGCTCGGGACGGGCATGCCGCACTTCATCCAACTGATGGGCGACCTGCCGGTCCAGGCTCCGTTCCTGCAGTCTGTGGTTCGTCCATAGCACCAGACTCATCAGAGTGCCGGCCAGCACTGCAGACCAGAGTCCCCGACGTGCATGGACCCTGGTGGCCCGCCGCAGAAATTGCTGCTGAACCTTTGAGCGGTCAGAGTATTTGACGCGCAGACGGATTTGCAGGTGTTCCCAGACCGACGGCAGCAGTTGGTCCACGGGGTGAGCCTCCCACAGGGCCGACCGCTCGGTCAGCAATTGCCGTGAGCGTCCCTCGGGAGTCGACAAGTCCCGGCGCCGCAGCCATTCCCGGATCGCCGGGACCAGGAAGTCGTGGGTCAATTGGTACCGCGTTCCATCCCGGGTATCCGCCGGCTGACGCTCGCCGCTCCTGTCGTTCTCGGCCGCGTCTCCGGGGCGGGTCGGCGAGATCAGCCGCAATTCCGCTTCGAGCCATGTCAGCAGATCCGCGAATCCGCGGGGGTCGTCGGTCATCCCGGCGATGGTTTGCAGTTCGTGCCGCGCGAGTGTTTTCTCGCGAAGATCACTCCCGACCGGGGGCAACAGTGTCTGCAGGATCGTCTGGGCTGCGGTGCAGTAGGAGTGCCGCGGACGGGGGGCCCGGTCGGGATCGAGATTTTCCGACAGATAGGTGATGGCCAGACCCTGCGGTCCTCCCACGGTCTGCAAGGCCGCGGGAGTCCAGGGACGGGACCTCATCAAATCGGCGAACAGCGCCAGCCGTACACAGATCACCCGGCCCTGGTCCGCCAGAGACTCGATGGCCAAATCGAGAAAGGCGTGCTGTGCCGGGGTGAAATCGGGCACCGTGGGGGGCAACGCTCCCAGGGCCTGGCCGAAGCGGGTCAGGACCTGCCGGGCATGCGCCGTCTCGAACAATTCCACCGCGACCGTGTTCCACTGCGATTGCAGCGGAATCTCCAGGCGGTCCATCAGTCGCAGCAACTGCGGCCAGAAATCATCACGGACCAGCAACAGGGTCTGCAGCCGCTGGCCATCACATTGCCGCAGGGAATCGAGCAGTTCACCTTCCGGAAGTGAGGAACTTCCCCCCTGCAGCCATTGCTCGAATTGGTCCAGCACAAGCAACAGCTTGTGCCCGTTGATGGCCACTCGCCCGTCCCGCACGGCCGCCAACGCCTCGGGCAAGGTGCCGTCGTGCGGCAATTGGGGCACGCGCAGCCGCAGGGCCGACATCAGCCTCGATTCGGTCTGCAGGGCCGACGCCTCACCGTACACCGGCACCCCACCCGGGGCCAGGCAGGGGAGCAGCCCCGACCGGACGAGAGACGATTTGCCGCAACCGCTGGGACCATGCCAGACGCCGACGGCCAGCCGCAAGTCGGGATGGGGAGACTCAATCGCCTGTTTCCAGAACTGCAGCGATTCGGGGAGCCCATCGCGTCCGCGGGGACCGGGAAGCAGTTCCAGGAAGAACCGATGGTCGCGGGCTTCAAATGCCCGAAGTCCTTGAGGCACAATCGCGGTGACAGCCGACACGGCGTCGTCGCGGACCTTCCGCCCGCCCACTTGCCGCCAGATCCGCAGATCCTCTGCGAGGTCGGCAACCGTGGAGTAACGATCGGCCCGGCGGCGCTGCAGGCACTTCAGGCAGATCCTTTCCAGCTCGACCGGAACTTCCGGACGCAGTTGCCGCAGGGGACGGGGGGGAGTGGTTCGGATCTGATGGACAATCTGCTCCCGGGGACCACGGAAGGGGCAGCGCCCGGTCAACAGTTCATACAGCACGACCCCCAGGCTCCAGGTGTCGGAACGGCCGTCGATCCGATGCGACTCACCGCGGACCTGTTCCGGAGACATATAGGCCACCGTCCCGGACCGACGGAGCGGAATCACGGTGTCGGACAGCTCGTCATCGCGCAGCGCCAGCCCGAAGTCGGCGACGCGGGGAGCGCCCCGCTGATCCAGCAGGATGTTGCCCGGCTTGAGGTCGCGGTGAAACAGGTTGTGGCGGTGCGCGAATGAGACTGCTTCGGCCACTCCGATCATCCAGTCGACGACCTCGTCCATCGGGAGGCCTCCCGGCACAATCCGCGACTTGAGGTCTCCTCCTGGCAGGTACTCTTCGACAATCAACAGCGATTGGTCATCTTCCAGCAGTTCGCGAATCTCGACGATCCCGGGATGAGTGAGGCTCGCCGCCAGTTCGGCCTCGCGGCGGAGCGAGGCCCGGGCGGAGGCGTCGCGACATCGGTCGGCTCGAATACACTTCACCGCCACGAGATTGTGATGATGAGTATCGTACGCGAGACAGACCGTGCCAAATCCCCCGTTTCCCAACACCCGGCGGGGTTCAAAACGGATTGGAAGGGAGATGGCCTCGGCCGGTTCGGCTTCATGGGCCACAGCGCCCGGAGACTTCAAGGTTTCAGGGAGTGGCCGTTCCGGCACCTCCCGCGGAGGCATTCGTGCGGCGAGTCCGCGATCGGCCGCCTGGATTTCCACCCAGTTTTCAAAGGCAGTTTCAGGGCAGCCGCGGGCCGCCTCGTCCACAATCAGTTCCTGCCCGGGAAACCGTTGGTGCCAGGCGGACAGATCCACCGAAAGGCCGGCCTCACGCTGCAGATCGAACTCAATGCCCAGCAGTTCGCGGAGCGCGCGGTCGCGAAGTGCTGGGGGGAATTGGGCGAGGGAGTCTTCAAGTCGGGGGACCTCGCCCGCTCTCCAGAGGGTCTCGTACTCGGAGCAGACCTCGTCGAGCTGCTCTTCTTCCAGCAGACTCCAGTCGTCGGACGGGAACTCAGACGAGGGCACGATGACGACTCCAGGGGGAACACCGGGATGTGATCGATCAGGAGTTTCGCGCGGAACCCGAACGCAGTTTGCGAATCAGCAACCGCAGTTTACGCAGGACCGCGTGTTCAGAGATCTGGTTTCGCTCCGAGATTTCCTCAATCGTGCAGCCCATGATCCGGTCACAAACAATGTTTTGCAGTTTGGGATCGGTCATGTCCGGAACCAGGGCCAGCAGGAGCTGTCGCAATTCGGCCTCATCTCGCGGATCTTGCGACAGAACGGAGGGACTCCTTAGCAGGCCGGAAAGACCGTCCGGCTCTCCGGAATCCAGTTCCGAAAACACCTGCACCCGCCCCGCGCCCGCCTTCGTGGACTGATGGCGCCGGCGGCAATCGATGGCGGTTCGCTCGACCAGCATTGCCAGAATCTGTTGTACATCCCGGCGATTCTTGAGGCGGGAGAACGCATTGGTCCGCAGACCCAGGAAGAAATCGTGAAACACCTCCTGGGCCAGGTCTTCTCCCGACAGACTCCGCCGTTGATTGCGGGTCAACCGAACTTCACACGCCCGAACGACATCCGAGAGATAGCGCTCCCACAATTGTCGCGATGCATCCAGCCCCCGGCTCTCGGCCAGTACCCAGTCCGTGACCGAAGAGTGATGACTGCAGTCGCTCATCGCTGGCCTCAAGTGAGTTGCAAGCTGGCTGTGACGATCGAGTGTTGGGAAAAACCCTGAGGCGAGAAACTAATGGGATCCCGATCCAAAAAGCAATCCTCGGCGCCTCGCGGAAGATCCAGACTTTGGAGGGATGCAGTGAATAAGACCACAGTCGTGGGAATCATCCGTCCAAAACGTCCGGCTGGATCTCTGACAGAGTCACGCAGGCTCCAGGCCGGGGGAGCGGCGAGACTTCCGGCAGGTTTTTGTCTCCCTTTGAACTTGCAGTTTCTGGCTGTCGGTTCAGGGCTTTTTCAGGAGTGAAAAAAATCCGGATTTTGGCGCAGTTCCCGCCAGCCGTTTGCGAGTCAGCGGGAGTCTCCGTGTGCGACCGCGTTCACCAAGGTGAGCACGCGGGTTGCACGACGACTCGGCAGAAGAGGGATCACTGCCACAGAACAGGTGTGGAACCGGAGTCGGTGGTCGTGACGCCCGAACTGTGTGCGGTATGCAGGCCGGTCTCCGGAGAAGACAGGAACATCAGGTGCGAAGGGAGAGAGTCATGACGTGGCGGATGCTGGGAGTGCTGTTGGGATTGGCTGTCTGGGGAACCGCTTGCCCGGCGGATGCCGCGCTGGTGATGTCGGGCACTGGAACCATGCGGTTCCAATGGATCGATCTCCGTGACAGCGCCGGGGCGTCGCTGCCGGCTGTACCCGGCGGACTCACGGCCATTGGTGATGCGGTCGCGTTCGGTTCAGCCTTCGGCGGTTCCTATTCGGCCAATTACTGGAGGAATGGAGCTCTGTCGAATGATTTGTGGGACAAGGAACCGATTCAGCCGGGAGATCTCTATGAGGCGGAGCTCCTGGTCTCGGGTGAGTTGATGTACGGTCCGGGTTGGGTGGATGTTTACTGCCTGACCTGGTCAACATTCTCTTTTCATAACGAAACGACCGAGTCCTTCACGGCCGAATTCAGTGTGGATTATGGGGCAGCCCTGAGTGCTGCAGACCCGCAGAAATTCACTGACTTCAACATGATTTCCAGTGAACTGTACATCACCAACTTTGTGGATTACCCATTGATTCTCGATTATGCGGATACGCTGAGCGCCGATGGCGTCGGCTCTTACAGCCGCTCGGTCAATGGGAATGTCTTGCTGGAGCCAGGCTGGACGACGGTGGATGTGAAACGCATCAGTTGGATCTACGTCGACTCGAGCATCCCCGAGCCTTCGACATACGCATTGAGCGCGGTCGGTCTGGCGCTGTTGGCTGTCTCGTCTGGAAGTCGTCGACTGAAACGGGTCTGACGCGGTCCGCGGTTCAATTTGCGGGGAATCCGGGACCCGATCATCGGGTCCGATGGTCTTGGGGAAGCAGCCGGGGTTGTTTCACGAATCCGCGTGATGGAAGCACTCAGTGGATCGGGGGGCAGGCAACATGCTCGATACGTGGTGACCTGGGATGGTTGTCCAGCGAGGATTGCTCCGGCGGAAGCGCCTTTGTGGGATTGACCACGGATGGGACTGACTTCCGCTGGGACGCCATGGCCTCCGTTGAACCCGACGATTCCGCAACCGCCGAGCCATCGTCCGTCTGTCTTGCCCCAATCGCTGCATTGTGTCCGAAGTGGCCCACGGCCGGTTCAGCCTCACAGCGACCACCTGGCAATCAGCCCTGGCCGGATGGCTCCCAACGGGCGCAACAGCGTGACCGAGGGCATGTCAGCTTTTCCTTTCACCGGAATGTCAGCGAGAGTTGTTTCAGTTGCGTGTGGGGGCGACTGTCGGTCCGTCGGGCAGAATGTCGGGTGACTCCCTGGTTCGGTCTGCCGGGCTGCCTGTTGTCTGGGATTGCTTTGTTCGGTCCGACACGCCAACCTTCACTGTTCAAAATGATCGAGAAATCACTCGCGTCGGAATCAAAAAATCAATCGACGACGGGACCATCAAGTGACAGAGCGAGTAAGGTCTTCGGTCGTTGATGGAAATTCCCAGCCCCAAACCTGTTGTCCAACCATGGAACCGCTCCTGGACGCTGGCAGAATCCAAGCCGACCCAAGAGAGGGGACAGGGAGTTCGGAAGTTATCCCCGCAATCTTGCGAACTACAGACATCATGTCTGCTCAGCGATGGCTGATTGAACAAAGTGCAACGGCGTCCGATTTGGACATTTGTGACTCATACCGCGACGGATCTTCTGCCGGAGGCTTAGCGCGTGTTGACTCGTGATGCGCTGTCTTGGTCGTTCCCCGTTCCAGAAAGCAATAAGGAGGGCATCTTGCCAAAGATGTAAAAGAGGGGGCCTGAGGGCTCTGGGGGGGAAGGAGGGTTGGTGGGGTTTGGAAGTCGTGGGATGGCAATTTGCAAACGTCTTTGCCGGGTTTCAGTGAAAGCCGCCTGTTCTTCATGGAAACTTCATAATCCGTTTGCGAAGAATTTGCCGATTGTTCTGTTCAAGCCGATTTGACCGGATACTGCAACTTTTCCGGCAACGCGAGTTTGCTGGGATTGGTTGGAGACCGCTCTCACGGCTCAAAGCGGGTGCCTCTGTTCCTGTTTGCCTGTGTACTCACCCACAGCACGCCAGTGCTGTCGGGGCATTCAGGGCCGTGGAACGATTGGCCATGCCGCTGCCAAACGACTTTCTCTCTTGTGCGATTCAGCGACGAACGGAACACCATGCTCCTGTCACAGAACATTCTGCGATCCCCGGGTGCGAAAGTGGCAGCCCTGCTGCTGGCATTCGGGTTCAACCCGACCACGGGCTGGGCACAGTTTCCTCCTGCTTCCGGACAGTCGTTTTTTGCAGCGGAGGACGAGGCTCCGTCGGTTCCACCGGCGAATGCCTCTGATTTGGAGGAGATGGTCGATACGAACGACGTGGCCCCAACGGAGCCGCCAACGGCCGACCAGCTTCTGCAGCGACTCGAAAAGACCGAACGGGAGTTGCAGGAGTTGCGTGATTCGCGCAGTGAGGATGACGATCTGCTCGACAAGGTCAAGGACCGATTCAAGGCCGCCAAGGATCCTTCGATCACCACGGTGGATGAACAGACCCGCAAGTCCCCTGAGAAAAAGGCCGAAGCCAAGTCCAAAAAGTGGTTCGATCGGCTGAGCATTCGGGGGTATGCGCAGTTCCGGTACAACACATCGCTGTGGGAAGAGGAAGACTCTGCTCCGGTACAACACGCCGGCGACCGGTCTTTCGCAGATGACCAGAACTTTTTCATCCGCCGGGCCCGGGTGATCATCTCGGGAGATTTGTCTGATCATCTCTACGTCTACCTGCAACCCGATTTCGCCGCGGGCGTACCCGGGAGTTCCGATGCCTACCAGTACACTCAGATTCGCGACTGGTATGGCGATATCTACGTCGACACCGACAAGGTCCACCGGTTTCGGGTGGGCCAGTCGAAGGTCCCCTACGGTTGGGAAAATCTCCAGTCGAGTTCCAACCGGATCGTCATGGACCGTAACGATGGCATGAACAGTGCTGTCCGCAACGAACGTGATCTGGGAATCTTCTACTACTGGACTCCAGAAGAGGCTCAGGACCTCTTCAAATACGTTCTTGACCAGGGGCTGAAAGGTTCCGGCAACTATGGTGTCTTTGGATTCGGTGTCTACAACGGTCAGGGAGGTTCCCTGGCGGAACAGAACGACGACTTGCACCTCGTGACGCGTCTCACATGGCCGTTCTACCTCACCGATGAGCAAGTGGTGGAGGTCGGTATCCAGGCCTATACCGGGAAGTACACCGTGCTCTCCTCACCCATTCGCCCGCTGGGTGTGGGCGCTCCGATTCGCCCTCTGGGGACGCTTGAGACCAACAACCGGGATGGCATTCGGGATGAGCGGGTGGGGGCGACCTTCGTGTACTATCCGCAGCCGTTCGGAATTCAGGCCGAGTGGAACGTCGGCAATGGGCCCGGGCTGAACGATGCCCAGACCGAGGTGATTGAGCGGGCTCTCCAGGGGGGCTACGCGCAACTGTTCTACAAGCATGACCTCCCCTGTTGGGGAACGATGTTTCCGTTCGCGAGGTTCAATTTCTTTCGAGGTGGTTACAAGCCCGAACGGAATGCCCCCTACAGTGACATCAAGGAATGGGAGTTTGGTACCGAATGGCAATTCACCCCCCAGGTCGAGTTGACGACGGAATATGCCATCACCAACCGGACAAATACTACCGCCCAGACGGTGGGGCGAAGCTATCTCCCCTATGAAGGACATGCCCTGCGAATGCAATTGCAGATCAACTACTGAGACGGGATGGATCCCCCGCTCTGGTCTCCTGTCTCAAGGGCCGCGTGGGCTGGGGCTGATCGATGGCCCGATGTGACAACCCTGTGGTGGGGCATCCACAGGTCTGGCATGGGGAGAAGGTCGAAAAATTGGTGCCCCGGGGCGTGTCTGGTGACAGATCGGCCTCAACTTCTTCCGTCTGCGTTCGCGGCAGTCACTTCATCTTGACGGTGGATTCCTGCCGGATCGCAAGTCATGATGCGGGGTGATGCACCGGGCGGGTCGCTTCGTCGGTCATCACTGGCGGAGACTGGTGCGGCCGAGGCGGCAGTCATCTGACGTGCGACTGGGGAGTCGAGTCATGGGGATGGGCGATCGAGATAACGTCTCGCCAGTCCTTTCTGCCCCCGCCGATTGCACGAGTTTCGACACGAATCTGCGGAGCAGCGGTTGGTGGCGGCGATTTCCGGCACTCCCCTGTAACTTCCTGATTTGGCTCGGGCTGATCCCCGCCTTCGCGTTGGTCCATGAAGTCTGGCTGGGCTGCCGCTGGAACCTGCGGGCCAGGGCCTTGCAGCGCATCCAGACCGCGGCGGCTGGTCAGCGCGGCGGCCTCTCGCCCATGGCGCTCGCCGAGCGCCCCCGCCCCTGGCGACGGCTGGTCGAACCGTATGTGCACCTGCCCCAGGCCGCCTCCCGGACCGGAGATCCGCTGGGGTTTGTCTTCAACGAGATGAATTGCTCGGCACTGTACCTCTACCAGGGGTTCACCGACGCCAGTCTCGCCGATGTGCGCTGGTTTCCGGAGGTGACGGAACTGCGGGTCTCTGAAGGAGAGGTCACGGATGCGGGACTCGCGGCTTTGCGCGGCTTGCGGGAGTTGCGATCGGTTTCGTTGCAGAAGCTGCCCATTCACGGACCGGGACTGGCTTACCTGGGGGAACTGGAACGGCTCGAAAAGCTCAATCTCGATGGGTCCCGACTGACCGATCGGGGACTCGCCTCGATACCGGAACTGCCGGCCCTCGAAGACCTCTCACTGGCCGAAGTTCCCATCTCAGGGGAAGGTTTGGTCTGCCTCGATCGGCTTCCCCGGCTCAGCTTACTGGTGCTCCGCGGATCGGATGTGGGAGACCGGGGGCTCATGTCTCTCCCCGGCCTGCCCAGTCTCAAGACGCTCGATCTCTCCCGGACTCCGATGCGCGGCGACGGGCTGGCCGCACTGCGGCAGGTGCCGCACCTGAAAAGTCTGTCACTCGATCAAACGAGATTGGACGATGCGGGGTTGTTGCGGCTGCCCACGCTGCCGGCCCTCACGCAACTCTCCTTGCGGGGAACTCAGGTGCGTGGATCGGGGTTGGCCGTACTGGAACGTTTGCCCGCTTTGCAGACATTGTTCCTGGATGAGACGCCGTTGGACGATGCCGCAATGGCTCACCTCCCAGCACTTCCCCAACTCCGCACTCTTTCATTGCGAAAAACGTCCCTCTCGGCGGCCGGGTTGCCTGATCTGATTCCGAGACTTCCCGGTCTCCTGGTGCTGGAATTGCCACGGACCGACAGCCTGACCCGCGAAGTCCTCGATGAACTGGTTGAACAGACGGGGTGGCGGGTCTTCCATTGAGGTCTCAGCCCTCTTCTTCGCCACGGACCTGGCGCAGCAACTGTTCCCAGGCCGAGATCAATTCGAGTGCCTGCAGGCGTCGGGCCAAGGGTTCAAGCGTGGCGTCTTCCGCCGCCGCCTGGGTCAAATCGACCATCGCGAACGGATCCCAGGTTCCGGACCGCAGCAGTCGTCGCCGCCAGGCCACCTCGGCCGGAGCGGCGGTTGACAGCAGTGTGTCGGCCCGCGCCGCGAGGGGGGCAAACACCGGATGGCGTCCCAATTGGCGAAACCAGTATTTGCTGTGGGCATAGTCGGGCTCGCGGCGGTGCATGATGGCGTGCCAGTAGTCGCACATCTGATGCATCCCTTCCCCCTCGTGCTGTTGCGACAACCGATGACTGAGATCCAAATCACCCTGGCATTGCCAGACAGCCGCCTCGAGAGCGGTTTGGTCGCAGGGATCCGACGTGGCCCGCCGGGCGAGGGTTGCCAGGTGATTCTGCAGCCAGTCGCGCCCCCAGGTGTCTGATCGGCGCTGCGTCACCGGGGTCAGCGGAGGGAGCTGGTCTGCGGGAAGTTGGTCCAGAGAGACGCTGTTGGCCGATGCGGCCGCAACCGGGAGATTCCGCGAGATCAACTGGGCGGCCAGCCCCCAACCTGTCCGGGCTGGTGACGAGGCTCCGTCGGGAGTCTCGCACGCGGCGCGGCGGAACAGCACTCCGGCCGGATTTTCGGGACTCAGGCAAAGACCGGCCCAGGCGGGGGGCAGGTGTTGGAACAGCAGTTGGCTCCACGGATCGTGGTCCGAGACAAGCCAGGCCGCCGTGAGATTCTGCTCGGCGTCGAGGAGCGCCATCCCCCGGACCAGGCTCTCGACGAGGTGGGGCACCTCGGAGACATCGTCGACCCAGAGGAAGTACGGAGACGAGTCGTCGGACTTCTGCCAGCTCCAGTTTTCTGAGGAGACGGCGGCCGGTGCCGGAAGCCAGCGGCAATCGAAAGACCCGATCCGAGCGGGGAGGAGCGGCGTGGGTTCCGACAGATGGGTCAAACAGTCGACTGTCTGGGACATTGAGGCAAGACGCGGGGACGAGAAGAGAAGTGCGACTGACAAACAGTAGTTGAACCTACAGTAGCAGGCCAAAGAGTCGCCAGGATATGTGTTCATGTGTATCATTTCTTTGCCGGGGAGATTGGTTTCCTGTGAGTTTCATGTTAAATTTCAGAAGGTTTCCCGAGCTCCACCGTGAGGTCGGGAGACGTCGAGTGGGTCCTTTTCCAAAGAGCTCACCCCGGTCAACGGCTGGAGACCGGGGGTGTTCTGACTGGCAAAGGGGCGTTTCGAGGACTGACCGGGTGGGTGTTGCGGCGGGTGCTGGGCCTGCCATCCCGGAGCAGTTGGGGAAACGGCCGACGAAGCATGCAGAATTTTCTCACGGGGTATCAGCTCAGTGACGCCACTTGGCTGTACCTGTCGTTTGTTTTGATCCTGGCGGTCTATTTCAAGTTCAGCCGGTTGTGGTCTCTCCGGAACCTCGACCTGCTGTTGCTCTTGATGATCTCCCCGGGCCTGTTGATGCTGCGCTCTGGGGACGTCTGGCACGACCGTGGGACGTGGTGGCTGATGGGGGTCTCGGCACTGGGGGTTGTGCGGTCCCTGCTCGATGTGCTGTTCGTCCGGCGGCCCCGGCTCGAGCAAAACATGAATGCGGCCGGGATGAGTTTTCTCACGGCCGCCACGGTGGTCTTTCTGACCACGAAGCTCCTGACCGATCCCGTTCAGAAAGAAACGGTGCGGGCTTTGGCTCCCACGGGAGGCATGGCCGGTGAGGCCGCGATGGCCACCGATGTGCTCACCCCCGGCACCGATGCATCCTCCGGCCCCACCACCGCCCTCGTGAAGAGGGCTGTCGATTCGATCAGCGGAGCTGTGGTCCAGCAGAGCCAGGCCTCGAGCGACCGGCGGGGAGATGTCGAAATCTTCACGATCCGGACGCTCGCGATTTTGTCGCATGTGGCGGTGATCATAGGCCTCTTGCTGGTGGGGAGGCAGGTGTTCGGCGACCCCGATCTGGGATTTGCCATGTCCTCCCTCTACATCCTCATGCCGTGCACCGCCTACGACCTGGGATCGGTGATTCAGGTGCTGCCCGCAGCACTCGTGGTGTGGGCCATCTGCTGTTATCGGTCTCCCTTTGTGGCGGGGGTTTTGTTGGGGCTCGCCTCGGGCATTCTGTTTTTCCCAGCGTTTCTGCTGCCAGTCTGGTGGAGTTTTTATGGCCGGCGGGGTGGCAGCCGCTTTGCACTGGCCGTCGGTTTGACTGCGGTGCTGGTGGTGGGGGCTCTGTGGTTTCTCAGCCGTGGGGGGAGTGAATTGGTTGAGAGCACCCTGGGGTATGTGCGCTGGACCAGCCTGCAGATCTGGGAGGAGTCGCCTCCTCAGAGCTTCTGGGGATACCTCGGACACAGTTGGCGGTTGCCGCTGTTGGTGGCCTTCCTGGTGATGGTGATGGCGACCACTCTGTGGCCCCGGGAAAAGTCTTTGGCCCACCTCATTCCGCACTCGGCCGCAGTGGTGCTGGGGGCCCAACTCTGGTACCCCCACCAGGGAGGGGTCTATGTCCTGTGGTATCTGCCCCTCTTGCTGATGGTGGCCTTCCGTCCCATGATGACCAACCATCAGGCTCCGGAAATCACTCCTTCGACCGGCTGGTTCCGGAAGATTTCAACCCGCTCCGGGAATCCCGCCGAGGCTGTGCGCGTCTGACGGCGGATGGGGCCCGCTGTGTGTTGTCTGGCAGAGACAGATGCTCGGATGTTGTTGCCGTGGTCCAACACCAGACAGCCGTTTGGCGTAGACTCGGAAGTTGACGGCAAGGAACTGGCTGGTCGCAGCCCCTGTGGTTCCCCGGGACTGCCGCACGACATCCGACTTCCGCGCCCTCTTCCCCCTGGCAGGCATCATCCGTGCGGTTTTTGTTGCGGCGGTTCCCGACAGGCAGGCTTGGCCTCCCGCGCGTTGCTGCTGACATCGGCGTGGTTCAATGCGTCGGCGCGACTTTGTGCTTCGGTCCGGGATTGCGGATTATGCGGCGAAGCTGTTTTGGCGGGCGGGCACGTTGGGCGTTCTGCCTGGCTCTGTCGGCACTGCTGATGAGTCTGGGCGAGGTAAGGGCAGAGGGCGAGGCGCCTGCTCCCATTGTGCAAGTTGGACTGCAAGGCTGGTACAAGGTCGGACAACCCTCCGAGGTTCGTGTTCGGTTTCCCGGGCCTTTGAGCGTCCCCTGCCAGTTGTGGGTCGAAGCCGTCGATGTGGATGGAATCCCGGCAGTGTTTTCCGGCCTTCCGTCTGACCCCACCCAGCGTTCCCAGACTCTCTCGGCTCCATTCACCGTGGGGCGTCTGGGGGGGGAGTTGGAGCTCTGGGTCACCGACGCGGAGGGACGCGAGCTTTGGCGCCGACGGTTGGATCCGGGGCGCGACGTGACCCAGGAATTCCATCGCCCTCTGCGGCTGGATGTGCCGGTTTGGTTGACCGCTGCCCGTCTGCCGGTTCCCTACCAACCCCAGACCGACCGATCGAAATCTCCCCCGGATGTCAAAACCAGGCAACCCTGGGTGTTGGGTCTCGACGAGATCCCGGACTTTCCTTCCTCTCGGCTGGGTCTGCAACCGGCGCAGGTGGTGGTGCTTCCCACCCGGTCATCGGAGGGAGTCGGGCCAAGCTTGCTGGAGCGTATCTCCGAAACCCAGAGCGAGGCCTTGAGGCAGTGGGTGCGGCAGGGAGGTCATTTGGTGCTGTCGCTCAGTTCGGCGGTCGCCTGGCAGGCGAGTCCTCTGGCGTCCTGGATCCCTGTCGAAGTCGATGGTGAGGTTCAGGTTCAGCAATTCAGCAACCTCGAGGCCTACGTCGGTAAGGTGGCTCCGCTCCGCAGTGCGGGACGAATCCGGATCCCCCGGTTGAAGAACCTGCCGAACGTACAGTCCCCCGTGCGCGACCTCGGTGGAACCCCTTTGTTGGCTGTTGTTCCCTGTGGCCTGGGGCGGGTCTCGCTGGTGATGATGGACATCGAAAAGGCTCCCCTCGCCGACTGGATGGGCCTGCCGGTGTTGCTGGAGAAGATGACGACCGTGGGATGGACGGCGGGCAGGACCGTCCGTGATGTGCCGACCGCGACCGGGCAAAGGCTGTCACAGGTCGGCATCACCGATCTGTCGACCCAGTGGCACGCCATTCAGGAGCGATTTGCCGAGATCCCCCGGCCCAGCTACTGGTGGGTGATGCTGCTGATCCTGCTGACGGTCGCACTGGTGGGCCCGTTGGATTACCTGTTTGTGAACCGTCTGTTTCGCCGCGGAGAGTGGACCTGGCTGACCTTTCCGCTGTTGGCCCTCGCGGGTGTGGCTGTGGGGCTGCAGTGGGGACGGGGGACGAATGGGACCGACCTCCGGTTGAATCAATCGGACCTCGCGGATGTCGATGTGACAACGGGAGTGGTCCGTGGGCGAAGCTGGGTCACGCTCTACAGTCCCGAGCACCAGAGAGTGTCGCTGCAGGTCGATCCTCGCCAGGTGCTGGGCCTGTCCGCCGCCCCAGGCCCCGCTCTGGATTCCCAACTCACATTTGTCGGGAGCCCTGAAACGGGTCTGGGGGGCCTCTATCGTGAGACGGGACTGAGCGTCTCCGGTCGGCGGTATACCCTCGGCCCGGGAGCGAATCGCTTCGACAATCTGCCCATCCTGCAATGGTCGACACGCACCGCCCGCGCCGATTGGGAGGGAGTTCTCGAGAAGCCCCTGGCAGTCAGCCGGCTGCAGTCGAGTGGATTCAACAAAGTCCAGGGCTCGCTGGTGCATACCTTGCCCGGCCCGCTGCACAATGTCCTGCTGGTGGTGGGGGGCTGGGCCTACTTCCCCGGGAATGAACGCGGCACCGTCCAGCCGGGAGTTCCCTGGCAACCTGCAGGTGCCCAGTCGCAGCAGCGGGATCTGCGGGCGCTGCTGACAGGCGAGCGGCGGACGCGGGTCGAGCGAAAGGGGCAGGTCGAGGGGGATGTCGTCCGATCGTCCCGGGCGTACGACCCCACCTCTCTGGATCCGCATGAACTCTGGCGGATGCTCACGTTCCATGAAGCGGTGGGGGGAGATCGCTACACCGGGCTGTCGAACAGCCTGTTGTCGGAGCTTGAAATGACGGGGCTCGTGCAGTCGGGGCGGGGAGTGCTGATCGGTGAACTCGACCAGCCTCTGACACAGACGATTGTCAACCAGCAGGCCACGCCCGCCTCGCGACAGCTCACACTCGTTCGGCTGGTGATTCCGGTGGAACAAATCGACCGCGCGGCCCCCAATCAGTTGCCGAAGTTCAATGAACCTCCGCCGGCGTCCACAGTAATTCCGAACCCCGACCAACCAAAGGTGGAAACGCCTTGATCGAAACCCGCAAACTCACGAAGCGCTACGGCAATCTCATCGCCGCCAACCAGATTGATCTGAAGCTCGATGAGGGGGATGTGTTTGGCTTCATCGGTCCGAATGGATCGGGCAAAACCACCACCATGCGCATGCTGGCGACCTTGCTGACGCCCGATTTTGGCGAGGCGTACGTGGATGGTCATTCGATCTATACCCATCCTCGCGAGATTCGCCGGATCGTCGGGTTCATGCCGGATTTCTTCGGCGTGTACGATGACATGAAGGTCATCGAGTATCTCGAATTCTTCGCGGCCGCCTACCGCATCAACGGACCAGGCCGGCGGCGTGTTTGCGAAGAGAAACTCGAACTCGTCGACATGACCTTCAAACGCGATGCGATGGTCAATCAGCTCTCACGCGGGCAAACCCAGCGCATTGGGCTGGCCCGGGTGCTGCTGCATGAACCCAAGGTGCTGCTGCTCGACGAACCGGCCAGCGGTCTCGACCCGCGGGCCCGCATCGAGATTCGCCAACTGCTCAAGCGGTTGGGCGAACTGAAGAAGACCGTCATGGTTTCCAGTCACATCCTTCCCGAACTGGCCGATGTTTGCAACAAGGTCGGCATGATCGAAAAGGGGATCATGGTCGCCAACAACCGGGTGGATGAGGTGATGAAGCAGGTTCGCCAGGCGATCGTGCTGCATGTGCGGGTGGTGGGCGATCCCGAGCAGGCGGCCCGCCGGATCGAGCAGCACTCCGATGTCGCCCGGGTGGAAGTGCGCCCCGAGGCACTGTTGGTGGTGACACTCCGGCAAGGTGTGCTCGACTACAGCTTCCTGCCCACCTTGCTGATCGAGGCGGGGTTCAAAATGACACTCTTCCGGGAGGAAGAACTGAACCTGGAGACCGCCTTCATGGAATTGACCCGGGGTCTGTATCAGTAAGGCCGGGGAAACCGGTTCAGGAGCCCTGTGGCGGCATGCATTGGTCGAACCGGTTGGCCATTCTCTATCTCGTGCTCTGCCTGGGCTTCATGCTGCCGGTTCCTCTGCGCAAAGGAACGCCCGCGGCACGGTGGCGCAGCGTGCAGGGGCTGACCCTGCCAGGCAGCCTGCTGATGAGCTCGTTCCCGATCCTGGGCCAGCAGGGAGACGCGTTGCTGGCCCTGATGTATTCCACCCTCGCCGGTGCCAATGCACTGGCCTTGAGCGCAGGACTGCGCGGACTGTCACGGCTGATCGCCTGGCTCGAACGTCTCGACGATGCGGACCGGTCCGGAAGTGAACCCCCCTCTTGAATGGGAGCCATGGGGACCTCTGTATCCCGTGTGGGGTTGGGTCTTCCGATCACACCGCCTTCAGCTCGGGCTGGTCCCTGCGCCGGGCCGATCCATCCGGCTGGCCGCCAACAGGGTTTCGTGGACCACCAGGTCGTGTTCGAGGGGAAAGTCGGGCTCTTTGCGCCCTGCCACGACCGCCGCGAACTCACGCAGGTCGGAGATTTGCAGGGGGGCGGCCGGAGGGTTCAGGCGGGTCCAGGTGGTGTCGCCGGTCCGGCAGACTTCCAGTGGCTGGACGGCACCATTTTCGAGGTGGCCGCTCCCCAGGTGGGGAATCACCACCGCGCCACCGGTCCCGAACACCTCGATTCGGCGGCTGGAGGGGGCCACTTCCAGCCCCGTCATGTCGATCTCGGCGAGTGCTCGATCAAACTCGAGCAGGGCAATCCCGTTGTCGACATAGTCCGCGGGACCCGCACTGTGGTGATGCCGCAGTACGCTGGTCACGTTCCGCGGGCGTCCTGCCAGAGCGATTGCGAGGTCGATCAGGTGGCCGGCCATTTCAAAAAATACCCCCCCCCTTGTATTCCCCCAATTCCACAACCAGTTGGTCATAGAGGGCGAGATCCTTCGGCAGGCGGCCCCGGAACAGGTAAACCTGGCCCAGGTCTCCGCGTCGATGACGGGCCAGCAGTTCCTGCACGGCACTCATGTCCCGGACGAGGTACGCGAGCTGCAGTCGCAGTCCCCGCGACTGGGCGAGGTGGGCCACGGATTCGAATTCGGCAAAGCGGATCCCGGCCGGTTTCTCAAGCAGCACGGGCAATCCCCGTTCGAGCGCCTGCCGGGCGAGACCCAGATTGAGGTGCACGCGTCCCTCGACCAGCACGCCATCGAGCGGTTGGCGCAACAGTTCGGCGGCTGTCTCGAATACGCGAAACCCCGGAACCAGCGACTCCCATTGGCGGGCCCGCTGGGCGACAACGGTCGGGGAGGGGTCGTGAAAGCCGACCAATTGAAATTCATCGGGATGGGCACACACCTGCCGCACCATGCCATCGGCGTGGGTGTGCCACAGGCCAAGCATCGCCAGACGCAGGGGCATCGCTCTGTCCGCGTGGAAGTAGAAGACGGGGGAGGGGCTGGATTGTAGCGTGTCGATGGAACGTGGCGACGTTACAATGCTGGCTCCCCAAAGCAGGATTTGCCGCCGATGAGTGAACCACTGGAAGACACCATCCCCCGAACGATTGGACTGGTGGGGGCGGGTACCATGGGGCGGGGGATCGCCGAGATCGCCTCCTGTGCTGGTCTCGAGGTCTCCCTTGTTGAGATCTCGGCCGCAGTCCGGAACTCGGCGATCGAAGCCCTGCGGCGGTCGATTGCGCGCGGGATTGCGAAAGGGCGGATCTCAGCCGCCTCGGTTGATGAAATTCTCGCCCGGATCCGGTGGCACGACTCGCTGGCCCCTCTCGCCGATTGCCAGTTCATCATTGAGGCGGTTCCCGAACAGGAGCATCTCAAACGGCAGGTGTTGACCGATCTGGACCGTCTGTGCGGCCGGGAGACCGTGTTGGCCACCAACACTTCCAGCATTTCGATCACGCGGTTGGCGGCTGCGACCGGGCGTCCGGGTCAGGTGGTGGGGATGCACTTCTTCAATCCGGTTCCCGTGATGGAACCTGTGGAGGTGGTCCGCGGACTGCAAACCACCCAGTCGGTCGTGGATTGCACAGTGGCCCTCGCCAAGCGTCTGGGCAAACAACCGTTGATCGTCAAGGACCAGCCGGGATTTGTGGTCAACCGGATCTTGCTGCCCCTCATCAACGAAGCGGCCTTCGTGTTGCAGGAGGGAACGGCCGACGCGGCGACCATCGATGAATTGATGCGTCTGGGGTGCAACCACCCCATGGGACCACTGCAATTGGCCGACTTTGTGGGCCTCGATGTCTGCCTGTCGATCCTGCGGGTGTTGCATGCCGAATTGGGTGACCCCAAGTATCGTCCCTGCCCGCTGCTGACCCAACTGGTGGATGGCGGACGACTGGGGCGCAAGACCGGCTGGGGCTTTTTCAAATACTCATGACCCGCCTGATTCTCGCCAGCCAGTCGCAATGGCGACGTGAACTGCTGACTGCCGCCGGTTACGAAGTCGAATGCGTTCCCGCGCATCTCGACGAACCCCACCCCCTGTCGCTGGGTGATCTGGAGGCCGGGCTGATTCATATCGCCCAGCTCAAGGCCCGCACGGTGGCCCGGCGGGGTGTGAGGGGCCTCATTCTTGCCGCCGACACGGTGGGGCATGTGGGGGGGGAAATCTTCGGGAAACCAGTCGATCGGGCCGATGCCCGACGCATGCTGCAGGCGATGTCGGGAGTGGCCCACGAGGTGCTCACGGGGTGGTGCCTGCTGCGGACGACGGACGGTGTCTCGCTGACGGGATGCGAGGCCACCGCCATTCACATGCGTCCCTGGACTGAAGCGGAACGCGAGGCGTATCTGGACTCGGGCGAGTGGCGCGACAAGTGCGGCGCCTACGGACTGCAGTGGCCGAACGACCCGTTTGTGACCGGGTTGCGCGGCAGTGCCGCCAATGTGATTGGCGTTCCACTCGAACGGCTCGCGCAGGTGCTGGCGGAATTCCCCGCACTCGCCGGGAATGCCTGATCTGAACCTGGCTTGACCGATCTGCCCCAAGGCGCCACGGAACTCAGCGGCGGCGGGCCTCGGCCAGCCGGCGGGCGATCATCCCCGCCAGGTAGCCCCCTTTGAAACCCGCGTCGATATTGACCACGGTCACATTCGCCGCACAACTGTTGATCATTCCCAGCAGGGCGGCCAGCCCCCCCAGGTGGGCTCCGTACCCCACGCTGGTCGGCACACCGAAGACCGGGCAGCTCACATACCCTCCAACCACCGACGGCAGGGCGGCCTCCATTCCCGCCACCACCACAATCGCGTCGGCGTTTTCGAACCGGTGTTTCTGGGCGGGGAGGCGATGGGGACCGGCCACTCCCACGTCGACAATCAGATCGACCACACATCCCATGAACCGCGCGGTCTCGACCGCCTCTTCTGCCACGGGCAGATCACTCGACCCGGCGGTGATGACCGCGACGAATCCCGGAGAATCCGGAGGGGCGGGCTCGGCGAGCTCTGCCGGGTCCAGCCGCAGTGTACGGGCCACCGGATTGCAGACCACCGCCGGCAGCTGCTCGCGGACAAACGCCGCCTGTTCGGAAGAGACCCGGGTCACCAAACCCCGCTGTCCATGTTGCGTGATCCTGCGGAGGATTTCGACCAGCGTCTCGGGGGTCTTGCCCGGACCATACACGACCTCGGGAAAGCCGCAGCGCCGCTGGCGGTCGAGATCCAGCTGGGCGGTCACATGCTCGGCCACCGTCACCAGGCCCGAGCGGCTCAACTGCTCCAGGGCCTGCTCGACCCCCACCTCTCCCTGTTGGAGCCGCCCCAACAGGGAAGTCAATTCCTCCATCGACACCGCCACAACCGACACTCCCCCAGAGGACAGACGACACTCCGCACGCGGCTCGATATAACAGCTTTACAGGCTCCCCGCCACCAGGGCCTGCCGGCAGTACCGGTCCAATGGTGCGCTCCGTCCTCCTGCCCTGTGTCCGTAATCATGTCCCACCGCCTTCGATGGTGCGCCTGGTCGGCCTGCCTGTGGCTTGGTCTGGTCATCGCCCCGGCCAGGGCCGAAGCCCAGGATTCTCAGCCCGGGTTGCAGGGACTTTATTCGTCTGGAACCACCATGGTCTCCCGGTTGGATCGCCAGGTGGCCTTTGACTGGGAAGGGGGGGCACCCGATCCGCGGCTCGATTCCGGGAAGTTCACCGTCAACTGGAGCGGGACCCTGGTCACTCCCCAGCCGGGTGAGTTTCTGTTTGCTGTCTACGCCCAGGGGAACGTGTCGCTCTCGGTCAACGGACAGCAGGTGCTGGCTGGTGAGCGGGCCAACCCGGGTTGGATTGCCGGTGCCTCCGTCTTGCTGTCGGGGCAGGATGTCCCCCTGTCGCTGGTGTTCACCAAGACCGGGCCCCAGGCCAGCGTGCGGTTGTTCTGGTCGGGCCCCGGATTCTCCCTCGAACCACTCCCCGGCCGGGCGTTGGAAACTGACGCCCCCGTGGCGGGGGAGGATCCCGTTCCGCGTGGAGCCGAGTTGGTCGCCGCGTTGGGTTGCCGGTCGTGCCATGAATTCGGCCCGCCCCCCGGCGATTCCCAGGCACCTCCGTTGACCCACCGGCAAAACGGCTTGCGGGCCGGGTGGGTGGAACGGCACCTGGTGGGGACGGCGGCTGAGACCCGGCGCAATCGCATGCCGACGTCTGGACTTGAGCGACAGGACGCGCGGGATATCGCCACGTTTCTGCGGACCCTCGGGACGGTGGATCTCCCGCCCGTCCCCGCGCTGGACGCCGGTGTTGATGCGGTGGCCCGGGGCAACGAGTTGATTCGCTCGCTGGGCTGTCTGGCATGCCATACCTGGCGCGATATGGAAGGAGCGTCCCAGGAACGCCACGGGACCGATTTTTTGTGGGGGGGCGGGGCGCTTGACCGGGTGGCCGCGAAGCTGACACCCGAGGCGATCGCCCGGCAATTGACCTCCCCCGGGCAGTGGAATCCCCACCATCAGATGCCGCAGTTCGAACTGTCGAATGAAGAGGTCGCGGCGCTGGTGGCCGCACTGACCGCCGTCCCCGCGGGAACCCAGTCGATCGATGAAGAGGGAGACGCCCGGCGCGGCGAACGCTTGACCACACAGCACTCCTGCGCGAATTGCCACCGCCTGACTGCCGCAGAGTCTGAACTTGCCGCCTCCCCCCGACGTCCCTGGAAACCGACGGAATTGACCGCGGCCAATTCCTGCCTGACCTGGCAGGGGGACGGCCCACCCCGTCCGCGGTACCCGGTGGTGGAGTCCGATCGTAGGGCGATCAGTGGCTTGCTTGAATCGGCTCGGCAACAGAC
>JBKDUK010000467.1:0-10159 GCA_046339535.1 Planctomycetaceae bacterium | reverse complement strand
ACTACACTCCCCGCGAGCGCGTCCGCAACTGGATGCGTCGGCGTCCCACCTTCGCAGTCGCCGCGGGTCTCGGTGGAATCCTGTTGTTGGCTTCGGTGTTGGGGGCCACCTATCACCTCACACAACTGCGCGGAAACCTGGCCGAGTTGCGGGTTCAACAACAGCGGGTGGCGACGGCACTCGAACAGGCGCGGCGGGCGACCGAGGCAGAAAGGCATCTGCGCAGTGAAACGGTGCGTCAGGTCGCCATGGCCCACAGTGTGATGTTGAGTTCCCTGCGCAGCGCGCAATTCAACAGCAAAAGCGATCGGACAGTGCTGGAGCTGATTCGCCGCTTCTATCTTCATCAATTGCAGTCCCCGACACGGATCGAAACAGAGTTGGCGGAGATTCTGGGAGAAGGGCTGACCATGCTGTGTGAAATCGAGTCATGGTATGTCAGGAATCCCGAGTTGGCCGAGGAGGATTCCGAGCGCCTTTTCAGGCTCGCCGCCGAGCATCCCGAATCCCTGTCGCTGCTGATGAACCGGACCAGGGTGTTGAATCTGCGCTGGGGACTGTTTCGCCAACAAGACCGGTTGAAGGAGGCCGATGCGGCTCTGGAGGAAATCACCAAACTGTCGGAGCAGTACACGCAGGAATACTCGGCCACAATACCTCCAAATTTTTTGCAAAACCTGATTATGATGCTGTGGAATGCCGAAGATTGGCCGCGGGCCTTGCAGGTGGTCCTCAGGGCCTTGCACCGCGAACAGCAACGGTTCCCGGATGAAGGCCGGCCAGTCGATTCCTGGCAGGAATTGCTGGCCCTGCAATCGCAGCAGCTGGGCCTGTTCCACCAGATGGAGCGGTGGGCCGATTCGGAACAGGCCCTGCAGCAGTGCCTGGACTTGTCGCAGCGGTTGTTGGCCATTGATCCGCAGCAGGAGCGGAATCTGGCACTGCAGCGTCTGAGACTGGTGGGGCAGCATCTGCTGCACGCCGGTCCGCATTTGGCTGACGATCAGCGGCAGAGTCTGTTGCGTCTGGGCCAGGACCTGGTGGCCAGGCTCGATCTCCAGGCGATCTCTCATCGCGACGAGGTGCTGGCCCTCATCGAATGGGCGACGACGCTTGAGAGCCTTCCCGGCAGCCTGGTCCCGCCAGAAGAACTGGATTCCAATGGGGAGACGATCCAGCGAATGATCTCGTTGGCCCCGTCGGAGGAGATTCGGAATACCCTACTTCCCCCACTGACCAGTCTTCGGGTCCGACAGGCCAGCCGATTGCTGGCTGCGGGACAGTTTGCCTTGGCGCTGCAAGTGTCCCGGGATTGTCTGGACCGACTGCACACCCTGAATCCCCGGGCGGGTCTGCTCCAGGACCAACTCTATGTGGAGGTACTCGCAATCGCAGCCCGGGCGAGCCACGGACTGGGCCGCAGTGCGGAAGAAATGTCGTATCTATCGCAGGCTGTGAACCAGTCGGTGGGCCCGGAGCGGAGCGAGTTCCAGCAACGGTTGACCGAAGCCGCTCGCAAGCAGGGAATTCGACTGTCGGCGGAGCAACTTCCGCCCTCCGAATGAAGACAAATCACGGCGTAACAGAACAGCCCGCCTCAGTCACCGGCGATCCGAGCTGCGTTGACCTTGACGGTTGCCCCAGCTCAAGCTGCGGAGACGATCACTCCCTCGGGTGTTTTGTTGTTTCGGACAAAAAAATGTCGAGACGGATCAATCGGCCTCCTGGGGGGGAGTTGCTCGATTGATCCGCTCGACAGCGCGCACGATTTCCCTCGCCGCACGAGTCGGTGGGCACAGGAAGCGATTGATGCAGGAACTGTCGCACGCCACCGTGCTCTTTCGGAAAGAGGCGGTTCCCTGCGGCAGGACACAAGTGATCACCAGAGCCGTCCTTCGGGATCACCCGGTAAACCGCTTTGGACTGAACGGGTGATCTCTATCGAGAGGGTCTCTCTCGAGCCCCTCTATCAAACTCTTCAGGCGCAGCCCCGGAAATCTGACGCGGAAAATCAAAAAAAATGACCGCCCATTTTCACCCCGGTCCGAAGCCTCCCGGGGGGTGTAAAAAGGGGTCAGGTCCATAGTCCCATAACCATGCCCGATTTCTTCCGGTGTTTGGGTCGTGTGCTCCGAGGAAAGGGGCGCCAACTCCACTCACCTGGCGCGGCGCGACGCCACCCGCCAGACCGGGGATTGTTTGGGTGCCTTGCGGATGCGGACGCACACGACGGTCGGCGGGCCGGTCGGTGCGGGGCGTCCGCGCTGGTCCTGTTGATCCGCGTTTTCTGGCACCACCTTCGGGGTGCTGGCGTTGTGGGGGGTGTACAGGCGGGGAGATGTGGGGGCGACCCGCGCGGAATGTTGTGTGTCACACCTGGACAAACCATGCAGCCATTTGGCCCTCACCCCAACCCTCTCCCACAGTCACCCGGGTTCGGTTTCCCGGGAGTCGTTTGGTGGGAGAGGGAGCGACGCGCAGCGGTGCCGCGGAGTGAGCCGCAGATCTTCTTCACCAACCGACACGAGGTCGGTGGGGTCTGGGGCGGCCGAAGACGAGGCGTGGGGGCCACGATGCGGATTACCAAGCAACAGGGATCAACCAACAACCCGACCCGGTGATAATCGGCTCGCTTCGCGCAAACGGCATCCATCCAGGCTATGTCCTGAAGGGACATTCCTGGATAGCCCGGGGGTTTGTGCGCAGCACTCCCCTGGGTAGCGTTCTTGATCGGTGTCTTAAGAGAGACCGTGGGGGGGATTGTGGCCTGTTTCGGAGTTGCGCAGGCCATTGCCACGGCTGTTCCAATCGCACCCTGCGACAAGCGAATCCCCATGGGGTTCAATGGTCATATTGAATGTCCCCTAACCAGGAAAGCCGCTGCGCGGCAACCCTGGACTATGGAATATTTCCCCTTCAGAGAATGGCTTTGGCGGATGGCGGACTTTGCTCTTCTCGAGATGTTGGGCGATCGAATGCGGATGAGGTTCCGATCGAGGCGGATGGACTGCCCATTGGGGCGGTTTTTGTTTGATGCATGTCCAGTGGAGCGAACACAGAGGTCCGCCCCCCCCGCCACCCGTGGGCTGGACCCTTTCAGCGCGTGGTGTGGAGGGCGCGGATTGGCGATTTCCATGCAGGGCGGTTTGGCGGCCCAGGGGGACGGTGTTTGTCCGATTCAGGCCCAGTGGAGCGGACACGGAGGTCCGCGCTCCTGTCACCCGTCTGTTGGGCCCACTCGGAGGGTTGTGTGGAGGGGTATGGATTGAGGTTTTCGATCCGGGTGTCTTGGGAGCACGGGGGTTCGGGTCTGACTTCGATTCCTATCCCTTGAGGGACGCGGATGGTGTTGTGGTGGAATGTTCGCTGCCAGGGCAATGAAGAATGGCAAGTCACTTTCGCATTTGGATAGAAATTGTCCTGCGGCATAGGAGATTAATTCTCGATGCGGAAAATTGCTGAAGTTTTCGGCGGATGGCGCCTAAGGAAAGGCCTCTTCGATTTACATTCGCTTGCGCATGCACTGCTCGTGTTGGGCCACGATTGTCTCACTGGGCGAGGCAGAGTGTTTGTGCCGGGGTGAATGAGGTGATCGGGCTGAGGAGATTGAGTCGGGGGCCGACTCTCCTTGTCTGTTTGTGAGCTGGTGAGTTTGGGATGTCGAGATCGGGTGCCATGACCGTTCGCCGGTCATGGATTTCCAGGTTGAGTCGAAGCACTCCATCGACAGTCACCAATTCCTGGCCTGCCCCCCCATGACTTCCCGCGTGTTGACCCTTCTCTTTGAGGATTTTTTGTCGATGATCAATCTTTGGACCCGTCTGCTGCAGCGTCTTGCGAAGAGTCCGCTTCGGATGGCCCCCCGTCGGGGACGTCGGAATCTGGCGCGGCTGCCCCTCGGAGCGCAGGCTCTGGAAAGCCGGGCTTTGTTGGCCGCCGCCACCACCGTCCAGTTGTCCCTTCCTGCTGATCCGGTCACTTATGGTTCGGCCTCCACTCTGTCGGCCGTCGTGACGACCAGTGACCCGACGCCTGCCACCGTCACTGCGGGAACGGTCTCGTTCTCCGTCTATGTCAATTCCAACTGGAGCGTGGTGGGGTCCGACAGCCTCGACGATGGTGTTGCCGAGGTGTCGTTGAGCAGCGTGTTGTCGGTCGGCACGTACTCGATCCGGGCTGAATACAGTGGCACAGAGAATTTCGACGTGAGCCAGGACCTGGAGTCGCTGGCCGTCACTCCCAGGCAGATCACCGGATCCTTCAGCGCCAGTGACAAGACCTACGACGGCTCAACCACAGCGACGGTGAGTGGAACACCGACGTTGGCCGGGGTGCTGCTGGTCGACGACGGAAAGGTCACGCTGACCGGCACTGCGAGTTTCGCCGATGAAAATGCCGGCGAGAACAAGACCGTGACTCTGGCGGGATCGCTGGAAGGGGACGCTGCCGGCAACTATGTGCTCTCCGCTGATCCGATCACAACCACCGCCGCGATCGCGAAGGCCGACGCCACGGTGACCACCTCGAACTCCAACCAAACCTACGACGGCCTGGAGCATACGGCCAGTGTCGAGATTACCGGTGTGGGCGGGGTCATTTTGACCTCCGCATCGAAGTCTGGAACCAACGTCGCCGACAGTGGTTCCACGACCGCCTCAATCTCGAATGATACGAACTACAATGACGCCTCTGGTACGGCGACTCTGACAATCACCAAGGCGACCGCGACGGTTGCTGTGGTGGATTACACCGGTGTGTATGACGCCTCCGCGCACACCGCCAGCGTCACGATCACCGGTGTAGGTGGCGCCACGCTGGCGTCCAGCTCGCTGACTGGGACGGACGTGTCGGAAAGCGGTTCGGTCACCGCCTCCACCAGCGATCCCAACTACGAGCCCGCCTCGGGGACCGCGACCCTGACGATCACCAAGGCGACCGCGACGGTTGCTGTGGTGGATTACACCGGTGTGTATGACGCCTCCGCGCACACCGCCAGCGTCACGATCACCGGTGTGGGCGGCGCCACGCTGGCGTCCAACTCACTGACTGGGACGGACGTGTCGGAAAGCGGTTCGGTCACCGCCTCCACCAGCGATCCCAACTACGAGCCCGCCTCGGGGACCGCGACCCTGACAATCAACAAGGCGACCGCGACTGTTACCGTGACCGGGTACAGCGTGACCTACGACGGCACGGAACACACCGCAGAAGGAACCGCGGAAGGGGTCGATGGCGAAGAACTGGTCGGGCTGGACCTGAGTGGCACGGCTGAGACCGACGCGGGAAGCTACACCGGCACCTGGACGTTCACCGACGTGACGGGGAACTACAACGACGCCTCGGGAACGGTCGCCAGCAGCATTGCAAAGGCCGACGCGGTGATTGTCGTGACCGGGTACAGCGTGACCTACGACGGCACGGAACACACCGCGACGGGGACGGCGACGGGGGTCAACGGTGAAGACCTGGCCGGGCTCGACCTGAGCGGGACGACCCAGACCAACGCCGGCAGCTACACCGGGGCCTGGTCGTTCAGCGATCCGAACTACAACGATCAATCCGGATCGGTTTCTTCCAGCATCCTGCGGGCGACGCTGACGGTGGGTGCCACCGCGGCCAGTCGGGCCTACAACGGCACCGATGTGGCGGATGTGTCCTTCACGGATGATCGGGTGGCGGCTGACGAGGCCGAGGGCAAGCTTGTGGTCAACTTCACATCGGCCCTGTTTTCGGACCGGTTTGTCGAAGCGGACAAGACTGTCACCATCCTGGGGCTGTCCCTGTCGGGCGACAGTGCCTCGAACTATGACCTGGCCGAGAGCGAATTGACGGCGACTGCGAGCATCACGCGCAAGCAGATCACCGGCTCGTTTACCGCCGGTGACAAGACCTACGACTCGACCGCGACGGCCACGGTCCTGACCCGGACTGCCAATGGAATCGAGGCGGGTGACGATGTGACTCTGGTCGATGGTACGGCAGCCTTTGTGACGGCGAATGCGGGGACCCGCGCGGTTGTGCTGACCGATGCCGTGCTGTCCGGGGCAGACATCGCCAACTACGAGCTGGTCTCGGTGAACAACGCCACCGCCCAGATCACCCCGGCCACATTGACCATCGATGTGACGGGTTACACCGGCGGAACCTTCGATTCCGAGTCGCACACCCAGACGGTGACGATCACCGGTGTGGGAAGCGATGGGGTGCTGTTTACCGACAGCCTCACCAAATCCAGTGCCGGCAATCACAGCAAGGAGTGGGAATACAGCAACCCGAATTACACCCCCGATCCTGCGACAGGAACCCTGGCGTTCACCATCGGTGCCCGGGAGGCCACCGCGGCCTATATCGGCAACACCTGGTGGGTGACTTCGGGCAGCAGCGCCACCACGACGCAGGTCACCCTGTCGGCCAGCCTGCAGGATCCGACCGGGTTAACGCTGGATGGGGCCACCGTCAGCTTCTACGACGTGTCGAGCGGCACTCCGAAGCTGCTGGCGGGGAACGTCAAGGTCGCCCCGGTGGCTGGCAATTCCTCGACGGGAACTGCCAGCACAACGGTCACGCTCAGCACGGGTCAATACGGTGCCAGCAGCTATTTCATTCAGACGGTTGTCTCGGGCAACTACACCAATGACGGCCAGCCCGACTCCGATCGGACCGTCGCCGTGTCGGTTGTCCAGCCGGTGGGGGTCAACACGATCAAGGGAGCCGGTACTCTCAGCCGGTTGTCGTCGGCGGTGGGCACCTATGCTCCCAGCGGTGACGCCTCATTCTCGGTCGGGGTGGCCTTCAACAAGTCGCTCAAGAATCTGCAGGGGCAAATCACCCTGTTCCTGCCCCAGGCCGATGGCAGTGTGATCTACATCAAGTCGAACTCGTTGACGTCGATGACGGCGGCCAACCTGTCGATTGGAAAGGTCAACACCATTTACTCGAAGGCCAATGTGTCGCGGCTGAATGCCGATGGAACCTCCTCTTCCGTCGAGGGGAACCTGACACTCCGTCTGGATGTCACCGGGAATGGTCCGGCCGCTAAGGTGGCCTTCACCATCCTCTCGGGCAGCGTGCTGCGGTACTCGAACAACTGGATCTACGACACCACCGCCAAGGCGTGGAAGACCGGGTTCCAGAGCCTGTTCTCGGGTGCGGTTTCGATCGGGTGATTTACGGCAACTCTCCGGGGAGTGAGTTCGGCTCACTCCCCGGAAAAGGATCGTGCCGTGATCCTGCGATTTGAAGACAACGATGACAGACCCACCGGGAAACTGACGTCCCGGTGGGTCTGTTGCGTTGGGGGGGGGGAACTCGGGCGGACCGGGTGAGGGGCGGACGGAATTTGCAGGCCGAGTCCCGGAAGGTTCTCGCCGATCGTTTTGCCGTGAGACGATCTCCGGGAGGAAGCTAAACCCCCTGAAAACGCTTTCTGCGATGCCACCCGAGGTGTTCAGGATCGGGCCAGAACTGGCGGTCGGCGGGGAGATGGATGGGACGGCCGGCGTAGGGACGGAGCAGGTGTCCCTCGGGCCCTTCCTCGGCAAATGCCTCGCGGGCCACCAGCACCCGGAAATCGTCGGTCAACGACCACAACCCCTGGTCGAACAGCCAATGGGCGTTCTTGCACAGGGCGAGCCCATTGCGGGGATCGTTATTGCGCGAGGAGGCGAATTCGTGGATGTGGGCTGCATCGACAATGCTGCTCCCGTCAATCGTCGTGACTCGATACCGCGTGAGGGCGCAGGTATAGCCGTAGGCATTGACGACATGCAGCCGAAACCGCGCTTCGCGCCCCCGGCGGGCGGCCGCATCGGGATCGGGGTAGGCCGCGTCAAGGAGCACCTCGGCCTCGGTGGGAGCCGGCAGACCCAGCAGCGACGCGAGGCTGACCCGTTCTTCCGGCTCGAAGTAGGCCGAGATCAGCACCCGCCGGGCCTGGGCACGCCAATCTGCATCCTGTGCCAGAGCGAGAAAACCAGGAGACAGCCGGGCGACGCGGGCCTCCCGGCGTTCGCTGGCGGGTAAGCCCCGGGCATCGAGAGCGGTCCAGACGCCATCGGAGGTCAGGTGAAAGAATGGGTAGCGGATGTCGGGCCGCTGGGTCCGCCGATGAGCGACGACCGACCAATACGTGCAGAACCGGAACGCCAGCTCGGGTGTCAGTGGAAGGTCGGGTGATTGCAGTCGGCCTTCCTCGGCCAGCTCCAGCACGACCAGCATCAAGAGGGGCTTGTGGGGGGCCGGGTCACCGCGGGCCTTGTCGACTTTGAGCCGGGCGAGCTTCGCCAGCCAACGATCGGCATCGAGGGTCATGGGGCGATTCGGAGTTCGGAGAGCAGCGACACGGCGGAACTTCCGCGGTGCACTCACGTCAGTCTAATCGATTCCTCCCCCCGGGAAAGGGTGTCGGGAAAGGGACGGCACCACCGCTGGAATCGCTCTGCGGCTGCCAGGGCGGACGAGCTTTGTCGAGCGGCCGCTGAACGGGACCGAACTGGGGTGTGATGGCCCGACTCTCGGTCCTGAATGCCTCGCCTGGCCTACGGCGGGGGGACTCAGTCGTCGGCGGGAAAAGAGCTGCTGCTCAGGGAGGAACGCCCGGGTGGCGCGCAGCGTTGCATCGCCGGGTGGGGCGGACTACGTTTCAGACTTGGGTGAGGGGAGGCTGTCGCGGGTTTGCCGGAGAGATTCTCTGGCGGTCCATTTTTCGATTCCGGTTGCGGCTATGGAACCGGGTTGGGCAGGGGAGGGTGTGGCGTCATGACGGAACCCCGCGATCGGTTCGAAGATCTGTTGAGCGAGGCGAGTCGCATTGTTGACGACGGTCAACGGACCCAGTTTCTGGAGGCCTCGTGTGCCGGCGACCCGTCGTTGCGACGGCGTCTGGACCAGGCGCTGCAAACGCTCGGCCAGCGGTCGGCGGAATCAGATCCAACGACCGATCACACCCTGGCGAACGACTCTCCCGATATGACCGGGGTGTCGGTTCCGGATTCGGATCGCACGGTGGCGGCGTCCCCGGGAGAGCTGACGGATGTTGCCGATCGAACCCTGCGGGCGGATGCGGATCCCTCCCAGGGGCGGCCGGTCGAAGAAATGGGGCTGACCCGTGCCGATTCGCTGTCCGATCGAGGGGGGGCAGACACGACGGGGGCGCCGCTGGCGGTTCCCCGGCAGCCAATTGGCCTGGACGGACGCTACCGGCTGGAAGGAGAGATCGCCCGGGGCGGCATGGGGGTGGTGCTGAAGGCCCGAGACGAGCACCTGGGGCGCGATCTGGCGATCAAGGTGCTGCATGAATCGCAGGCCTACAAGCCGGGGGTGGTCAACCGCTTTATTGAAGAGGCCCAGATTGGGGGGCAACTGCAGCACCCGGGCATTGCGCCGGTGCATGAACTGGGGGTGTTTGAAGACGGGCGGCCGTTTTTCAGCATGAAGCTGGTTCAGGGAGAGACCCTGGCCGAGTTGCTGCAGCGTCGGGCCGACCCGCGGGAAGATCAGGGGCGGTTCCTGGGGATCTTTCTGCAGATCTGCCAGACGATGGCCTATGTCCACAGCCGGGGGGTGGTTCACCGCGATCTCAAACCCTCCAACATCATGGTGGGTGCGTTCGGCGAAGTGCAGGTGATGGATTGGGGATTGGCCAAGGTGTTGAGCGACCGGCCAGGGCAGGGGGAGGTGGATCCCGGGACGCGACCGCCGCTGCCAGGACTGAAGACCCACCGCACGGGAAGCGACACCACGCCGGTTCCGGATGATTCCGTAACACAGATGGGGTGCGTGCTGGGGACCCCGGCGTACATGCCTCCCGAGCAGGCGCTGGGTCAGATCGATCAGCTCGATACCCGCAGTGATGTGTTCTCGCTGGGGGGGATTCTTGCCGAGATTCTGACGGGGAAGCCGCCTTATGTGCAGCAGGTCGACAGCGGGGTGATGCAGCAGGCGACGGCGGGGAAGCTGGACGCCTGTCATCAGCGCCTGGCGGCGTCGGGGGCCGACCCCGCGCTGGTGGAGTTGGCGCGGCACTGTCTGCAGCGGCAGCCGGCCGATCGTCCGGCCGATGCCGGGGGGGTGGCGGCCGCGATAGCGGCCTACCAGGAAACGGTCGCCCAGAAGTTGCGGATGGCGGAATCGGACCGGGTGGTGCAGGCGGCCCGGCTGG
>JBKDUK010000466.1:0-70664 GCA_046339535.1 Planctomycetaceae bacterium | reverse complement strand
TCTTCCGAGCAGGGTGGATGATCCGATGAGGGAGCAGAAGCGGGCGTCGGGCTGCGGCCTCGAGCGGAGTTTCAGCCCGCTACGGCAAGACGTCGCCCGAGGCGACGGCAATGCGAGGTGAGTTGTGCCCGACTGGTTGTTCGACCTGACTGTCCCGCAGGTGCTGGGATTCGTACTCGTGGTCTTCATGGGGGGAACCTGGCTGGGGGCTCTGCTTGTGCGCCCGTTCCTGCTCCGTCTGGCCGTCCGCCAGGCCGACTGGAACAGTGTCGTCAGTGCCGTGCTGTCGTGCTTCGGAGTCTTCTATGGCCTGTTGCTCGGGCTGCTGGCGGTGGCGGCGTATGAGAACCGCAACGGCGTGGAGGATGTCGTCACGCGGGAAGCGTTGTACCTGCTGGGCTTCTATGGCGATCTCGAGGCCTCGTATCCTCCCGAGGAGGCGCAGGAACTGAGGCTTCTGCTGCGGGAGTACGTCGAGGCGACCATCCAGAAGGACTGGCCGAGCCAGTCGCGGGGCGGGATTCCCCGCGCGGGGTCCGCGGTGATTCTGCGGATCAACAAACGGCTGCGGTCGTTTGAGCCGAGCAACGATCGGGAACGGCTGGTGCACGAACATGTGCTGCAGTCGTGGGATCATCCGCGTGAGTTGCGACGGCAGAGGATGTACGCCGTCAGCACCGGCCTGCCAGACATCCTCTGGTATGTCGTGTTGATAGGGGCGGTCTTGACGATCGTTTTTATCTGTCTGTTCGACCTGGATTTCCGCAGCATCCTTTTCCTGAGCGGACTCCTCTCCTTCTTCATGGCCACCGTGATCGGGGTGATCCTGGTCCTCGATCGCCCCCTGCAGGGCCCGCGGGCAGTCACACCGCAACCGTTCGAGATGATGCTGGAACGGGCGATGAAACCCGGTACCACCCTCGAGCAGCAGGCGGCCGAGGAACTGGGCACCGACGTAAAAGGGGACAGGACCATTTTAGACAGACCGTAATTGGACCTGGCCCCTTTTTTAGCGACTCCCCTTGACCAGATAGGCCAGCACGTCGCGCACTTCCTGCAGGGTCATGCGGTCGTAGAGCTGGGCGGGCATCACCGAGGTTTTCTGCGGGATTCGTTCGACGATTTCGGCCGTGGGGAGAGTCACGGTCTTGCCCTCGGCATCTCCCAGCACGGTCTTGCCCTCGTTTTCGTGCACGATCATGCCGGTGTGCTGCCGGCCGTCGCGCAGCTCCATCGTCCAGGCGACAAACTGCGGGGCGATCTCGGCACTGGGCTCCAACAGCGACAACACCATCTGCATGCGGTTCATGGTGTCGGGGGCCCGGGACAGGTCGGGGCCCACGCGTCCGCCCCGCCCCTGAATGGTGTGGCACTTCAGACAGCCCGCTCCTGCCGGGTGGAAGAACGCCCGCCGGCCCGCTTCGGGATCTCCCCCTCGGCCGCGACCCAGGGCATACACCCATTCCTCCTTGGTGGTGGGACGAGGCTCCAGCAGCGGTTTGAGTGCGGCGAACGGAGGCAGCTTCCACAGGTCGGCCAAGAGAGCCACCTGGGCCGCCTGCTCGCGGATCGCATCCGTCGGCTCGCCGGTGACCCCAGAGATCTGCCCGGCCAACTGCGCCAGGGCCCCCTTCAACATGTCGTCGGGCTGGGTCACCCCCCGCAGTGCCCGCAGGGCCTCGATCGAGATCTGGGGATCGTTGTCCTTCAGCAACCCAGCCAGCAGCGTACGGGCCGGCCCCACCGCCTCTTCGCGGGCCGCCTGTTCCGAGAGCACCAGAATCGCCTCCAGCCGCAGGCTGCGATCGACACTGGCATCCTGCGGCAGCTTCAACAACCGGTCGGCAACCTCGCTGGTCTTGCCCCCCTGCCAGCTCCGGAGGGCTTCCACCTGCAGGCCCTTGTCGCTGGTCTCCCAGAGAGAGTCGAAAAAGGCGGGGGTCAGCGCGGGATCGGTGGGGGAAACCAGCCGCAAGGCCTGGACCCGCACGCTGGCCGGCTTCTGTGGATCGGTCGCCAAAGGAACCACGTATTGCGAGGCGGGAAGCCGGTCGATCTCGGCCGGGTTCTGTCCATCGAGCATGGCGAGCGCCGCCAGCGAGGCGACAAACAGCCCACTGGTGACATCTTTTGACTGAAACACCTGCTCAACAGCACCCCGCAGGCCCGCGAGTTTCTCTTCCGCCACCCACTGCACGGCCGCCTGCCGCACCCGTGGATCGCGATCGGCCAGCCCCAGTCCCGCGAGGGTTTCATCACGCGGCGTGACCCGGCGAGCTGCCAGCAGAGCCGCCAACCGCAGTGCGGGAGATCGCCGGGAGGCGTCGGTGTTCAACAGATCCGCCAGCCGATCCACCGGCAACTCCCGCGACAACAGGTCGATCAACCCGCCGAACACGTAGGGATCATCAATCGAGGCGAGTTGGGCGGGCCAGTTCGGGTCGTCGAGCCGGGCACGGGCCAAAGCCGCGACCAGCGCCGCCGGATCCCGCCTCGGGATGGAATCACTCGCGAGACGATCATTGATCAAGCCCTGGACCACACTCCGGGGAGTCTGCGCGGGAGCGGGCAGAGCCGCAGTTCCCAATTGCTCGCACACAACCCGTTCCAGTCCCTGACCGGCGCGCAGCAACGCCGTGACCGTCGCTTCCGGCAGCACGGCGGTTTCGCTGGTCGCCAGCAGAGCCCAGAGCGCTTCGTGACGGGCCCGCGGAGCACTGTCGGCCGTCTCCAACACCTCGCGCAGCGTGGCTCGTCCGGAATCGGACTGGGCCAGCCGCCGGGCAGCCGCCCGCCGCAAGGGGAGGCGGGGATGAGCCAACCAACCGTGCAACTGGTCTGCGGGTGCGCTGGCCACGCGGTGCAAATCGACCGCCGTCTCGCGCGGCGGCGTGGTTCCGGTGATCCGCCAGATACGGCCGCGTTGATGCACGTTGTAGTCCTGGAGGACCCAGTCGGTGCAAAACAGGCTGCCGTCGGGTGCCTGCGCCAGACCGACCGGGCGGAAGTTCGTTCCCCCCACGATCAGGGGCACGGCCAGCGACTGATACGAGGCTCCCCGGGGCTTCAAGACAAACCGGTCAATCCGGTGATCTCCCCAACTCGTGGCGAACAGGTCTCCCTGGAAATCGTCGGGCAAGGCGAGCCCCTCATTCGCCAGTACTCCGGACGGAGCCTCCCCTGTTCCAGCGACCATCGGCAGGGTTCCCGGCAGTTCGCCATCCCACGCCGTAAAGGGATGCAATCCCTTGCGGCCGTTCCGGAAGCGGTAGCCAAAATCCGATCCGGGGACGACATGCAGCAGCCGGCAGGGAGGACGGCTGTCGGGGTCGTTGTCGACCGAGAACAGCCGGCCGAATCCATCCACACAATTGGCGTGAGGATTCCAGAATCCGGTCGAGATCTGCTGCAGCTGGGTGCCATCCAGCCGGCAGCGGTAGATGTTCCCTCCTTCGCCGCCCCCCGCCAGGCGGGTGCCGTCACTCCCCACAATCGCGTACGACTCGCCCAGATTCTCACCAAACCCGAAACACAGCCAGTCGGTCCCATCGAGGGCGAACCCGGCCAGGCCGTTGTGGGGATAATCTCCCTTGGTCTCCAGTTTGACCAACTCGTCCCGGCGGTCGGCCACCGCATCGCCGTTGTCATCGTGCAGCCGCCAGATCGACCGCCGCGTCGCGACATAGACCGCCGCCGCCCCGGCCGGAGCGTCGGCCGCCAGACCGGCCTGGGTCCGCAGCCAGGGAGGAACCACCAGCACGCTCATCGCATGCCGGAAACCGTCGGCGAACAGCACGGCCGTCTCGGCCCGACCGCCTTGGGGACTCGTGGGAAAGACCAGCAGCCGGTCCGACTTGGGACCGGGATACTCGGCTGGGGGGAAGTGCGTGTTGCTTTCCAGGGCGAACACGCGCCCCGCGGAATCGACATCGAGCCCGGTGGGGGTGACGATCTGCGGATTCTCGGCAAACAGCTCGATCTTCACCCGCGGATCGAGTGACCGGGGCAGATCGTCCTGGGCGGCGAGAGACGCGAGGTTCAGCCAGCCTGATCCCGCAACCGCCACGACACCGCACCACCAACGCCACGAGCGAGCACTCATCACCGCACCTCTGAAATCGACGTGAAGCCAATCTGCCCCAACTGCTGCGAGGCTATCTCGCGGCACCGGAATTCGCCATGCCGGCCGCAGAGAGTCGCGGGGGAAGGCGGACCACCCTACTGCCTCAGCCAGGCGAACAGATCGCGCAGTTCCTGGGGCGAGAGCTGCTCGAGCAGGCGTTCGGGCATCAGCGAGGTGCCCGAGACCGACAGCTCTTCGAGCTGGTCCCGCGAAAGCCGTGTCCGTTGATTCTTCGCATCGGCCAGAGTCACGCTGCCGGCGTCTTCCTCCACCAGGAGTCCCGACACAATGGTGCCGGTTTTGGTCTGGGCGACGTGCGTCAGGTACTCCTTCTTCACCACGGCACTCGGGTCGACAATATTCGCCAGCAGCGAGGCGAGATCTCCCTTCACGGTGCCGGTCAGCTCGGGACCAAGATTCGCCCCCACATTCCGCACCTTGTGACAGGTGCCGCAGTGCTTGACGAAGAGCGCTTCGCCCCGGCTGGCATCCCCCGCCCCCGCCCGCAGGTCATTGCTGAACCGGCGGATGTCGGCGAGTTTCTCTTCGGGAGTGCCCGGCTGGATGTTGCCCCAGTGCCGGCGGACCAACGCCTCGACCTCCGGCTGTTCCAACAGGGCGAGGGGACGCAGTTGCTCGGTGGAAATCGCGGCAGCAGGAATCTCGCCCCGATCGACCGCCTGCAGCAACTCCAGCGCCGCCCCGGGCCGGCCGCACAACGCCTGCCGGACCCGCGCCTGCAGGTTGCCATCGAGCACGGGGTACAGGGCCAGCAGGTCGCGGGCGAGGGGTGCGTCGATGAAGGGCTGCAGGGCACGCAGCGCCGCTTCCCGCACCTGGGCCGACTGGGTGGACCGAAACAGGCCCATCAGTGTCGGGACGGCAGCCGCATCGGGATACTCAACCAGGATGTCGAGCCGGTTCTTGTGGAGGGACACGGCGGCGGCCGGGTCGAGATCCCGCCGCAGGTTGTCGCGGGCCTCGGGCAAACCCGCCTCGAGAGCGAGCCGGGTTCGCAGCGGATCCGCCGGTTGATTGCTTGCCTGTGCCGCGATGCGATCAAGCAGGGGACCGGTGATGGGGGCATAGCGATTGGGTTGCGGGATGGGACCAGCGGTGGAAGCCGCCCCCGCCAGTTGATCGAACATTCCGGCATTGGTCGCCGGTCCCAGCACGCGGGCCCGCTCGGTCAACCCCTGCAGCAGAGATTTCCAGAGCGCTTCCTGTTCGGCCTGGGGGGCGGCGGCGTGCAGCGTGGCACAGGCGTCGTAGCCGGCGGCGGTTCCCTCGGCGGCATACCGCCGCATCAGGCGCGGCTGGTTCGCCCGGCGCAGTCCTGTCGACCAACCCGCCGGACTGGCAAATTCCCGCAGCACTGTCTCGCGCCCCGTCACCGAGTGCTCGACCAGTCCCCACCAGACCAGCCAGGGGACGAACGGGTCCTCGGCGAGCCGGTCCTCACCCAGCAGCGGGAACAGCAGCGACAGTCCAACATCCGGCGAAAACCGCCGGGCTGAACAGGCGAGCTGGGCGGCCACCTCGGCGGGAGGATTCTCTGTCGCCAGCCCGACGAGGCGACGCGCGACAGCGGGTGTCGCCTCGCGGCGGTCTCCCGCCAGCCGGATGGCCCAGACCCGTACGGCGGGTCCCGGATGCGACAACGCAGCCAGCAGCGCCGGTTCATCGAGTCCGTCCACCGCATGCAAACCCCACAGGGCCGCGAGGGCGCGGGGGGCGGGGACATCAGCCTCGAGGGCCGCCCTCAGGGACGGCACCACAGCCCGATCGGGCTGTTCAGCCAGACGGCGCAGCGCCCGTTGAGCCAACCAGCCATTGGGGCTGTGCAGCAACTCGGCCAGCTTGGCTGCGCCGAGCGCGTGCAGGTCGGGCAGAGAACCGGAGGGGGCGTTGACCGCCTGCAGCCGGTAGATGCGGCCGTTGGAATCATCCCAGCGGGCATCGGGATCGGGGTGAGCGGTCCGCTGGTCGTGGAAGTCGGTGAGGAAGACCGCTCCATCGGGGGCCAGACAGACATCGGTGGCCCCAAACCAGGTATCGTGACTGTTCAGCAAGAGCCCTCCCAGTTTCGCGGTGACGGTCGATCCCGCCGGCGAGACCTGCCACCACGAGGCGGTGTGACTGAGAAAGTCGCCGCACAAAAAGGCATTGTGAAACGGTGCTGGAAACGTGGTCCCCTGGTAGATGGTGGCCCCGGTATTGGGGCGGCCGGTCTCTCCCGTGTGCGTCACATTCTTGAAGTGACCGTAGGCATACAGGTTGTGCAGCGGGCCGTGCTTGCCGAAGTTCTTTTCGTAGTAGGCTCCCTGCAGGCCATGCCAGAAGAGCCCGCCATTCGAGCTGTAAAACAGCCGCCCTTCGCGGTCGAAGGTGAGGCCAAACACGTTGCCCCCCCCTTCGCAGAAAAGTTCGAATTCCCGGGTGCGGGGATGATACCGCCAGACTCCCTGCTGGAACTCGATGCCGCGGATCCGGCAGGTGGTGGTGCTGCCGTTGAGTCCATAGAGCCATCCATCGGGACCCCAGGTGAGATGATTGGCGAGCGACTGGGCATCTTCGAGCCCGAAGCCATCCAGCAGCACTTCGGGATCGCCATCGGGCACATCATCGCGATTGCGGTCGGGGTAGAAGAGCAGGTACGGAGCCTGAATGACAAACACGCCGCCATAGCCGAATTCGAGCCCCGTGCAGAGATTGAGCCCGTCGACGAAATCGCGGAAGCGGTCGGCCCGGCCGTCGCCATCGGTGTCCTCGCAGATCGTGATGCGGTCGGCCCCTCTCGGGCCGTGCGGCGGGGGTTCGGGCTTGCGGTCGTACACCGTGCGTGAGTAGCGGTCGACCTGCACCCGCTTGAGCCCCGCGGGGTTGGGGTATTGCAGGTATTGGATGGTCCAGAGCCGGCCCCGGTCGTCGCACTTGCAGAAGATGGGCTGCCGCACTTCGGGCTCCGAGGCGAACAGTGTCGCGGCCAATCCCTCGGCCACCGTCATCTTGCTGACCGCCTCAGCCGGGGAATATCCCTGGGCCCGGGCGTCGGACCGCGAGAGACAGACCATCGCAGCCAACCAAAGTGTGCCGTGCATCAGCCAGCGAAGCATGGGAAGACACCCTGTGAGGAAGCCGGGAAAGGAGGAGTCCGCGGATTGGCCGGGAAAAGGCCGGGACAGCGCGGCGGGCAACGGGCCGGCGCGGTCTGATGACGGGACGCTCAGCGCGGCGTGGAGAACGGGCTGCTTTTGGCCGAGAAGATCACCTTCCCGAAACGGTGGGGAGTGTGGAAGCTGGGGGTGGGGGTATCGGCCCGCGACCACTGGCTGTACTGCATGTTGGTCGGACCGCCATGGCGGTTGAGGTTGAGATTCCAGTGGCTGCCCGGGCGGGGGGGCGTATGAGGCATGTATTTCGCAAAGTTCTTGAGGGGAATCGCGACCTCGCAGGTCCAACTCGTGTCTTCGTCGGAGTCGTCATTGAGGGTGCCGACGAAGGTCCCGCCGAATTTCAGCCCCTCGACATCCCAGACCTTGGCCCTGGGTTTGGTGGGACCATCGGGACGGAAGTTGTCGACATAGCCACCCACGACGTTCCACTCGACGTTGAAGTAGACCTCGGGCTGTTCGGGGCTGGGGGCGAAGATCACCTCGAAGCAGTCGTCTTCGGGAATCGGGCCGTCGTGCTCTGTGTGGCGGGCCGCGATATGGGCGTCTTCGCAGACGTGACCGACGTAGAGGTATTCATCATCCCAGAGCAGCTTGGCGACCGACTGTTCCTGTTTCCCCTGTTTGTACCAGGTGAACTGGAACGGGCCGCACGCCGGGGCGGCAAACCACGCGGGCTCGTCCAGCTTGCCATCGATGGTGATCTTTCCCCCCGCCCGATGGATCTCGTAAATCGGCGGAACCCAGTCGGCCGCGGCCGCCGGGGGAGCGTTCTGAGCCGGCGGAGCGGTCTGGGAAGGGGAATCGGCAGCGGTTGCCAGGCCCGCGACCAGGCAGAACCCGCCCAGCATCCAGACCGGGCACCTGTGTTTGGAGAGCATCGCAACCTCGGTCGAGTCGGCGTTGGCGGAAGGGTTTCCGCAGAGCCCCGCCGTGCGGGCGGCACTGGAAACATTCGCTGGGTTCGATCGTAGAACCCGCGGAATCGGCCGGTCAACCGGGGGAGGGTCTCGCGAAGAGACCGCCTCCCAGAGCCCCTACCGCAGGCCGGACCCCGGGGGGTGGCGCCACGCTTCGTAGTGCCCCAGTCCACGACCGGCCAGTTGCCCCGGCCACGCCTGACCTGCGGGAGGCCGCCATTGTCCCTGGCGGGGATCGGCGTTTTCCATCGCCTGATAGGTCAGCTGGTCGGCGGGCAGCCACTGCTCGACCCACTGGGGTTCTTCCGCCAGATCGACCCAGCCGAGGCGACGCTTGATGGCCCACCACCCCGAGAGCATCGCCACCAGCGAGACCAGCATGATCAGGGCGACCAGGGGGAGCAGCGGACCGACCCCCAGCAGACTCGTTTCCAGCGCCGGCCAGAACCGGCGGAAACCGACCAGCACCAGCAGTGTCGCCAGGCTCAGGTACGGACCAAACGGGATGTAGTCTCCCAACCGGAAGGAGGCTGTGGCGAGGGCCCCCAGCACCGCCAGCAGTGGTGCGAGCACGAAGACGGCGAGGGTTCCCTGCCAGCCGATGAAGCTGCCAATCATCGCCATCAGCACGACATCGCCAAACCCCATCGCCTCCATCCGCAGCGCCCAGAACCCGGCCAGCCGCACCCCCCAGATCACCGCCCCCCCCAACAGCAGGCCGGCGAGGCTGACCGCCAGGCCATGCAGGTGGGGATGGTCCCCCAGCCAGGGAACGGGTCCTTCGAACCGCGACACGTTGATCAGCCAGTTCTCGACCGAACGGCTGCCATGAAACGGCAGTGTGAGCGACCGCAGCGAATCTCCCATCTCGCGCGTCTGGTACCAGACCGGAACCAGATAGGTGACGCCCGAGAGAAACTGCACCGCCACGGCGGTGGTCATGGCGGGCAGTGTGACCGAATCGGGAATGATCCGCAGATCGATGTCGATGAGGGTCGCCACGATGAGGGCCGAGAGCAGCACGACATGCAGCCCGAACCGCACATGCACCACCGTCAGGGCCGGACTGAACAGCGTGGCGGGGCCGTACGGATGGGCGAGGGTCCCTCCCGAGGCGGTCCACTCCAACGGCACCTCACACCAATACAGCAGGGCAAACAGGCAGCCCGTGGTGAATTCGACCAGCGGGTAGCGGGCCGAGATCTTCCCCCGGCAATTACGGCAGCGTCCCCGCAGCCTCAGCCAGCCCAGCACAGGGACGTTGTCGTACCACTTGATGGGGGTCTGGCAGCGCGGGCAATGGGAGGGGGGATACGAGAGGTTCTTGAGGGCGGTCCAGAACCGTTCCTCCCGCGGCAGACGGTAGACACAGACGTTCAGCCAACTGCCAACCACGCAGCCCAGCACGAAGACACTGGTGATGCAAAACAGGTACTCGATCCAGAGCGGATGCATCAGCCGGTTGTTCTTTCCCCGACATCCCGGTCGGCAAGTTGGGCCAGGATCTCGTTGACCAGTTCGGCGGGAGGACGGCTGCCGGTGTCGAGGGTGAGCGTGGCGGTCTCGCGGTACAGCGGTTCGCGGAACGCCAGCATCTGGGCGATTTCGGCGGTTCCTCCCCCGGCGAGGTTGGGGCGGCGCTCGGCGGTGGTGGCATCGCCGGCGATGCGGGCGGCCAACGTCTCCAGTGGCGCCTGCAGCCAGATGACCGGACCGGCGGCCCGCATCAACTGGCGGGTCTGGGCGTTGAGAATGGCGCCTCCACCGGCGGCAATCACCAGCGGATCCCGCCGCAACAGTTCGGCCAGCACGGCCGCTTCACGCTGCCGAAAACCCGGTTCCCCCTCGCGGGCGAAGATCTCCTTGATGGTGCACCCCGCCTGGTGCTCGATGACCACGTCGGCATCGACCCACTCGCACTGCAGCCGGCGGGCCAACAGCGGTGCCAGCGTGCTCTTGCCGCAGCCGCGGTAGCCAATCAGGGTGATCCGCATCAGGTCACCTTCACGACCGAGATCGCCTTTTTGAGGGTGTCCCGCATCACCTCGACGGGGGCCGGGCGCCCGGTGAAGTATTCGTACTGGCGGGCCGCCTGGCGCACGAACATGTCGACCCCGGTCACCACCTTGCAGCCCCGTTCGCGGGCCTGGGCGATCAGCAGGGTGCGTTCGGGGGTGTAAACCGTATCGAACACGGTCATTCCTTCGTCGAGCCAGTGCTGCTGGAAGGGGCTTTCGTCGACCTTGGGGTGCATGCCGACCGAGGTGCAGTTGATGAGGATGTCGGTCCCCACGGCCCCGCGGTTCTCCCACCCCGCCAGGACGCAACCCACCGCCTGCGCCAGTTCGGCCGCCTTGGCCTTGGTGCGGTTGGTGATGGTGACGGCCGCCCCGGCCCGGATCAGCCCCGTGGCGATGGCGCGCGCCACTCCCCCCGCCCCGAGGATCAAAACCCGCTTGCCCGTGAGCGGATCGGTCGTCGGATTCAGCGGATCACCGGCGGGATCGAGCGACAGCCGCAGACTCGCCAGCGCGGCGTCACAATCGGTGTTCGCACCGCACCATTCCCCCCCGGGACCCCGGAAGAGGGTGTTGAGCGCTCCGATTTCGGCCGTGGGGGGAATCTTTGTCCTGGCCAGGTCGAGGGCCGCCACCTTGTGCGGCAGCGTGACGCTGTAGCCCCGGATGTCGAGCGCCTCGAGGGCATTCAGCGAATGCTCGAAGTGCTCGCGGGGAATCCGGAAGGGAAGATAGACGGCGTTCACCCCCTGGGCCAGAAAGGCCGCGTTGTGAATGAGCGGGCTGAGGCTGTGCGCGACCGGGTCGGCGACCACGCCGAAGACCTGGGTCTCGGCATTGATCTGGTCGAAGTGGAACACATCCCGCGTCTCTTCAAACGTCAACTGCCCCGGGGCCATCGTGCGCTGGGCCGAAAAGGTGGCGTAGGTGAACGGGGCGCCGTACTTCCGGCACAGAATGCGGCTCCAGACCCCCAGGTCCCCCATGCAGAAGCCCACCGTGGGGACCTTCGCATTCCTGACCACCTCCAGCAGCCGGATGTTGTCTTCGGGCACCTTGGCGGTGGTGACCAGCTTGACCACATCGGGATCGCGACCTGCGAGGCGCTGGTGGATCTCTTCGAGGTTGGCGGGGGTCTCGTCGAAATTGTGGTAGCTGATGATCCGTTTGGTGGAACCATAACGGCGGATGGTGCCGGCGATGTCTTCTTCGAGGTCGACGTAGTCAACGCCCGCGACAATCGCCGACCGCAACAGGGTCTGCCGCTGGTCTTCACCGAATTTCCACAGCCCTTTGTCCTGGCTGCGGCGGCAGGTGATGACCACCGGGGTCGGCTTGTCCTTCAGCAGCCGGCCCAGGTCGGGAGGCGTTCCCAGCCAGTCGAGCCGCAGTTCCACCAGTTGGGCTCCCTTTTGAGCCAACTGCTGGTGCTCGGCGATCATCATCTTGTGGCGGGTGCGACCGAGGCTGACGCAGATCATGGAGGGACGGCAGTGATGGTTGGAGTGGGGATGGACCAGTCGAATGTCGCCGCCCGGCCGGGAAGAACCGGGGGAAGGGTGGCGATTGTGATGGGTCGACCGGGGGTGCGAAAGGGATCGTGGCGGTCTGTTTTTCCGGGACCGGGCGGGTTACGATGACGCGGGTCCGCTCCCGAGGGAAGAGAACCATGCGTTGTACGCCGCGAGTCAGGGTTTTGTTGATGGTTGCCGGGCTGATTGCCGGCCTGTGGTCGACGGCCCCGGCGTGGGGGGCCCCGGGATGGGCGGAGAGCCTGGAGGCCGGAGTCCGGCAGGCGCAGACCTCGGGCAAACCCCTGATGGTGGTCTTCCGCTGCGTGCGTTGACCCGAGTGCTGGATATGGGATGGGCAGGTTGCTCATCAGGACCCCGAGATTGCCGCTCTCCGTGCGCAGTTTGAGTGCGTTCGCATCACTCAACTGAATGGTCTGGATCTGGCGCGGTTTGAATTCGACTACGACAACACCTGGCAGGCGTTCTTCGTCGACGCCGACTTGAACGTTTATGCCCGATATGGCGGTCGGGATGCCGAGTCTCCCGAGTCGCGGCTGTCGAAGGAGTCGCTGCTGCACACCATGCGGGAGGTGCTGGACGCCCACGAACTGCGACGGCGTGAGCCTGACTCGGCGGCCGCCCGCGAGGCAGTTCACCCAGCCCCCGAAAAGCCGGTGCGTCCCGACGATTTCCCGTTGATCCGGAAGCACCACAACGGCTGCCTGCATTGTCACCAGGTGCAGGAATACCGGCTGCTGCAGTCGTATGCCGACGGGGCGTTTGACACCCGGCTGCTGGTCCCCTTCCCGCTTCCCGAGAATCTCGGGGTGACATTCCAGCGCGACCATGGGCATCGGGTCGCGCGGGTTGAGCCAGGCTCGGTCGCCGAACAGCACGGTCTCGCCCCCGGGGAGACGATCGTGCGGGCTGGAAAGATTTCTGTCCGCTGGGAGGATTATTTTCGCGGGTCGCTGCACCGTCATGGGGGCTTGCCCGAGCGGGTGCTGGTGGGGGAATCGGCTCCTGGGGCGGGGGCCCCCGCCCCCCGACGGAAGGTCGTGCTGCCTCTGGCCGAGGGGTGGTGGAAGGGAGATCTCAGTTGGAGGAAGTCGTTGCGGAGCTACCCGGTGGTGTGGGGCTTCCTGGGATATTCCGTTGGAAGTGAAGAGCGGCGGACGGCGGGGTTGGAGTCCGATTCACTGGCGATCAAGGTGGTCTCGCTGCGGGGTCAGACGGGGGGCGTGGCCCAAGCCGTCGGGCTGGCGAAGGGGGACCTCATTGTGGGGCTGGAAGGGGAGACCGGGCTGCTGACACTGGAGCAATTCAAATCGGAACTGCTGAAGAGATACACACCGGGGGATGAGATTCGGCTGGAAGTGCTGCGGAACGGGAAGCTCCATAAGTTGCAGGGGCGGTTTCCCCCATGGTTCACGACCGACCGCACGGTCCCCTGAATCCCTTGACGCTATCGGCGGTCCGGACTAGCATCGCTCCGACTTCGGAAACACATCCGGGGATTGTGTTTAGAGCGACAACAGCATGACAGCGACACCTCCGTCAACCTCTGAAGATCCCTTCGACCTGAGCAAGCTGCGCGAACTCGTGGCCATGATGGAGAAGCACGGCCTGACCGAGGTCGATCTCCGCAGTGGATCCGAACGCTGGCGGCTGCGGCGCGGCTCGGGCGAACCGACCCTGACCCATCTGCCGGTTGGATTCCCCGGTCCGATGTCAGCTCCGGGCTATCCCATGATGCCCTTCCCGCCCGGCCCGCCTCCCCAGGCGGCCCCGGCGGCAGCCGCACCCGGTGCCCCCCCGGCACCAGCCGCCGCTCCGGCCGATCTGCCGGCCATCAAGAGCCCCACCGTGGGGACCTTCTACGAGTCGGCCGCCCCGGGCGAGGCACCATTTGTCCAGGTTGGGTCCAAAGTAACGACCGATTCGGTGGTCTGCATCATTGAGGCTATGAAGGTGTTCAATCAGATCACCTCGGACCTGACTGGCACCGTGACCGAGATCCTGGTGAAAAACGGCGACCCGGTCGAGTATGGGCAGCCTCTCTTCCGGGTTCGGTTGGGCTGAAAACATGTTCCAGCGAATTCTGATCGCCAATCGGGGAGAGATTGCGCTCCGCGTGATCCGGGCGTGCAAAGAACTGGGGATCGAAACGGTCGCCGTGTTCAGTGAGGCCGACCGGGGGGCCCACTACCTCGATCTGGCGGACGAGGCGTACTGCATCGGCGGCCGCCCCTCCTCCGAAAGCTATCTGATGATCAACCGGATCATCAGTGCGGCAGAGATCGGCAATGTGCAGGCGATTCATCCCGGTTACGGGTTTTTGGCCGAGAATGCGCACTTCGCCGAGGTCTGCAAGAGCTGCGACATCACATTCATCGGCCCCTCGCACGAGGCGATGAACAAGCTGGGGGACAAGGTCTCGGCCAAGCTGATCGCCAAGGCGGCCAAGGTGCCCCTCGTCCCGGGGAGTGACGGACTGATCAATTCCGAGGCGGAGGCCTTGCGGGTGGCGGAGGAGATCGGCTACCCGGTGCTGATCAAGGCGACTGCCGGCGGCGGCGGCAAAGGGATGCGGGTGGCGATGAACGCCGTCTCGCTCCAGGCTGGGCTCAAGGCGGCCGCGGTTGAGGCGGAGAAAGCGTTCAAGAACGCCGGAGTCTATCTCGAGAAATACATCGACCGTCCCCGGCACGTCGAGGTGCAGGTGATTGCCGATCACCACGGTAACGTCCGGCATCTGTGGGAGCGCGACTGCACGCTGCAGCGCCGGCACCAGAAGCTGGTGGAAGAGGCTCCCGCCCCCACCTTGCCGAAGGAAGTTCGCAAAGAGCTGTGCGAGTCCGCAGTCCGGCTGGTGAAATCGGCCGGTTACACGAATGCCGGGACGGTGGAATTCATCGTCGACCAGAGCACGAACAAGTTCTACTTCATCGAGGTGAATGCCCGCATCCAGGTGGAGCACCCCGTCAGCGAACTGGTGTCGGGAATCGACCTGATCAAGAGCCAGATCCGGGTCGCGGCGGGAGAGCCGCTCGGTTTCACCCAGGCGCAGATTCCCTGCAATGGATGCGCGATGGAGGCCCGGATCAACGCGGAAGACCCGGCGAACGGGTTCCGGGGATCGCCGGGAACCATCACGAAGCTGCGGGTCCCCGGGGGGCCGGGTGTGCGATGGGATTCGCACGTGTACCAGGGCTACACGATTCCCCCGAACTACGATTCGATGATTGGCAAGCTCATCGTCCATAAGCCCACGCGTGACGAGGCGATCGCCTGCATGCGGCGGGCGCTGGATGAATTTGTCGTCGAGGGGGTGAAGACGACCATTCCGCTGTTGCGGGATCTGTTCGCCGACAAGGCGTTCCAGACGAGCCAGATCGACACGACGTACATTGAACGGACTTGGACGCCTCCCGTGTAGGGTCCGTGGTTTGCAGGAAGAGAGTCGAGGAACATGAAGGTCGCGATGTTGACCGGCGGGGGCGATTGCCCCGCTCTGAATGCCGTCATTCGGGGTGTCGTCCGTACGATTTCGAATCGGGGCGGCGAGTGTTACGGCCTGCTGGAAGGCTGGCGCGGCGCCATCCAGGGGAACGCCATTCCCCTGAAGGCCCAGGAGACCGATGAGATCCTCGACAAGGGGGGAACCATTCTTGGTTCGTCCCGCACCAATCCGTACAAGAAGGCGGAGTCGGTCCAGCAGTTGCGCGAGAGTTTCGCCCGGCTGGGGTTCGACGCCCTTGTGGCGATCGGCGGGGATGACACCCTCGGCGTGGCCAAGAAGCTCTACGAGGATTTCCAGTTCCCGGTCGTGGGGGTTCCCAAGACGATCGACAACGATCTGGATTGCACCGATTACACCTTCGGGTTCGACACCTCGATCAACATTGTGATGGAGTCGGTCGACCGGCTGAGGACCACCGCCGAGTCGCATCGCCGGGTCATGGTCATCGAGACCATGGGCCGCCACGCCGGCTGGATCGCCTGCTTCGCCGGGATCGCCACCGCCGCCGACTACGTGCTCATTCCCGAGGAAGAGGTCAACGTCGAGGAAATGTGCTCGGTGCTGAAGCAGCGCCGCGCCGCGGGAAAGAAGTATGGCATCGTCATCGCCAGCGAAGGGGCGAAGCTTCCCCAGGAAGGGCTGGTGACCGACACCGCCGAGGTCGATGACTTCGGTCACGTGCGGCTGGGAGGGATCGGCAAGACCCTGGCCGATCTCATCGAACGCCGCACCGGCATCGAGTGCCGGTATGTCACCCTCGGTCACCTGCAGCGCGGCGGCCCCCCCAGCGCCTTCGACCGCGTGCTGGGCACCCGGCTCGGAATTCATGCGGGCCGGCTCGTGCTCGAAAAGAAATTCGGGATGATGGTCGCCCTGCGGGGACTCAAGATCGTCAGCGACACCCTGGCCAATGCCGTGGGTCGCAACCGGGAACTCGATCTCGAGTTCATGCGCGAGGCGGAAGAGTTCTACAAACACGTTTAGCCGCCAAGCACTCCGGGCCGCGATCTGGATTTCGTCCGGACGCCCCCCTTGCGGAAACGTCTCCGTCTGGATCCATCATCAGCACGCAGGATCGATCCTTGCGCAGCTGCTTGTGGGAGTCCCCACTCGTGACCCGACAGGTCAAAGCGTGGCTGCCGGAGCTCTCCCGGAGATTGCCCGGTGGTCCCCCGCCCACCGGGCCGTGAACAGCACCATCAACCGGCGGCAGCGGCGTCGAGGTAGATCCAGGCCTGGTAGGGATTCCCGTCAGCCCAGACAGTCACGATCCGCCGCGCATACCACGCTCCCTGCAACTGGCCGACCGGGATCTCTTCCAGACGGTCGCAGCCCTCCAGGGTGGTGCGATCGCAAGCCGGTTCGAGAAAGAACAACTCTCCCTCGACCTCCGCGCCCGCCTGCGGTCGGACCACAAAATACCCGTGCGATCCCACGCAACGAACGTGGTTTTCCAGCCGGGCCGGCAACACTGCCGTGAACCGCCCCCCCAGAAAGGGGGCGTGATTCACCTCACCCCGGCGCAGGGTGCCGTAGACAAACAGCGGGAGCGACGGGCGGAGGTCGGCCTCCGCCTGAGGGGCGGGGGTGGTCATGGAACCGACTCAGCCCGCGAGGGCTTCGAGCACCTTGTCACCCATGGCCACAGTGCCGATGCTCGACCCGCCGGCGGCGATGTCGCGCGTGCGATGGCCGGCGGCCAGAACGGCATCGACGGCCCGCTCCACCGCGTCGGCTTCGGTTTCGAGATTCAGCGAGTGACGCAGCAGCATCGCGGCTGCCAGGATCGTGGCGAGCGGGTTGGCCACCCCCTGACCGGCAATATCGGGAGCCGATCCGTGAATCGGTTCGTACAGCCCCGGGCCCGGGGTTCCCAGGGAGGCCGACGGCAGCAGCCCCATCGACCCGGTGATCATCGACCCCTCATCCGTGAGGATGTCGCCGAACATGTTCTCGGTCACAACCACGTCAAAATCGCGGGGGCGCGAGATGAGGTGCATCGCCATGGAGTCGACGAGAACCACGTCGTAGGCGATGTCGGGGAACTCGGCCGCCATCAGACGGGCCGAGACCGAACGCCACAGGCGGGAGGCTTCCAACACGTTGGCCTTGTCGACCATGGTCAGCCGCTTCCGGCGCTTGCGGGCCGCCTCGGCCGAAAGCCGCACCACCCGCTCAATCTCGCCGGTGGAATAGGTCATGGTGCTGAACGCCTCTTCTCCCGAAGGATGAGGACGACGTCCCGAGGCACCGAAGTAGAGTCCCCCCGTCAATTCGCGGACGAACAGAATGTCGGTCCCCGAGACAATCTCGGGCTTGAGGGGCGAAGCGGACAGCAGATGGCGCGACGGGGCGATGGGCCGCAGATTGGCAAACAGTCCCAGCTCCTTGCGGATCTTCAACAGCCCCGCTTCGGGACGGGTCGTCGCGTTCGGGTCATCCCACTTGGGCCCCCCGACCGCCCCCAGCAGAATGGCATCCGAGGCCCGGCAGGCAGCCAACGTCTCATCCGGCAGCGGATTGCCATGACTGTCGATGGCATTGCCCCCCATCGGCAGCGACTGGAACTCGAATTGATGACCGTACTTCCGGGCGACTTCCGCCAGGACGCGGGCCCCTTGGGCGGTGACCTCCGGACCAATGCCATCTCCGGGCAACAGCGCAATCTTCGCTTTCACTTGAACTCTCTCGGGTTGCAACAGCAGCAGGCGGACCGCGCCAAAACGACGCTCTGGGGGCGGACTGTATCGAGCCAATCCGGGGTTGGCCAGCCTCCTCCCCGGGCATCCGCGCGTCGTTGCGAGAGGCCTGCCGAAGGTGTCTCCGTGGGAGGGCACCCGATCGGACGGTGACGGCTACACCGGGGGCAACGGAAAAGCCGCTCACGCCGATCGGATTCAAGAAGTCGGTTGTAAGTCGCCCGAAAAATCGTTTCCACGAAGTTGGCTCCGGCGGTCGACCAAAAGACATGACAAACTCTCAAGACGCTTGGGTCTCGTTCGTCCCCTTGGTTCCCCCTCTTCGTATTGCCCCGCCATGATCCGTTCATTCTTCCTGTCCCTCGGCTTGATCACTGGCCTGCTGGGAGTGAGCTGCCTGGCGATTGATCGGGTGGTGCTGAAGACCCCCTCGGATCGGCGGGCGCTCCCGGGGCTGCGGAATCTGGTCACCGGGGTCAGCAATGACCGCAAGCAGGTCATTGAACCCCCCGACTGGGTCGCCTATGCCCTCATGTCCGTGGGTTCCGTGATGACCCTCTACACGGTCGCCCTGCCCGGCTCGAAGGGGGCTCGCAAGGCGACGAAGAAAAAGGACGATTGAGCAGTTTGAAGGGATATTCTCCGGACGAGGTCTCAATCCCATCGAGGGACCTCCCGCAGTGCGACTTGTCTGGACCGTCTGGTCGATCGCCCCAATCCACAAGGCCGGGTCGCCCCTGAAACACTGTGGTCCGCTCGGGGATTGCGTCGGCACTCTGCCAATCCGCAGGGCACTGCGCCCTGGCGGAGGCGTTCCGCTGCCGTTCAAGCGATACCCATCGTGGACCGCTTCCCGGACGCGGCTGTTCCCGTAAATGAATGCGGGGGTCCAGCCGGGGATCTGTCCGGGGAGACCAGGTCACAACTCTCCATGAGGAACGAGAACCCGGAAATCGAGTTTTCCAAAGGGATTTTTTTTCTTGCAATACTCAACCGGGATGTTATTCTTATTTCATGGCAAAAGGTCTTGCCATGATGCGGAATGCAAGGAGTGCGCCGGCCCTGCGGATGGTGTGGATTTTGACACCAGCGCATGTTCTGGTCCGATAGGGTTGCCAGTCAAGAGAGTTGGAGCCGGGGGGAGAAAGGAAAGAGACCAGGGGTGTCGGTCTCTGTCATTCTTTTTTGCACTCCGGTTCAGGGTGGGTGGAACACGGGTTCCGCCGAGGGAATTCCTGCTTGAATGTGAACGACAAGTCCAGGGTGAACTTGATGAACGGTTCCAGTTCCTCCAGCGGTCGGGTGTCGGTTGCGGATCGGCCGGGGCGCGAAGGGTCTTCAAAATTCCCAGCCCCCCCCCTCCCACTCCCTGTGTCGGCAGAAAAAATGACTCGTGTCCGATCCATGCCCTCCGCCCCAAGTCCCCTGCTTCCGATGCCCTCCAGCGAAAACCTGGCGTTTGTTCGCTCCGGAGTTCTCCCGTCGCGGGACTCCGACCTGCAACTGCGGGAACGCCGCATGTTTCTCTGGATCTTTATCGGGATGCTGATGCTGTTCGCCGCCCTGTTGACGGTGATTCTGGTCTCTCAGATCTGACCGATCACCCTTCTCCGCCGGAAGTTCGGTCCCAACGAATCCACGCGGTCAAATTCCGTTTTTTCGCAGGTTGCCTCGACTTTTCCCCGGTATACCGAACCGGACCGTTCTCTTGCAGCAGGGGCGGTTCCCAGCGACCCACGTCCTGATTTTCCTGTCTCAATCCAGTTTTGAGTTGCCTGTCCCGTCTCGGGCCCCGGCCAAGCTGCCCCGGCCAAGCTGCCCCGGTCACCAGGCGGCTATCGCCCATAGAGTCTTTCGCACCCGCTTCAATCCCGGTGCGCTGCCGTTTGAATTGTGGTGACGCGGCTCCCCGTATCGCAGCCCTGCTTCGTTCGGCCGGGTCTCTCAGACCACTCAGCCGAGACTGGCGGAAGCAATCCAGCATCCCTGGGTTTCGGCCGGGCTGACCCGGATTCGCAGATCGCGGCCGTCCTCAGAAACGACTGTCTTCGCGGATCGGAAAATCGCCTACCGGCCATCCACGGACCCCACGGGAAGCCACCCGATGCCTCGCACCTCACCGGTTCCAGGGACCGGGCCAAATCCGGGGAGGAACAGCGATCAACGGTGCCCGCTTCGTCACCACCCCGCGGGTCGCGCGAGTCGCAGAGAGTTCGGTCGTTATCTCCCACTTTTGTGACCGGCCTCTCCCCGGCCCAGACTCTCTGCAGAGGGGCCCGGCAATCACCAAAGTCACGGAGATTCATCGCGTGGCGCGAGATCGGAGCCCAAAAACTCGGCACCGCTCTCCGCAAGGAGTCAACAGATAGCATCCAAGGCCGTTGGCGAGACCGATACCGATTCCCACGACCACACATTCATCAGGAAGTGCCGAGGGTGGGAGTCGAACCCACACGCCTTTGAGGGCGCCGGATTTTGAATCCGGTGCGTCTGCCATTCCGCCACCCCGGCTGGAGTGTGTCGTAACAATTCAAGACCCCCAGGAGTCGTGATTGTTACGACACAGAGTTTACTGCAGAAGTTCGGGGAATGCTACACATTCGCCCCCAAGGCGCGGAGGCCCGCCGCCTCCCAGCCCTCCCAATCGGCCCCGCCCCGCTCCTTGCTGCCCGGTCCCGGCCCCCAGTGCAGGGGGCCGCAAAATTTTCCGGGGCGAACTCAGAAGGTCTGGGGCCAATCCCCCGAAAAGACCTCCTCGGCGGGCCCGGTGAGGAAAACCGGCCCTTCAGAGCTCCACTCCAGTTCGAGATCGCCCCCCGGCAGATGTCCCACACAGCGCCGCTCGAGCAGGCCGTTCAAGACCCCCGCCACCGCGACAGCACAGGCTCCCGTGCCACAGGCCAGCGTTTCCCCCGAACCCCGCTCCCAGACCCGCATCTGGAATTCCCGGGGAGACAGAATCTTGATGAACTCGGCATTGACCCGCCGGGGAAACGCCGGGTGCCGTTCAACCTCGGGCCCCACCCTCAGCACCCAGTCGTCAGTCACCTCGTCGACAAAGGTCACGCAGTGCGGATTTCCCATGGAAACACAGGTGACTTCGAACTCCCGACCCCCGGCAGAAAGCTTTTGCCGCACGGGAGGATTCCCCTCCAGCAGCGTGGGAATCTTCGCCGCTTCCAGAATGGGGGCTCCCATGTTCACGCGTACCCGGCGGGCCTTCCCCCCGTGGACTTCCAACTGCAGGGTCAAGACTCCCCGGCCCGTTTCAATCTGGAGTTCGTCCTTGCGGGCGATGCCGTGGTCATAGACGTACTTGGCAACACAGCGGACACCATTCCCGCACATTTCCGACTCGCTGCCATCGGCATTGAACATCCGCATGCGGGCATCGGCCACATCCGAGGGGCCGATCAGAATCAGGCCGTCGGACCCGATGCCGGTGTGGCGATCGCTGACCGCAATCGCCAGCGGGGCGATATCGGCAGGGAGTCGTTCCTGGAAGGCATTGACGTAGACATAGTCATTGCCGGCACCGTGCATCTTGGTGAAACGCATGGAAATCGGGAGAGTTCGGGAAAGGAGTCGGAATCCGGAAATCGGTCGGGGGCACTGCGCCTGCCCCAACAAATGGCTACTGTAGTTCGTGGCGCATCAACTGCCAAAGCCACGGGTCGCCAGACTCTTTGTAGGCTCTGCAACGCAACCGGCTCCGCCAGACTCTGCCGGGAGAGCGCCCCACCCGGCCCCACCGGGGAACCGCTGGCCGACAACCCGGCACCGACCACGTCCCAGAGGTTCTATGGAGCCCTGCCGAGCACCTCAGCCGTGGTTCAAACGACCAGGCAACCCCACGCAAACAGGTGTGATCCGAACAATCGGGTGTTGATTTCCCTGGTCGTTTGATATAATTTTCACTGCCGCAATTGTGTTTAAACCGGCGGCATTGAGAACAACCCATCCCGGGCGGGGTCGTCTCGGGCAGACCAGGAGTGAGTGAGATGCCGATTACCTTGACTGAGAAGGCTGCCAAGGAAGTTCAGCGTGTGATGTCCGACAAGCAGCTGGCCAACATGGTGCTGCGGATCGGGGTCGTGGGGGGTGGCTGCAGTGGTTTTCAGTACAGTCTGGGATTTGATGAAGCGTCGGATCCCCAGAAGGATGTGATTGAAGAGCACCACGGGGTCAAAGTGGCGGTCGACAAGAAGAGCGAGCTCTTCCTCGACGGGACCGTCCTCGATTTCTACGACGGTCTCGAGAAGCGGGGCTTCACGTTCAACAATCCGAATGCCGTCAAGAGCTGCGGCTGCGGCAGCAGCTTCTCGGCCTAGTTCGCGCCCGGCCAGGCTCTCTGGCGGCTTCGCTTGCGGAAGATGACCTCCCCCTCCGGTCAACCACGGGGGGGAGTTGGTCAGCATTGTGAGTCGCGACCCGGCGGGATGTGTCCCGCCGGGTTTTTTTGTACCCCGGCAAAGCGAATGGCTGCGTGCCCGGGCGGCGGGGCGCGGAAATCTCGTTCGGTCCTCGATCTTCAGCGCGGGTCCAGCCGATACGTTCGGCCTGTCAACACGACGGGGGGCGTGATCCTGGCTGGCGTCTGGACCAAGGGGAATGATCGGCCAAAACGGGAAGATCATGGTTCCCCGCAGTACGCATTCGGTATAGACTAAAGACTGGATTTTGTGGGGAACTCATCCGCGGTGGCCGGTCTCAGCCCACAGCTCGACCGGGTGCCGCTCCAGCGAGATTTGAGGGAAGAGCTTCATGAGTGCAGCCTCGATTCCCGGTACGGCGCGGTCTCCGGCCTCCTCTGCGACCCAGGGGACTGCAGAGGACGTGGTGGAGTCTCCCTCGTCCATCGGCTGGCTGCCCCGTTGGCTGTCTCTCGACGACCTTCCCGGTTGGGCGGTCAGCATTGCCATCCATGCGGTCGCCCTGCTGGCGCTGATGCTGTTCCGGTATCACCTCGAGAGCTCCCAGGAGACCCCCCTCCTCAGTGCGCTCGAAGAGCTCCAGCAGGAAATCCACTTCGACAACACCCTGCAGGATCAGGTCGGCACAACTGCCGAAGTCAATTCGCTGCTGGGGGCGGGTAACATCGTCGCCGCCACGGCGGAGTCGGTGCAGCAGAATGCCGAGAAGGGGATCGAGCGCACCGCCGAGGCGATTGATCCCGAGGTCACCCTCGCGGCCGAGGGCCCCATGCTTCCCAAAGAGGGGGACTTCAGCGGCACGGTCGAAACCACCGGCGGTACGGTCGAGAACACCGCCCAGGGAGGTGGGGGTGTTGAAGGAGCGATTGACCGGTTGACCTGGGAAATCCAGCAGTCGCTCCACGAGCGGAAGACCACCGTGGTCTGGCTGTTCGACCAGTCGCTCTCACTGAAGGAACGCCGGAATCTCATCGCCGACCGGTTTGAGAATGTTTACCGGCAACTGGAATCGCTGGGAGAGGGAGGATCCGATTCGCTGCAGACCGTCGTCGCGACCTACGGCGAGAAATTCGCCATCGTGAATGACAAGCCCACCTCCGACATCAAATCGCTCATTCCCAAGGTCCGCAGCATCGCCAACGACCCCTCGGGCAAAGAGAACGTCTTCGGGGCGGTGACCGAACTGGCCAAGCGCTTTCTGCGTGAACGCAGCAAGGGGCGCAACGTGCGGTTCTTCATCATCACCGATGAAAAGGGAGATGATGCCGAGCGCTGGCTGGAAGAAGCACTCGTGCTCTGCCGGCGGGGTGGCATCCGGGTCTATGTGGTGGGAAATGTCGCCCCCTTCGGCCGCGAAAAAGCCTTTATGGACTGGAAGTTCGAAGATGGAGAGTCGGTGCGGCTGGCCTACGACGCGGGCCCCGAGACCGTCGAACCCGAGTCGTTGAACGTGGGACTGTGGGGGAACCGGGGAGTCGATCTCGATCAGATGTCGTCGGGATATGGTCCCTACGGACTGACCCGGCTCTGCAAGGAGACGGGAGGGCTGTACTTCGTGGCCCAGGAAGATTCGCGGCTGAAGTTCAGCCCGGCCGTCATGCGCAGCTACACCCCCGACTATCGTCCGATTGTCGAGTATCAGAAGCAGTTGAAGGTCAACAAGGCGAAGCTCGCCCTGGTGACAACGGCGAAGGCCTCGAAGATCGACAACATTCCGCTCCCCCGGCTCGATTTCCCCGCATACAACGACAATGTTCTGCGCGAGACGGTGAACGAGGCTCAGAAACCGTCCGCCGAACTGATCTACAAGATCAACCGTCTGGCCGATGGACTGACCGTGGGCGAGAAGGACCGCGAAAAGATTGCCGAACCGCGGTGGCGGGCCGCCTATGACCTGGCCCTGGGACGAGCGCTGGCGATGCGGGTTCGGGCCGATGGCTACAACCTGATGCTGGCCGAAATGAAGTCCAGCCCCCGTCCCTTCAACAACAAAGACAGCAACGAGTGGAGAATCGTCCCCTCCAAGACCATCAACAGCGGCGCCGCCATCAAGAAGGAAGAGAAGCGGGCGGCGATGTATCTCAAGCGGGTGATGGACGAGCACCCCGGAACCCCTTGGGCGCACATTGCCGAACTGGAGTTGTCGACCCCGATGGGCTGGGAATGGCAGGAGCAGAAGAACCCGGCGATCTTCGCCGCCAATACCAGCCAGGAAGATGCCCAGCGGCAGATCATGCTGGCGGAAGAACGGGCTCGCGAAGAGGCCAAGAAACGCCCTGCCCCGATGAAGCCGCGTGATCTTCCCAAGCTCTAGGTGGCCCTGGCTCTGAGGGGCCCCCACTGCGGGTGACCGGCCCGTGCGCCAGATTCCTCTGAATTGACTTTGCACTCTGCGTTCGAGCCCGACCCGGGCTCGCCGCCTCTCGCCCGGAAGCGCCCCATGCCAGCGACCTTTCGCCTGAAACGCTCCGAAATCTCGGCATTCCTGCTGTCCGCCGGGCTGCATCTGGCGGTCTTGCTGGCCCTGCTGTTTGTCACCTTTCAGGTCCAGCTCGATGATGTGAAGGTGGCGATTGAGTCGCTGTTCTCGGAAGAGCGGACGACCGAGGAATTCACGCGCGAACTGACCCAGGAAACCGAGATCTCCGAGACAATGAACATCGTCTCGGGAGGGGGGGCTGTGGGAGCCGTGGCCACCGGCACGGGGGGACCGGCGGTCTCGCAGACCAAGATCGAGAGTTCCGAGACCTTTTCCGATCCCCAGGTTGCCGTGAACATCGGCGACGTAACCCTTCCCGGGCTCGACATGCTGGGGACCGATCTGGGGGAGGGAGAGATCAGCGGCGAGCCTCAGGCGGTGGCCGAAGGATATGGCACGGCCCTCAGCCGGATCACCCAGGAGCTGATCCGCATGATGCGCGAAGATCGCCTGCTGGTCGCCTGGCTGTTCGATGAGTCGGAATCGATGAAGGACGACCAGAAGGAGATCCGTGAGCAGTTCCACAAGGTCTATGAGGAACTGGGGATCGTGATGGAGCGCGACAAGCAGTTGAAGGGGAACAAAGACATTCTGCTTACCTCCATCAACAGCTTCGGTCAGGACCTGCATCCGCTGACCAGCAAACCAACCGCCGATCTGGCCGAAATCCGGGCGGCGATCGACAAGATCCCGAATGACCCCTCCGGAGCCGAGAATATTCTGGGAGCGGTCGTGAAAACGATCGACGCCCACCGCCGGCTGGCTCAGGCGGGGAACCGCAAGTTGTGCCTGATCATCGTCACTGACGAATCGGGAGATGATGGCGAGGGAGACCTGCTGGAAGAAGCGGTGAAGCGCTGCAAGACCGCCCGTTCGCCCGTGTACATCCTCGGGCGCGAGTCGCTGTTTGGCTACAAGTACGGCCGCATGCGGTGGCAGGACCCCAAATACGGTCTCGACCACTGGCTGACCATTCACCGCGGCCCCGAGACTCCCTTTGCCGAGGCCCTGCAATACGACGGTCTGCACGACCGTTGGGATTCGCATCCCAGTGGCTTCGCCCCCTACGAGATGGCCCGCCTCGCCAAAGAGTCGGGGGGCATCTACTTCCTGCTGCCGCACGAAGAGCAGAATCTCGTGGGGCAGGCGGCCATCGACCAGCGGAAGTTCGCCTTCCTCGACATGAAGGAATACATTCCCGACCTCGCTTCGCGGCGGCGATATGCCGAAGGACGGCAGAAGAGCAAGTTCCGCCTGGCGGTGGCCGAGGTGGTGCGGCTGCTCGACCCCCGCATCGACCCGCAACTGCAGATCCAGGAGATCTGGTATTCCACCGACGCGGCGGCGTTCCGTTCGGCTGGACAGGAAAACTTCCAGCGGGCCATCCGTGCGATGGGGCTGCTCAACCAGGCGATCAGCGTGCTGCAGAAGGTCGAGCCGCTGCGCGAGTCGGAAGAATCGACCCGCTGGCGGGCGAATTTCGACCTGGCCTACGCCCAACTGCTGGCGTACCGGGTGCGGCTGTTCCAGTTTCTGCTGGCGATGGATGGACACCTCACCAATTTTCCCGAGCCAAAAAACAAGCAGAACAACGTCTGGAATGTAGGCCGCGTGCAGGAAATGCTGGTCCCCACCGATCGCCAGATCAAGCTGACCAAGGTCGATACCGACCAGCTCAATTCCCAACTGGCGCTCGCGAAGCAGAAATTTGAGTTCGTCAAAAAGACGCATCCCAACACCCCCTGGGCGAGCCGGGCGCAGTTCGAACTCAACCAGGGCTTCGGCATGAAGTTCTTCGAGGGCTTCCGCGACCCGCGGTACGACAAGATCACCAGCGAAATCAAGTTCCCCACGCTGTAGGGCTTTGTCATCCCAACAGCCGTGGGTCGTGGACTGTGGTTCGTGGGGGCGTTGGCGGGAATTCGTCATCGAGCCCCCATTGGAAGCGAGCTTCGTACCGGCAGCAGACACCGCCGGAGGTGTCCCCTTGGACTTCATCTCCACCCATCGATCACAATCCCCGTTTGTTGCTGTCGCAGAGCACGGGGGGGCCATTTCGGGAGGCCAACTGACTGCTTCCCTGCGAACGGGATGGAAGAGGAGAGGTTGCCACACGGGGGAATCGCAGAGATGATATCGGCTGTTTGAGTCACCTTTTGGAGGGCTCACGGAATCGCGTCCATCAGGCTCCCCCAGTGTTTTTGAGCTTCCAGACCGCAGCGAACTCCCGCATCAGTTCGTGTCGGATGACTGCAGCTTTTTCCCCGGCCCCGTCGGCCTGCCCAGTCCCTTCCCCCAACTCCCTTGAGGAGCAGATGTTGATCGTCCTCCGCCGACTGAGCCTGTTGGCTGTCGCCAGTCTGTGTGCGGCCGGCTCGGGGGTGGCGTTGTCGGCACCCCCCAATCCCCCGGTGGAACGGGTGCTGATTATTGAAGAAGATGGAACCACCCGACCCGCCTTCGTCCAGATGATGGAGGGTTTCCGGCAAGGGCTGTCTGAGGCCCCGGGAATCCGGCACGAGGTCTTCGTCGAGACTTTGGATCTCGTCCGTCTCGCCCGCTCGCTCGACGACCCCCAGCGGGCCACCAACTGGCTGGTCGAAAAATACCGCGGCGCAACCTTTGATGTGATTGTCTCCACCAGCCGGGTGGCGCGACTGTTCGTGGTCGCCAATCGCGACCAGTTGGCTCCGCAGGGGCGGATTGTCGCGGGAGAACGCCCTGGGGAAATCGTCGCTGGACTGCGTGACCTGCCGGGATACACCTTTGTCACCAGTCCATCCTCATTCCGGCCGACGATTCAACAGGCGCACCGTCTCTTTCCCCAGGCCAGGCGTGTCGCCCTGATCGGGCAGACTCTGCCGCACCCCAAGTTCTTCGAGACGCTCGAGGCCGAAGTCCGTCAGTCGGCGGACGAAGAGGGACTCGAATATATTCCCCTGATCAATCTGTCCCTCGCCGAACTGCAGCGGCGTCTCCGCGATCTCCCGGCCGACTCGTTCGTGATTTACCACGGCTACTGGAAAGATGAGAACGGTCAGAATTATGTGCCGGCCGAGTTGGTCGATCGGCTCAGCCGCGAATCGCATGTTCCCTTCTTCGGCATCACCGACTCGTACGTCGGGCGGGGAATTGTTGGAGGAGAGTGCGCCGATGTGCGGGCCCTGGGTCGGGCGTTCGCGAGACAGGTGGTCGAGGGACGTACGAACCCGAATCCCCCGCCCCTCACCGTGGCCACGGTCCCCACGTTCGACGAGCGGCAGTTGACGCGTTTTGGAATCCAGGAGTCGCTGCTCCCTCCCGGCAGCCGGGTGCTGTTTCGCGAACCACGGCTCTGGGAGCGGTACTGGCCGCAACTGGTGGGGGGCCTCGCCCTGCTGCTGGTCGAGACCGGGTTGATCGTGACGCTGGTTCGGCAATTGCGACTGCGGCGTCGTGCCGAGCAGACCGTGAATGAGCAGCGCGACCAGTTGGCCCATGCCGGGCGGATCTCGACTTTGGGCCAGTTCGCCGCCTCACTGGCGCACGAGCTCGGCCAGCCGCTGGGAGCGATTCTCAACAATCTCGAAGCGGCCGAGATCCTGCTGCGGGACGACAACTCGCCCGTGGCGGCAGAACTTCGCGAGATCGTGGCCGACATCGCGGCAGACGACCGGCGGGCGGGGGCGGTGCTGGACCGGATCCGGGCGATGGTACGGCAACAGCGGTTTGCCATTCGCCCCGTCGATGTTCCCGGATTGATTCGGGGTGTGCTGGCACTGGCGGGTCCCCGCCTGCAGGCCGAGCGGGTGACTGTGACAGTCCACTGCCCTGCGGGCATTCCGCGGGTGGCGGGAGATGAGATTCTGTTGCAACAGGCCCTGCTGAACCTCATCGCCAATTCGGCCGATGCAATCAAAGGAATTGGAAGAACCGAATCGGCCGGATCCGATTCCGCTCCAGTCGCTGCCCGTCCCTCCGGTACAATCTCCATCGAGGCGGGTTTGTCGGGCGAATCTGTCGAACTCGCGGTGATTGACAATGGAGGGGGAATGCCGGAGGATTTGGAAGAGAGCTCATGGGAACCCTTTGTCACGACGAAAGCAGAGGGACTCGGAATCGGCCTGCCGATTGTGCGGTCCATTATGGAACAGCACGAAGGGCAACTGCAGGTGGACAACGTTCCGGGCAAGGGGCTGAAAGTCCGTCTCTGTGTGCCTCTCTGGAAACAAGGATGAGTTGATGATTCCCACGATCCATCTCGTCGACGACGACGAATCGTTTCTCCGCAGCATGAGCCGCCGGTTGCGGGCCCATGGCTATTACGTGTCGACTCACGAATCGGTGACCGAGTTTTTCGAGAAGCGGGATCCCGATTCCCCCGGCTGCGTGCTGGCCGACCTGCAGATGCCCAAACGGGATGGATTTGACCTGCAGGAAACGCTGGCGAAGTCGGCGAACCCGCTGCCGGTGGTGTTTGTCACCGGCAAGGGAGACATCCCGACCAGCGTGCGGGCCATGCGCAACGGAGCCGAAGATTTCCTGACCAAGCGGGTCCCGACCGCCGAACTCATCGAGGCGATTGAGCGGGCGGTGGCGCGTGACACGCGGGACCGTACGGTGCGCGTCCGGAATACGGAAGCGCGGCGAATTGTCACTCAGTTGACCCCGCGCGAGCGGCAGATTCTGCTGGGCATCGTCACCGGGATGCAGAACCGTGAGATGGCCGAGAAATACGGCATAGCCGAACGGACCGTGAAGTTTCACCGGACCATGCTGACCCGCCGGCTCAACATGACGGCCGCCGCCGATCTCACCCGGCTGGTGCTCGATGGCGGGATCTCGATTGAGGAACTGACCGAGATGGCGGCCAATGCCCCTCCCGGACCCCGGCATTCGGAACAGTGACAGGACAGGCGAGACACCCCCCGCGCACCGGTCCGAGGGGGTCGGCTGCCGGGTGCCTTGTTATCCTGAAAAGCGTGGACCGTGGTACGCCGTGGCGACGAACTTCCAGTTTGTCGAACCCCTGAGTGTGAGTCCGCGGGCCGCCAGAATTCCAACGCGGCCCAGCGTCTCTTCGTCTCCAAGCAGCGTGGCGGCGTCGATCAATCGGTCCCCCCGTCGATCACGTCAAACGACAGCAGACTGAAAGCCTACTCCACGACGTGGCGACGAACTTCCAGTTTGTCGAGCCCCTGAGTGTGAGTCGGCATTGCCCCAGAAACCCAACGCGGCCCAGCGTCCTCCGTAGAACGAGTTTGAAAACTTGTTCAACAATCGTGAGACGGCGTTCCGAGAGAAACCAACCCGGCCCAGCGTCCCCACCGATCTCAAGGACAAAGGTTGCCGTCGCCCGTGGGGACGGCGGGGGGCTTGAGGTTGTCCGGAGGGTGGCTACGGGTCTGTTCCGTGGACCACGTCAAACGACCGACAGGTTAAAAACCTGGCGTACGATGTGGCGACACGGGGTGAGCTTCGAGGCGTCTGGTCTCAATCCTGCGAAGTCTTGCGCGTGGTGATGTCGCCGTATCGCCGCAGGGCCGGGCAAAGCCAGGCGACCAGGGCCACCACGACGATGGTTCCAACCCCGCCCGAGACGACCGCCACCTGGGGGCCAAACATCGGGTCGGACTCCCGCCGGAAGAGATGCGCCACCAGTCCCGATTCGAACTCTCCCAATTCGTTAGACGCGGTGATGAACAGGCCGTTCACCGCCGAGACGCGGCCCCGCATCGCGTCGGGAGTCTGCATCTGCACCAGCGTGTTGCGGATCACCACGCTGATCATGTCGGCCGCCCCGAGCGCCAGCAGGCAGGCGATCGACAGCGGGAACGAACGCGAGAAACCAAACCCGATGGTCATCAGGCCGAACACCACCACCGCCCACAACAGGGCCCGCCCCGCCCGTTGCAACGGGGGCCGCAGGGTGAGGACCAGCGACATCAGCACCGCTCCCGCTCCGGGAGCCGATCGGAGCCACCCCATCGCCAGGGAATCGGTCTGGAGGATCACGTCGGCATACACCGGGATCATCGCGGTGGCTCCCCCCAGCAGCACGGCGAACATGTCGAGCGCGATCGCGGCCAGAATCAGACGATTGTTCCAGACAAAAGAGAGCCCCGCCCCGAGGGAGCGCAGAGTGATTGGTTCGCGGCCGGCGGGCCGGGGCCGCGGGGTGATCCACAGCAGGCACCCCAGATAGATCAGGCAGCAGACCGCCGTGAGCGCGTAAACCTCGGTCGCCCTCCCGGTCAGGTAGGTCAGCCAGCCCCCCAGGGCGGGCCCGGCGACCATCGTGAACTGGAAACTGCCGCTGCTCCAGGCGACGGCATTCGCGAACGACTCGCGGGGAACAATTTCGGGCAACAGCGCGGCCCGGGCCGGCTGGGCGAAGGCCCGCGCCCCTCCCACCAGGGCCAGGGTGATGTAGGTGATCCACAGTGGTCCCTGTCGGGCCGAGTTCACCGTGAGGATCAGGGCTCCCCCGAGGAACATCAGGACCGCGCACAACAGCACCCGCCGACGTTCGAAGCGGTCGACCAGTTGCCCGGCGGGCAGACACAGCAGCATCACCGGCAGGAACTGCACCAGACCCAGCATCGCCAGGGGCCACGCCTCGCGCGTCCGCTGGAACACCTCCCAGGCGACCGTGGTCAGCAGCGCCTGCATTCCCAACATCGAGAGGATGTTTCCGACCAACAGCAGTCGGAATTCACGGATTTTCAGTGCACCAAACGGTTGGTGCCTGCGTTGTAGGGCTGGAGAGTCGGTTCTCTCGGAATCCGGGTCTTGAGCCGGAGCATCGGGGGGGGCCATTCCCTGTTTGTACTCAGATTCCTCCGCCGCTACCAACCCCCACTTCGATTGTGCATCCGACCGCGCCTCTGTCTCCCTCGCAAATTGGCTCCTCTCAGAGACTTCCGTCGCATGCCCAGCCACTGGGCGAGCTGCTGAGGCAACTGGAGTGCAGCGATCCGACCGGGTTGGCCGAGTCGCAAATCGCCTCCCGTCAGGCGCAGTTCGGTCCCAACGCCCTCTCCGAGGCTCCACCCGAACCACTCTGGAAGAAGTTTCTCGCCCAGTTCAATGAACTGGTGGTCTGGATCCTGATTGCCGCCGCCGTCATCTCGGGGGTCCTCGGAGATCTGGCCGACACGGCGGCCATTCTGGCCATCATTTTATTGAATGGTGTCATCGGTTTTTTGCAGGAACATCGGGCCGAGAAAGCGCTCGCGGCACTCGCCAGGCTCTCGGCCCCCACCGCGCGCGTCCGTCGCAGTGGGCGCACCGAAGTCATTCCCGCCACGCAACTGGTTCCCGGCGACCGCATCGAGGTCGAGGCGGGAGACTGCATTCCCGCCGATGCCCGCATGGTCTCGGGCTTCGGGCTGCGGGTGCAGGAGGCCTCCCTCACCGGCGAGTCGGTCCCCGTCGGCAAAGAGCCCTCCGATGCGCTCGGTGCGGAAACCTCCCTGGGAGACCGGGTGAACATGCTCTTCATGAGCACGGTGGTGGCGGCGGGGAAGGCCGAGGCGATCGTGACCGAGACCGGCATGCAGACCGAACTGGGCCGCATTGCCGGGCTGCTGCAGCGGCAAGAGGCCGAACCCACCCCCCTGCAGCGCCGCCTGGGTGAACTCGGCAAGATCCTGGTCATTGGCTGCCTCTCGATTGTGGTGGTGGTCTTCCTGCTCGAGATCCGCCGTACCGGCAATTTGCTCGACGTGTTGGTTCGCTCAATCAGCCTCGCGGTGGCCGCCGTTCCCGAGGGGCTCCCCGCGGTCGTCACGATGGCCCTGGCGCTCGGACTGCGCCGCATGGTGCAGCGGAATGTGCTGATCCGCCGGTTGCCCAGCGTCGAGACCCTCGGCTCCGTGACAGTCATCTGTTCCGACAAAACCGGCACCCTCACCCGCAATGAGATGACCGTGCGGGCCCTGTACACCGGGCAGGAGTGGGTGCGTGTCTCGGGCGGAGGCTATGCGCCGCATGGCGAATTCCGCCGGTTGGATCCATTCGCTCCCCAGACCGAGACCGGCCTGATGCTTGACCCGAAGCAAGACGGACCGCTGCGGAAATCGCTCGAAGTCGCTCTCCGCTGCAACAACGCCCGCGTCGAACCGATGCCGACCGACAACCAGAAGTGGCGGGTCATCGGCGATCCCACCGAAGGGGCGTTGCTTGTGGCGGCGATGAAGGGGGGGCAATCGGCGGCGACGGCGGCGGGCAAGGTGGTCTTCGAGATCCCGTTCGATTCCGACCGCAAGGCGATGTCGGTCGTGACCGAAACTCCCGATGGACGCCGGTGGATGTTCACCAAGGGAGCCCCCGAGGTGATCCTGCGGCTGTGCGATCACGAACTGCTGGCCACGGGCACGGTACCGCTCAGTTCCGACAATCAGCGGCAAATCCTGCACGCCGCGTCGCAAATGGCCAGCCAGGCCCTGCGGGTGCTGGCCCTGGCCTACCGCGAGGTCACACCGGACGAGCAGCACGAACCGCGTGAGGAACGGCTGGTGTTCGCTGGTCTGGCGGGGATGATCGATCCCCCCCGCGAAGAAGTCGCCCTGTCGATCGCCAGTTGCCGTACAGCGGGCATCCGTCCGGTGATGATCACGGGAGACCATCCCGAGACCGCCTCCGCCGTGGCCCGCGAGCTTAAACTGGCCGGGCCGGAAGATCAAACCATCGACGGGGCGAAACTCGACACGATGAGTGATGCCGAACTGGCCGCGAAGGTCGACCAGATCGCCGTCTACGCCCGGGTCTCTCCCGAACACAAGCTGCGGGTGGTGCAGGCGTGGAAGTCGCGTGGTCAAGTGGTGGCGATGACCGGTGACGGGGTCAATGACGCCCCGGCGGTCAAGGCGGCCGACATTGGCGTGGCGATGGGCATCACCGGGACCGACGTCACCAAAGAGGCGTCGGACATGGTGCTGACCGACGACAACTTCACTTCGATCGTGAATGCCGTCGAAGAGGGGCGGGGGATCTTCGACAACATCCAGAAATTCATCCACTTCCTGCTGTCGTGCAACACGGGGGAAGTGCTGCTGATGTTCATCTCGGCCCTGTTCAGCCTCCCCTCCCCCCTGCAGCCGATCCAGTTGCTGTGGATCAACCTGGTGACCGACGGCCTGCCGGCCCTGGCCCTGGCGATGGAGAAACCCGAGCGGGACATCATGCAACGTCCCCCCCGGCCGCCGCGCGAGTCGGTCATCACCCTCTCGCGGGGGCTGCTGATCCTGATGCACGGGACGCTGATCGCCGGGGTCTGCCTCGTCGGCTACCTGTGGGCCCGCAACGCCCATCCCGAAGATCCGCAGCGGGCCCAGACCATCACCTTCTGCGTCGCCGCGTTCTCGCAACTGCTGTACGCCTTCGCCTGCCGCAGCCACCATCACTCGGTCCCCGAGATCGGCCTGTTCAGCAATCCCCACCTCCTGGGAGCCATTCTGGTTTCGGCCCTGCTGCAATTCGCGGTGGTCACCATCCCCGGCGGTGACCGTGTCTTCGAGACGGCTCCGCTGGAAGGGCATGATTGGCTGCTGATTGCGATCCTGGCGTTCATTCCCGTCAGCCTCATTGAAATCGGCAAGCTGATTCGGTTGGCGTACCTGCAGTGGGGGGCGAGGACCGCGGCCCGCTGACCGGTTCGTGGTCGACCACGGGATGCGAGGGGACGGCACCGGCCCCCCCTGCATTTCCCCCTCACCTGGCACGGTGAACCTCCGCACAGACCGCAAATTGCACGCTTTTATTCCAACACTACTGACGTGTAATCTGTATTTTTGCATACAGTGTGCATCTTTGCTCGAACTGCGGCAGCGGCATGCCTCCCCCCCGGTGGATTTTCGGATTGCTCCCTGGACTCGCCCGTCTGGCTGACGTGCTCACGCACGATTTCTGTCCGGGGGCCAATCGCTGGGTGAATTGGCTGAAGCATCCTTCGGTCCCGCTGTTTCTCGGGCTGGTCATGTCGCTGGCGACGGCGATTTACCTGACGGCGACGGCGTGGATTCTCGTGTGCGGGCTGGGGCTGGTGCTGCTGCTGGGGGGCCTCTGGCCGTGGCTGTCGCTGCGCGGGTTGCGGGCCCGCCTCGACTTCCAGCAGCACCGGGGAACCGAGGGCGAACCGACGCCGGTGGTCCTCGAGATTGTCAATCGCTGCCCGTGGCCCGTCTGGGGGCTGTCTCTGCGGGAAGGCTTCCGGCGCTGGCCAGGTGTCGAGCCGGCGTGGGCCCTGGCCCGGGTGGGGGGCTGGAGCACGCACCGGTTCGAATTCGATTTCGTTCCCGACAGTCGGGGGGAATTCCCCTGCGCTCCCGCCCGGCTGACCACCTCGTTCCCGTTTGGACTGTGGTCGGCGTCGGTCGCCGTCACGGTGGACCACCCCCTCCTGGTCTGGCCCCGCATTATCCCCCTGGCCTCCATTCCCGATGCCCCCGACCTCCGCGAATGGTCCGAACGCCTCGCCCCCCGCCGCACCGGCGATCAGGGAGACCTCACGGGCACCCGCTTGTTTCGCCCGGGGGACTCGCTGCGGCGGGTCCATTGGATGCAGACCGCCCGGCAAGGCCGGCTGATCACCGCCGAACGCCAGGCGGCCGCCCAGGCTTCGGTCACCATCGAACTCCATCTCGATCCCCACCTGCACTCCCCCCCCGGCCCCCAGGGCACGCTCGAATGGACCATTCGGGCCGCGGCCAGCCTCGGCTCCGCCCTCCACGCCCAGCATGCCGCTGTCGACCTCTGGGTGGCTGGCGAAACCATCCCCATCCTGGGAGAGGGAAACTCGCGCCAGCGGTGGCTCGATCGGCTGGCCCGGCTCCCCCTGACGGGCCTCCTCCGCCCAAACGCGGCCAGCAACGCCCCACGCAGCCGGGGCTTCCGCCTCATCTGCACCACCCCCCAGGGTTGGTCCTCCCTGCGCGGCGACGCGCAGGGTTCGGGCTGGTTCGTGATCTGTCAGCCGGCTGAGGCAACGGCCGACACCTCCCCCGCTCAGGGGACCGGGGGAGTCGCTGTGTGGCTGAACCTGCCGGCCACCACGGGTCCGGACGAACCGTTGCCCGACCTGACGGAAGACCAGCACAGCCTGCGAAAGACCCGTCAGCAGTGGGACGATTTGGAAATTTCGTTCCGACAACAATGGGAGCAAAGCTGTCATGGCCTCGCTGTCTCCCGCTGACGCGGTCTCCCCCGCGGTTCCCGCACGCCACTCCAGGCTGTCTCCCACCCGCATGTGGGGGGTGGTGCTGGCCCTGACTGGCTGTCTGCTGGCGCAACGCGCCCTGCAGGGGGGGGCTTGGCAGTGGTCCACGGGAGTGGGTCAGACACTGGCCTTCCTGGGTGTGATCCTCGGGCTGCAGTTGGTCGTGGGCTGGCTGGCCCGGTCGCGCGAACTGTTTCGGGCCACGGCCCTCTCGCTGGTCCTTGCCGCGTTCGCCGCCGCCTTCCTCGAAGGCTGCCTCTGGAGCCTCGCCGGTCAGGGCCTCGCCGTCGAACTGTACTTCCTGGTGATCCTCCGGAATGTGGTGGTGGTGCTGGCGGCACTCGACAGGCATCGGCAACTCCAGCCCCTGGGGGTCGCCTTCAGCCTGTTTCTCGTTCTGTTCTCCGTCTCGGTCGACCAGGGAAGCACTCCCTGGGTCTGGCTGCTGCTGTATGTGCTCGCGGGAAGCTGCTGGCTGGTCGCCTGGTATTGGCAGGGGCTGACTGGCACGCTGTCTGCCCAGACAGTCCGGCAAGCCACCCTGCGCTGGTCTCTGGTGATTCCGGCCGCCCTCGCGGGCTTTCTCGTGCTGGCCGCCCTGCAGCCCTACAACCCCCGCGGCCCTCTGGGCAGCCTGTTTCCCACTTCGGGAGGGACCGGCGCCTACGATCCCCACGCCCGGCAGGGGGTTCACGACGGCGACATGCTGGTGGCGGGCAAGCACGACGCCCGCAGCTTTGGACCGGTCGACAGCGAACTCTTTCTCGATTCCGACCGCCCCAGTCTGTACGACATCTTCAACGACCAGTATGGCGAGCCTCCCCCCCGCCGCAGTGCCGACCGGTCGGTCGCCCTTCCCCCGTCGCTCGAGTTGGAAGTCGAGCAACGGATGGCCCAGTCGGGTGCGGCGGGCCGCGAGTTCAGCACGGTGCGCGAGGGACGCCGCAGTCCGGGAGAACTCGCCGATCAGCCCCAGCCCGCCCTGTTTCATCTCGTGGGCCGAACCCCGCTGCATCTGCGGCTGGAGGTCTTCGACCTGTTCGACGGCACCACCTGGCTGGCCGAGCCGACCCGCACCAACCGCCCCGCGTTCCAGGTCGAGCAGGTGTCGGGACGCCCCTGGATCCGCATCCCCACCGTGGCGGGGGCGGGACTCGCGGTCGGACATGACCTGCACCTGCTGCGCATCCAGCGGCTCGACACCAACCGCATCCCCACCCCGTGGCATCCGCTCGGGGTGCATATCGATCGGGTCGACCAGCCCGAATTCTTCGTCTGGCATCAGGAGACCGTACTGGGCATGCCCCGCCAGTCGATTCCCGACAGCACGGTCATCCAGTTGCAGTCCCGGCCGCTGAAGGCCGCGCGACTCACCTCCATCGACCGCATCTCCACCACCGCTCAAGACCGCTACCGGCTGCTGGGTGACGATGCCGACTCGCAATGGCTGCGCCAGACGGCCCGCGAATGGACCACGGGCCTCCCCCCCGGTGCCCCGCAGATTGCCGCGATCTGCCAGCGCCTCAAGACGGGAGGAACCCTGATCCGGGGAGCTGCCTCCACCGCCACGCCCCCCCGCTCGATCCGCGAGTTTCTCGAAACCGGCCGGCGCGGTCCCGATTACCTGTTTGCCAGCTCCGCCGCCCTGCTGCTGCGCGGTTTGGGTTACTCGACCCGGCTGGTCTCGGGCTTTTACGCCGACCCCGCGCGGTACGACCCCAAGTCGCGCTCCACGCCGGTCTCTCCCCACGATGTGCACGTCTGGGCCGAGGTGTATGTCGGCACGGGAACCTGGCTGGAGATCGAACCGTCCCCCGGCTACGAACTGCTGACGACCCCCACCACCCTGCTGGAACGGCTGTGGCAGGGACTGCAGGACCTGGTCGCCTGGGGGGGCCACCATGCCTGGGCTCTGCTGGCCGGCCTGACCAGCCTGGCCTCGTGTGTGTGGCAGCGCCGCCTCGTGCGGGAACGCTGGTCGACCCTCCGCTGGAGCCGGTTCCCCTCTCCAAAACCCCGGCAGCGCGTGCTCGAAACCCTGGCCCTGGTCGATCTCCGGCGCGAACTGTTCGGCCCCCGGGTCCCTCCGGGGGCCACCCCCCGCCAGCGCCTGCGGTTCGCGGGAACCGCGCCTGTCGAACAGACCGAATCGCTGGCGAAGTTCCTGCAATGTGTCGAGTGGGCGGCTTACGACAGCTCCGGCCCCTGTCCCCTGCCCCTCCCCGAAGTCGAACCGCTGTGTCGTCAGGTGGCCGACCGGTTGTCGCGACGGCACTGGCAGCAGCGGGCGGTCGAGCCTCCGGTTCCCCCACAGCCCCGTTCGTCACCCGGGTCCCGTTCTCCTCTCACCCCGATCTCCTCCGCATGACCCCTCGGCTGCCGCATACCCACGAAGCTCCCCCCGCGATTCCGCAGGAGACCATCCACCGGCTGCGCGACCGCTTGAATTCCGCACTGCGCGGCAAGGCCGAGGTGGTCGAGTCGGTCCTCATCTGCCTGCTGGCCCACGGCCACCTGCTGCTGGAAGATCGCCCCGGCTTGGGCAAGACCACCCTCGCCAAGGCGCTCGCCAGCGCGGTGGGGGGGCGGTTCGCCCGCATCCAATGCACCCCCGACCTGCTCCCCAGCGACATCACCGGCTTCAACCTCTTCAACCAGAAGACGCAGGAATTCGAATTTCATCCCGGCCCCGTCTTCTCGGATGTGCTGTTGGCCGATGAGATCAACCGGGCCACTCCCCGCACCCAAAGCGCTCTGCTCGAAGCGATGGCCGAGCGGCAGGTCACCATCGACGGGGCCCGGCAGGGGCTCTCGCACGAGTTCTTCGTGATCGCCACCCAGAACCCCACCGAACAGCATGGCACCTATCCCCTGCCCGAAGCCCAGCTCGACCGGTTCGCCATGAAGCTGAGCATCGGCTATCCCGCGCGCGAAGACGAACTCGACATGCTGGCCGACGCCCTGTCGGTCGACGATTGCCAGTCCATTCCCCTTGAGCCGGTGCTGACCCCCCTCGAACTCCAGCGGCTGCAGCACATCGTCGCCCGGCAGTCGGTGACGGCGGGCGTGCGCGAGTATCTCGTGCGGCTGGCCGAGGCGACCCGCACCCATCCGCGGATCTCCCTCGGGGTCTCCCCCCGGGGCCTGCTGATCCTGCAGCGCGCCGCCCAGGCGCGGGCTCTGCTGCAGCACCGGCAATTCGTCATTCCCGACGATGTCCAGGAGGTCGCCCGCCCCGTGCTGGGAGTCCGCCTGGCCTGTGATGTCGAACAGCCCAGCCGTCTCATCGACGAGATTCTCGCCAACACCCCCGTTCCCCCCTGCACCCCTCCGGGAACAGCGTGATGCTTGCCTCCTCCCCGCGTGTTCCGCACGACAGGCTCTCTCCCGGTCCCCTGGCAACCGCCACGCGGCGGGTGCCAGCTTTGTGGTTCCTGCTGCTCTGCGGGTGCCTGGGTTGGACCGGCTGCCAACGGGGCGGGGCCGATCCTCCCGAAGAGCACGCCCATCACCACATTCCCGGGCACTATCCCCGGACGTATGCGGCGGCGGTGCGCCACCTCCGCAATCGCCTGGACGAACTTGCCCCCGCCCGGCGCGGACCAGCCGTCACCCCCGCCCGCCTGCAACAGTTCGCCGATCTGCTGCAATGGCTTCCCAGCCTGGCGCTCGAGACCGATATGACCGAGCAACCCTGGACGAAACTGGCCGCCAGTGTGCGCCGGGCCGAGGAACTGCTGCAGCGACACCAGGCAGGACTGCTGGCGGGCTCGGCCGACGAGAGAACGCAGTTCCGCCACGCCTTCGAGCCCGAACTGGCGGTGTGGGAAGAGCTGTTGTCCGTGGCGACCGACCAGATTTTCCGCCCGCTCGATCCCCCAGCCCCCAACCCGTCATCCGACCCAGCGTCCGGTCCAGCGTCCGACCCAGCTTCCAACCCCGCTTCTGGTCCAGCCCCGCAGGCGTTGACCCAACCCTGAGTTCCATCTCCCCGCGCCATCGAGAGTTTCCATGGGAACGGCCATTGTCTGGAGTATCGTCCTGCGGGTCGGTCAGGCCGCGCTGCAGGCGGCCCCGTTCATCCTCGCCGGAGTCTTCATCGCCGCCATCTTCCGGCGTTTCCTCGGCCCCGAGAACACCCGCCGCCTGTTCGGCGGCGGGGGCTGGAAGGGGCTATTGGTCGGCTGGCTGATCGGCATGCTGCTGCCGGTCTGCTCGCTGGGGGTCATTCCGGTGGTCCGGGAAATGCGGCGGGCGGGACTCCCCGGGGGAACCATTCTGGCCTTCGCGCTGGCCGCCCCCCTCTTCAACCCGCTGTCGCTCATGTACGGTCTGACGTTGTCGGAACCGTTCACCATTCTCGCGTTCGCCACCTGCTCGCTGGTGGTGGTGACCGTGGTGGGGGCGATCTGGGACTGGCTCTTCCCCCACACCGCCCAGCCCGCCGAGCCACTCCCCCCGGTCCGGTATGGCGTACGACGGATCCTCTCGCTGGTCGCCGCCAGGGGGCGCGACGGTGCCGATTCGCGTGCGGGCCTCATCCTGCTGGGACTGGCGGGAGTCGGGCTGCTCGCGGCCGTGCTCCCTCCCAATTCGCTGCAGGGGAGCATGAACCACGACAATCTCTGGGCCCCCCTGCTGATGTCGGCCCTCGCCCTGCCCGCCTACGCCAGCCCCATGATGGCGATGTCGCAATTGGGCATGATGTTCCAGCATGGCAACTCGGTGGGGGCCGCCTTCGTACTGCTCTCGCTGGGGGCGGGAATGAATCTCGGGCTCGTCGCCTGGATGTTCGCCTGCTATGGCTGGCGCAGCGGCGGGGCTTGGCTGGGCCTGCTCTTGCTGGTGGTGCTGGGGCTCTCTTATGGCATCGAGCGGCCGCTGTTTCCCCACGGGCAAGAGATTGCCGGGCACACCCACGCCTTCGACGTGTACTGCCGGGCCTGGCACTCCGGCGGCCCGGATCTCGCGCAGTTGACCCGCGACCGGCTGCGGCAAGACGCCCAGTTCTTCGAAATCAAGTCACTGCAGTTGCTCGGCCTGTTGTGCGCTGTCGGGCTGGCTCTGCGCGCGGCGAAGCCGTGGTTCGATGCCGAAGCCTGGCTGACACAGCCCGCCCCCGCCAACCCCCAGCCGGGCCGGTTCGACGTCGTGGTCTCCCCCGCGGTCGTGGGTGGCACGATCCTGCTCGGGCTGGTCGCCTTCAGCATTGTCGGCTGCTATGCCTACTATCCGCCAGCCGACGAAACCTTCGAAGAAATCTACGTCGCCCAGGGAGAGGCGCTCTCCGCCGCCCTGGCGCTCAACTTCGAACAGGCCCATCGCTGGATCGACATCTACGATGGCTGGACCCGCAAGCTCGAGGTGGGGCAGTTCCTCCGCCGCGGCTCGCTACCCGCCTATCACCAGGCGCGGGCCAAGCTGGTGCGCGACAAGCTCGAACTGCTCGAACACGAAGTGCAGGATGGGCACCGCGAAGAGGTCGCCCGCCTGGTGTCCGAGGTCAGCAAGGCCAACGCCCGCCTCAAACGGGCCTTCCTCGAAGAGCTGCCGTAGGTCCGCCCGCGCGTCTCACCCGGCGGAAGTGATCCCCAGCCGCTGCTGCCACCGCGACAGCTGCTGCTCGACCGAAGCCCGGCCTCCCGAACCGTAACTCACCAGCGCCCGCACCGCGTTGGCCACCCCCAGCACACCAAACACCCCCTCCTCGATCTGTGGGCACGCCCCCTGCAGGTCGGCCAGCGAGAGGTCGGCCAGCCGGCAGCCCCGCCGTTCGCATTCCCGCACCAGCTTCCCCACCGTCTCGTGCCCCGTGCGCATCGGCACCCCCCGCTTGATCAGGTATTCCATCAGCGTCGTGGCGTCGAGGAACCCCTCCTCCAGCCGGGCGTTGATCCGCTCGACCTGCAGCCCCCCGCCCAGCACCACCGCCGGCATCAGTTCCAGACACGCCACAATCGTGTCGTGCGCGTCGAACACCGCCAGCTTGTCCTCCTGCAGGTCGCGGTTGTAGGCCAGGGGGAGCCCCTTCACCAGCGTCAGCAGCCGCGGGGCGGCCGACATCACCCGCCCCGACTTCCCCCGCACCAGCTCCAGCACGTCGGGATTCCGCTTTTGCGGCATGATCGAACTGCCCGTCGTGTAGGCGTCGGGCAGCTTCAGGAATCCGAATTCGGTCGTGCACCACAGAATCCATTCCTCGGCCCAGGTGCTGAGGTGGGCGGCGATCAGCGCCAGGCACTGGCAGTATTCGATGAGGAAGTCGCGGTCACTCGAGACGTCGAGGCTGTTGGCCGCCGGTTCGGCAAACCCCAGCAGCGAGGCGGTCAGATGCCGGTCGATCGGCAGCGAGGTCCCCGCCAGCGCCGCCGCCCCCAGCGGAGAAATGTTCACCCGCTTCCGGCAGTCGGCCAGCCGCTGCCGGTCCCGTTCGAACTTCTCGCAATAGGCCAGCCAATAGTGGGCCGCCACCACCGGCTGCGCCCGCTGCAGATGGGTGTAGCCGGGCAGAATCACATCGAGATCGGCCGGAGACCGCTCGACAAACGCCCGCTGCACGTCGATCAGCAGCCGGTCGACCTGGTCGATGGCATCCCGCACATAGAGCTTCAGATCGGTCGCGACCTGGTCATTGCGGCTGCGGCCGGTGTGCAGCCGCCGCCCCACGTCTCCCAGCCGTTGAATCAGCGCCGTCTCCACATGCATGTGGATGTCTTCCAGCGATGTCTGGAAGGGGAGCTCTCCCCGGGCAATCTCCTGGCCAATCGCGTCGAGGGCGGTACACAACTGCTCCGCCTCGGCCGGGGTAATCAACCCCACGCGTCCCAGCATGCGGGCATGGGCCTGGGAACCGCGCACATCCACCTCGGCCAGCCGGGCATCAAAGCTGATCGACTCGGTGAACTGCTCGACACGTGGATCGGTGGCCTGCTCAAAACGGCCGCCCCAGGCTTTCGACACGCTGCAACTCCTTCAATCGGAAGTAAAAACCGTCGGAACGGAAAAGAAGAACAGGGTCACCCCATCCCCCTCCCCGTCCTGCAATCCCGGCGGACCAATCCGGTCGCGAACACCAGCGGGGCCGCAAACCACACGGCAACTCACCCGCGAAGGGGCGGGCGACTCAGCCGTCGACGGACGGGTCCCACAACCGGGCCGTCCAGCGAAGAGGATAACGCAGCGGGGTCCGGTCGTGCAGCCAGCCGATCGGGGCGAAGACCACACGAACGACCTCTTTGCCCACTCCCAGCCGATTTGAATAGACAATCACCGGGACACTGATCGCCAGGTACCACGCCAGCAACAAACAGGCCAACGCCACCCCGGCCCCCGCGGCGGAACAGCCCGACGCCGGTGTTTCCGGGGAAACCTCGGCGGAACTCGCGGGAGAAGTCGACCCTGGGGCTGGCTGCACAGTCTCGCTCCCGGTCACGGAGTGACTGACGGAGGCGGAACCTCCCGCGTCGGCCAGGGAGTCTCCAGCCAGTGCCGCACCTGGGCCACCGCGGCAGGGGTCGCGGGATATACCAGCGACTCCGGCGCGGTTTCGTAACGGACATCGGGCACCACCACCACGAACCGGTCATCCCGCAAATGGTCGAGCGCCAGAATCCACTGCCGCTCCCCCTGCAGCAGAGCCGCGGGCAAGCGTCCGACCCGAATCACCGTTCCTTCGGCCAGCGGCCCCTTGAGCGAAGAGACCACGCGCACCCGATTCTCGGCGGTTTTGAGCACCTCGCCCACCACCACACAGCCCGCCATCTGAACCTGGGGCGGGCTGACGACCACGGGGTTGGCCGTTGTGGAGGCCAGACCAGCGAGGCCCAGGGTGATTCCCGCCATCAACAGGGCGGCGGGAATGAACCGGGACCGCGCAGTACCGGGGGCGATGCGGGGCGTCTGTTCGCCAGAGGCCGCGGCAGCCCGATCGGTAGCCGGCGAGGCCGCCCCGGGATGGGCCGTTGATTGCGGGAGGGAGGCGTTCATGGCCTCACTCGATTTGGATTGAAAAAATCAGGATTCCGAGTGCCGGAAACCAGAGAATCCGATCCCCCCCTGTGAGGAACTGGAGCAATCGAACCCCTGCCGTCGCGGGGAACACGACCTGTTCGGTCGGCATCCAACCGGCGTTTCTCCGACCCCAAGGCACTCACGATCCATCCCTGTCTGCCCACAGAGCGGGCGGCTGTGCCAAACCGGTCAGAACGCCTGACGGGTATCAATCCGGTAATTGCGGTCGAGCGCTTCGTCAAAGTCGTACACCGCCGAAAAATCGCTGAGCTGGTCGTTCTCGGTCTTCCGCAGGTCTCCCCGGTCGATCATTTCGAAAACCAGCTTGCCGAAGTCATCGGTGGTCCGCAGCCCCCACTGGTTGAACACCGTCTTGGCCATCAGTCCAAACTGGTCGAGGGCATAGTCACGAATTCCCAGCAGCAATTCACCACCGGAAATATGGGCCTGTCCCTCGTCGCCCCCCTCGCTCACCCGCCGCCCCAGAGTCTTCTGGGTGCGCTCGAGGGCGAGCTGCAAGAACCGGTAGGCGTTGGGGTGGAAACTCAGCCGGGGGGGCGGAGCGCTCTGGGTCGAATTCATCGCCGGCAACGGGAGGGGAACGGGGCGAAAACGTAGCGCTGGACGACTCTGGAAGAAATTATCTCCACCCGACAACGGAACGCAAGACCCGTCAGGCGGTTTCCTGGCCCGAACTCCGGGGACCATCGGGCCCCCCAGGCAGACCCCACCGGCCAGTCTCAGCGGGGAAACTGGTACCTCGGGTTCCGCGGATCGAAGTCAATATTCTTCAGTCCGACGTTGGTCCGCAGGCGCTCGTAGGTGTATTCCTCAAGCAACACCGGCTTGTCTCCCCCCCGCCGGGGCCAGTCAAACCGCTTCACGTGGATCGGCAGCCTGGTCTCCTTGTCGAAATAGAGGTGCGTTTCATGGTAGGGGAGCCCGGGCATCGGCTCGGGATGACGGATTACGAACGCCACGCACTCGACGTCATTCAGCTTGGCCGAGGGGTATTTCTTGACCTGCACACTCTCATCGGCGGCATCCTTCGCGAAATTCTCGAACGCCACCTTGATGATGTTGTGCAGCCCCACGCTGGTGATCGGATGCCGGCTTTCCGCCACCACCCGGGGGTCATTCAGGGGGAGCGACAGGGTCCCCGCCAGCGCCTTCAGCCCCACCTCGTGCACCAGCAGCTGATTGCGGTTGGCGCCATCGACATAAATCACCTCCCGCCCCGCTTCTTCCGGCGAGAGGAAGTGGAAGTAGACGCTGAACGGCTTGCGGCGGACTTTCAGCTCCATCTTCTGCTGGACGAGGCGGCGTTTGACCAGCTCTTTGCGGACGAAAATGGCGGTGTAGTCGTCGATCTGATCGAGTTCGGCCTTGCTTTCCTCACAATAGGCAACCAGTTTTGCCAGTGGCCCACTGCGAAACCGCGCCAGCGCGTCTTCCCCCGGATCATCGCGCGAGGGGGTGACCGAGTTGCGCGTTTGGCGGACCGCGGAGGGGGGAGCTTCCTCAACGTCTTCCACCGGTGCGGCCGGAGCCCGTTGCGGGCGGGGCCGCGCGGCAGGCCGGCGTTGGCCCCACGCGGTCCCGGTCAGGCTGCCGCACACCAGCATCAGCACCATCACCAGGGCCCGGCGAGCCGGCTGGCCCAGTCCCGGGGCGGCTGGGCCGCGCGGGGGTGGCAAAATCGGGGCTGGGTGCATATCTCACTCCGTTGACGGAACCACGGGCTCCCCGGGGGGAACGCCGTCTGTTGCGAACTCTCCATGTTCTGACGCACGTATCGCAGAGGGATACCAGAAACTTGGGAACCTGACCAGAAAGAATGCCGGACCCGGAGATATACACATGTATCTTTTTCCAAAGATCCGGGGGAACCCGATCCCCCTTTCAAAAAAGAACTCCTGCCGAGCCATGGGGACCGGAAACCGGCCAAAATCGTGAGGGAAAGTCGTCGCGTCGATCAGGCTCCCGAGTGGCGCCGGGCAGAGAATCGCAGAATATGACCCAACATGACTCGACTTCGCGGCAGAAGGCGGGTATACTTCGCTCATCAATGACGCGGGGTGGAGCAGTCTGGTAGCTCGCGAGGCTCATAACCTCGAGGTCGTAGGTTCAAATCCTGCCCCCGCCACTTTGATGACGCTGATCAAGTCTCAGCTCATCGGGTTTCAAGAGTCGTGAAGAGACACTGGAGACGTCATCCTCTCCTGTTTTTCTTCACGACTCTTTTTGTTTTCCCGGTCTCGAATGATTGGGAGAGACGGCATCCGCCAAGATCGGTGGCAGGGCTGTCAGAGTGCCGTTCTTATGCCAAATCTCGAGTGCGGCGCGTATGAAGCGGTGAGATCCTGCGGATCCCCGCAACTCGTGCCCAAATTCACGAGGCCTTTTGCAGACACGCACTCTCTTGGTCACACCGGCTTTCCTCTCGGCTCACGCAAGACCGTCACCAGGGCCTTCGACCTTGGCACAACGAACGGCTGGCCCCTGGGGCCGGACGGCTGATCGCTTGAGCCGGTCACCGATCCACCCCACACACCCACCCCGCCATGAGCCCCCACAGGTCGCGACGCCCACTGGGGGAGCCCCACCTGACACGCCGCTTTGTCTCTTCAAACGACGGCGTTTCATGTCGGCGGAAACGCGTGCGGAGAACGCTTTGCGGTCTGTGAAGCGAAAATTGGACCTGACCCCTTTTTAAGAAACCGGTCTTCTGAGCAGAGCCCGCACCGGAGCTCCGTCGGCTCCCGGGATCAGCATGGGCAGCGCCAGCATGTCGTAAAGGCCCGGGGCCACCTGCGTGAGATCCAGCCCTTCGAGAATCATCATGCCCGCCCGGTGCAGTGCGTGGTGGTTCGCCAGCAGGGGACAGTCCAGAGGGTCGACACTCGGCAAGTCGACCCCCAGCACCAGGACTCCGGCTTCCGCCAGCCGACCGATGGTCGCGAGGCTGATGACGGGAATCTTCGCCGGAAACGTTCGCGAATCGGGCCATGCATCGGTTCGCAACAAGACCCTTTGCGGACACGGCTGACCCTGCCCGATGCCCCCCCATTCGATGGCTGAGATGTCCACCAACTCCCGGCCCCGCGCGTCCACGACCAGTGCCGGTCCACACAGCGCGGCTGGATCCAGCGACTCCGCAGCCGCTCCATCGGTCTGAAAATGGAGCGGGGCATCACAATGGGTGCCGGCATGCAGACTTTGCTGAAACCAGCCGACCGTGACGGCATCGCCACGCTCGCGGCTCCAGCGCTGTTCGAGTCGCACGGGCGTGTCGCCAGGCCAGCCGGCCAGATCGGATCGCAGTGGTCGTGTCACATCCATCCAGGTCATCGAAAGCCCCTGTCGGCGAATTTGGAAATCTTACGTGACCAGGCTCTCCGACAAACCTGGCAGGTCTGGGCTGTCGGCCAGGATCTGACCGATGGCCGCGACCAGAGCATCGCAGTCGACAAACCGTGAGTACAGCGGACTGGGAGCCATTCGCAGCAGATCGGGCTCACGAAAATCGGGGACAAACCCGCGGGCACGCAACGCCAGCGACAGACTTCGGGCCCGCGGATGACGGAGGGCCAGGTGACCGCCACGCCGGTCGTCGGCTTCCGGTGTGGCCCAGACAAAACCCGCCTCGGCCAGCCGTCCCCGGAACTGGTCCCGCAAATAACCGGTCAATTGCAGCGACTTGCGCCGTATTCGCTCCACACCGGCCGCTTCAATCACCTGCAATGCCCCGCGCAAAGCCGACAGGCTGAGCACATGCGGCGTGCCCAGTTGCAGGCGTCCCGCCCCGGCCGCGGGGACCAGCTCGGGCTCCATGCGAAACTGTCGTGACTTGTCGGCCCCAAACCAGCCGGCCAGCCCGGGACGCAGCTCGTGCCAACGGGGATGCAGGTACAGGGCCGCCACCGACCCCGGCCCCCCATTGAGATACTTGTACGTGCACCAAATGGCGGCATCGGGTTGCAGTTCCGACAGATTCAGTGGAACGACCCCCACAGAGTGCGAGCAATCCCAGCAGAGACGCACATCACAGTCCGCCGCACCGGCAGTGACCGTGGCCAGATCCAACAATTGCCCCGTCGTGAAAACAACCGACGGCAAAATCGCCAGTTGCACCCCCTTGCGGAATCCCTCCAGGATGTCGGCTTCCTGCAGCAGGCCCGCGTCATCGGTCGCCACCTCGAGCAGATGCTCCGCCGGATCGCACCCCTGATTCCTCAAAAAGCTGGCCACCACATAGCGATCGGTCGGAAAGGCGGAACTGTCAATCAGTATGTGCCGCCGGGAATCGTCGCGGCGATACAGCGTCGCCAGCACCTGGTGCAGATGCAGTGTGGTGGAGCCGGTGAGGGTGATGCTGTCGGCCGGTGCCTGCAGCAGGCGTCCCAACTGAGCGGCAATCCGCTCGGTGAGGTGAAACCAGTCCGCCTCTCCGCCGGTCCAGCCCTCAATCGCCAGCGTTTTCCAGTCCTGCAATGTCTCCAGCACAGCCTGCTCAGCCAACCGGCACAGCAACCCCAGCGAATTGCCGTCGAAATAGACTTTCCCCGGCGGCAGAAAAAACTGGTCTCGATACTCGGCCAGGGGATCGAGCTGATCGAGCGGATGCATAATCGCGGACATCGTGAACTTCTGCAGGCGACAAACAACTCAGGCGAACAACTCGGCCCTGGGCCGATTCCCCGGAACATTCCGTCCGCGGCGGACACGCAGACGATTTCCAGAATTGTAGGATCCGCCTCTCGATCGCAATTCCAGGCATTCCCCCTTGCAACCAGGGTGCGATCCGATCCGGCCAGCTTTCGAACCTGAACCAGATTCCCCGACAGCGTGATGTCCCCGCATCAACCTCGGATCACCGCCGCGACGCTTTGCCCCAGCGCGGTCCGGTTCACCTTCAGGGCCAGCGAACTTGTCAGGCGGGCCGGTTCATTGGCGATGACGTTCAGACGGCAGAGCGGATCGGGGGTCACGTAGTTGAGTGTGCCCGGGACCTGCCCTTCCTTCAGAGCCAGCAACGTCGCGGCCAGTTCCACCGCCCCCGAGCCGGCGTCGAAGGTGCCGAAGTAACTCTTCAATCCGGTCACCGGGATCCGCTCGGCAGCACTCCCCAACGCCTGGTGGTACGCCCGCGCCTCAATCCAGTCGTCCTTGAGCGTCGCCTTGCCGTCGGCGTTGATGTGCCCCAGCTCGCCCGGCTCAATTCCCGCCTGCTTCATGGCCGCCGAGATCGCCCGCACCAGGCCGATTCCCCGGCGGACATTTTCGTCGCCCGCGCCGTCCGCCCCGCCCGCCACCCCCAGCACTTCGGCGTAAATCTCGGCCCCGCGCCGGACCGCCGAGTCGTACGACTCGATCACAAACGCCGCCGCTCCTTCCCCCAGCACCCAACCGTCGCGGAACAGGTCGAACGGTCCGTGGCAGCGGGTGGGGTCGGCATGCCGGGTGAGGTCGGGACCGAGCGACAGCCGGGCGACGTCGTGCGGATTCAATTCGGAACCGCACGCTCCCACAATCATCTGGTCGGCCACGCCGCGGCGGATGGCGTGCAGTCCCTCGGCCAACGCCAGCAGGGCCGACGCCTCGCGGCTGGTGATGGTGTTGTTCGGTCCCCGCGCATCATGCTCAATCGCGATATGGCAGGCGGGCATGTTGGGCAACTGGGGCAACAGCCACAGGGGATAGATGTGGGCCATCGCCTCTTCGTCGAAGCGTTCGAATTCGAACGAGGCATCGCGGCTGCACGAGGCGGCCGCCCGCACCAGCTCGTGCGGCGTGGGGGAAATGCGTCCCGCCCCGAAGACCACCCCCAACCGGTCGGGATCAACGTCCCCCACCCGCAGCCGGGCGTCGGCGGTCGCCAGCGCCGCCGCCCCCACCCCCAGCTCGATGTCGCGCGACATCACCTTCTGCAGCTTGCGGTTCCGCAGGAACTGGGCCGCTTCAAACCCTTCAATCTCGGCCGCGAGCTTGCAGGGCAATTGCCCGGTGGGAATCGACCGCAGCGGTCCGATGCCCGACCGCCCGGCGATGAGATTGCTCCAGAGCGCCTCGCGCCCCACCCCGGCGGCGGAGACCACCCCCACTCCGGTGACGACCACCCGCGTTGGGCGACCGCCGGCTGTTCTGGTTGTTGTTCTGGCTGACTGCACCACCATCGCACCCACTCGAATCGGGCAGCATCGTTCCCCGGGGAATTCGACACAACCTGCGCGGTCGGCATCGCCGTTCTCTCCCCGACGGGAAGATCCACGGGAGCGACCACACGCCTCCCTGCCAGGCGACACAGGAACATCCCGGTTCCTGCGACTGTTATCGACCCGCGCGGGGGGCGACTTCCCGAGAAGCGGTTGGATCCCCGGGAACCGCGCCGGTCCCTGCCAGCAGACCGAACGCACCTCAGGGACCGAACTCTCGCTCGAAACCGGCGTTCCGTGCGGCTGGATCCCTGGGATGAATTGCTCCCCAAGTGTAGTTTTCTCCCCGCAAATTGTGTCAAGCTGATGCAGTCGATACCATCCCCACAGATCAACACCCTTCGATTGGAGTTCCCCCATGAGCGAACGTGTTTTTGGCTGGCGGGTGTCTGCTTGTGTGGCCGGCCTGGGGCTGTTTCTGGCCTGGACGGGAGCCGGTATGTCGTCGGCACGGGGCGAAGACTGGCCGCAGTTTCGCGGAGTGAACTCCAGCGGGGTGGCGACGTCGTCGGCCCGGTTGCCGGTCGAGTTCAGCTTCGAGCACAAAATGCGCTGGCAGGCACCACTGGGGGACGGGGTCTCGTGCCCGATTGTTTCGCGCGGTCGCGTGTTCGCCACCGGAATGGCTGACGAACTGCGCAAGCTCGCCGTGATGGCCTTCGACGCCGCCGACGGGGCCCCGCTCTGGCGGCGCGAGTTCGAGGTCGGGAAGCTCCCCCGCATCACCCCCCCCAACAGCCACGCCAGCTCGACGCCCGCCACCGATGGGGAACGGGTCTTCGTCTACTTCAGCACGCTGGGTCTGCTGGCGCTCGATGCCCGGTCGGGGGATCATCTCTGGACCGCACCGGTGCAGCAGCCGGCATACCTGATGGACTGGGGAGCCGCCTCTTCGCCCATCGTCCATGATGGCAAGGTGATCTTCTGCCAGGATGACGACCTCGCCCCCACGCTCTACGCCTTCGATGCGAAGACCGGCCAGCTCGCCTGGAAGACGGAACGTCCCGACATGCTGGCGGGGTATGCCGTTCCGGTCATCTGCGAAGCCAACGGCCAGACCGACCTCGTCGTCTCGGGCTCGGGGAAGCTGAAGGGATACAACCCGGCCGACGGCAGCGAACGCTGGACCTGCAACACCCTGCTCCGCACGATGATGACCTCGCCCGTCGTGCGCGACGGCATCATCTACATCTCGTGCCAGAGCTATGGCGACGAAAAACGGACCCTCAAGTTCGCCCTGCTCGAATGGCTCGACACCAATCAGGATGGTGCCCTGGCCAAAGACGAGGTTCCCCAAGAGTTCCACAAACGATTCGCGGTCTCGGACAAGGATGGCGACGGCATTTTGAAGGACGCCGAGCTCGACACGGCGTTCCAGTCGCCCGAGAACATGGTTGGAGGAGGCACCACCATTCAGGCGGTCCGCGGAGGGGGCCGGGGGGATGTCACCAGCACCCATCTGCTCTGGAACCTGAAAAACACCTCCCCGTCGAACATGGTGTCGCCGGTGGTCGTCGGCCAGCAACTGTTCATCGTCAAGCGGGGGGGCATCTCCAGCAGCTTCGACATCACCAAGGGGGACACCCTCTGGAAAATGTCGCGGATTGGCAACCTGGGAGACTACTACAGCTCGCCGATTGCCGGGGATGGCAAGATCTACGTCACTGGCGAGAACGGCTTCATCACCGTGCTGGCACAGGGAGAGAAGCTCGAAGTGCTGGCCCGCAATGACATGGGAGAGCCGTGCGTGGCGACCCCGGCCATCGCCGACGGGCGGCTTTACATCCGCACCCGCGAGAAACTGTTCTGCATTTCAGAACAGTAAGCTCTCGTGGGGGATGGTCTGGGTGCGGGGCGCTTTCTGGTGAACACCTGGGAAAGAGCCCACACCCGCGGGGCCCCCGGTCGCGGCACTTTCGTTGGACCGAACAGACACTCAGCTTTCGCTGGCAGATTTCGCCCCTCGGGCAACCTGGGAGACAAGACAGCATGCGTGGCATTCGCTCGTGGGGCCGACTGCGGACTTGGGGGACACTCGTGCCGTTGCTGCTGCTGGCGGCGCTGCTGGGCACCAGTGCGGCCCAGGGGGCGGGGCCGAAGATTACGCTGGTGGTGTCGCCGCAGGCACCACCCCTCGAACAGACCGCGGCGCGCGAGCTGGCCGACCTGCTGCGGCAGATGTACGACGCCGAGGTCACCACGGCGGCCACGCTGCCGGGGAATGATTCGGCCGTCATCGCCCTCGGCAGCCCGGCCACCAACCCGGTGCTGAAGCCCCTCGCGAAAGACTGGCCCGCATTGTCTGACCAGGGGCACCTGCTGCGCAGCGTCAAGCTGGGGCCGACCCCCGTGCTGGTGGTGGGGGGCGGCAGCCCGGTCGCCACGCTGTGGGGCGCCTACGAGCTGGGACACCAGTTCGGGGCCCGCTACCTGCTGCAGGGAGATGTGCTGCCCGACGAACCAGCGGCGTTCCACGTGGATGGCTTCAACCAGACGTGGGAGCCGTCGCTGAAGCTGCGCACCTGGCGGACCGTCAACGACTTCCCCATCGGCCCCGAATCGTGGGGGCTGGCCGAGCAGCAGAAGTTCATCCGCCAGCTGGCGAAGCTCAAGTACAACCGGCTGCTGATCTCCACGTACGCCTGGCAGCCGTTCGTGCATTTCGAATTCGGCGGCGTCGCCAAGCAGACCTCGCTGCTGTGGTTTGGATACCAATACCGCGTGGACGGCGACACGGCGGGACGCGGTGCGTTCAAAGGGGCCCGCTTCTTCGAGAACCCCGATTTTGTCGGAAAGACGACGTACGAAGAGCGCTTCGCGGCGGGGAAGAGCCTGATCACCGGCATCATCGACAGTGCGCACACGCTGGGAATGACCGTGGGGCTGGCGCTGTCTCCGCTCGAGTTTCCCAAGGAGTTCGCCGCGGTCTTGCCGGCCGCCCAGTCGGTGCATCAGCTCGAAACCCTCACGATTGGACCCGGTCCGCAGCAAAAGCCGGGGGATACAACCCTGCAGGGACTGGCGCAGGCGCAGATTCGTGGTTGGCTCGACACCTATCCCCAGCTCGACGCGTTGTACCTGACGCTGCCCGAATTTCCCGGCTGGGCGACGCATCATGCCGAGGCGTTCCGCCGGCTGGCCGAGCGTTCGAAACTCCCCGCCAGCGTGACGCTCGACGGATTGATCGCCGCCGCGCGCGACCGCAAGACGCTGGCGTCGGGCGAACGGGGCATCGCCGCCCTGCAGGGGAACCTGACCGCGCTCGACTTTCTGCAGACGCTGCTGGCCGACGAAGGCACCCTGCGGCTGCCCCAGGGAAAGCGGGCCGAGGTGGTGTTGATCGATGTCGACCCGGCGTTGTTCCCGGTGCTCGACAAGGTGCTGCCCAAAGGGGCGCGGTCGCTGAACTTCGTCGACTACACCGCCCGCCGTACGGTGGCCAACCGGCACCTGCTGCAGCAGATTCCCGCGAAATCGGTCCCCAGCAGCCTCATTCTGACCCTGGCCGACGACAACGTGGGGGTCTTGCCGCAGTCGTCGGTGGTGGCCCTGGGAGAACTGGCCGGGGATCTGCGCCAGCAGGGATTCGAAGGATTCTCGACGCGGTACTGGATGCCCGGCGACCTGGAACTGAGCGCGTACTTCCTCAGCCGGTCGAGCTTTGACCCCCAGGTGACCCCGCGGCAGGCCCTGGCCGATCTGGTCACGCCGATCTGCGGCCCCGGGGCGGTCGATCCGATCCAGAAGATGGTCGATCACATCGAGGCGGCCACTGCGCTGGTGGAGCAGAACGACATTGGTTTCACATTTCCGGTTCCCGGGGTGGTGCTGAAGCACTACCAGTCGGGAGAGGCCGTTCCCGAGTGGTGGGGAGCGGCGTCGACCGAGTACCTGAACGCGATGAACGAGGCATACCGGGCGAACCAGCGGTCGAAGCTCGAGGGGCGGGCGTTCACCCTCTACATGGCCCGCCGGCTCGACTTCGCGTTCAACTATTTCAACTCGATCACCGCGCTCAAGAAGGCCGGCATCGCCAAGCGGGGGGGAGACCAGGCCGAGCAGGCGACGCAGTTGCAGGCGGCGGTCGACGCCATGCTCGACGCCCTCAACGCCCAGGCGGCGGTCGCCCGCAGCAACAGTGACCGGGGGGTGATTGCCGTCCTCAACGAATACGGCTACCGCCCGCTGCTGATGGAACTGGAAGCGGCCGAGAGCGAGTGAGGGGAACCAGCCGAAGGGGAAAAGCGGCGGGCGGAAGGCGAAAAAGTGGCTTTTTCCCCAGAAAACCCGGGGGATTTCGTTAGTAAAGAACTCTTGACTCAGGGTTGGCGTTAGTAAAGAAGTCTTTACCAAGGGCCCGCAACCCCGGACTCGTCACCGAAAATCTCGTCGCAGGTTGCTGCAGGAAGCGGTGCGGTCTCTCGATCGCGAGTGATTTCCGGAACGCGATGTTCCCAACGCGATTCAGGAGATCGCTGTGCGGCCGAAGTGCGGCACCGGTTCCATCACCCCGCCACCGGCACATCGCGTCGGAGCGGGGCGTGCATGGCGGGGCGGCGCTGCAGCCAGAGCCAGAAGGCGATCCCGGCGAGCAGAATCACCCCGCTGCCCCACTGTGAGATGGTGAACCGGGTGCCGAATTGCCCCAGCTCATCCCACCGCAGCAGTTCAATCAGGAACCGGTTGATCGGATACAACACCCAGCCCAGCGCCAGCACCTCGCCATCCCGCTGCCGATACGGCCAGAACGCCAGCAGCAACAGGCAGATCGCCAGGGCGTTGAAGGCGTCGTAGAGCTGCGTTGGGTGCAGCGGCAGACTGTGGGCCGACGACAGGTCGGGGGGCAGATACCCCCGCGCCACCTGCGTCATGTACGGGGCGCTGTCAGGGGGAAAGGTCACCGCCCAGGGAAGCTCGCAGTAATCGCCGAAGCAGCAGCCGTGCATCAGGCAGCCGAGCCGCCCAAACATCAGTCCGATGAACACCGAGGGAATCAGCAGGTCGGCCAACGGCAGCGCCCGCAGCCCCTTCCAGCGGGCGAACGCCCAGAACGCCAGCGGCGCGAAAAGCAGCCCGCCATACAGCACCAGCCCCCCATCGGGGAGGTTGAACATCCGCAGCAGGCTGCTGCCGAATGGGACCCCCGGCTCGAAGAAGCGGTCGCGGTATTGCAGGATGTAAAACAGCCGGCCACCGAACAGCCCCGAGAGGAAGACCCAGATCGCGGCATCCCAGGCAATCTCTCCCGGCAAACCGCGTCGCCGCAGCCGCCAGCTTCCCAGCCCCGCCGACGAGAGATACGACAGGAACAGCATCGATCCGAAGCCATAGATCGGAATGCTCTCTTTCGCGGGGGCGTAGACAATCAACCCGGCCACGATCGCCCAGAAGATCCAGTTGCCGTTGTCGGCCGGTGCTTCCTGCGTTGCCTTGCGCTGACGGAACCACCAGTAGCCGGCACCCGCGAGCGCCCAGAGAACCAGCAGCAGGCCGAAGCCAAACACCGGCACGTCTCCCAGGGGCCCCAGGGAAATTCGCCCCCGCAACGGGATTTCAAACAGGATGGAACGCATGAGACAGCCTTTGTGCGCGAGGCGCGGTCACCGCAGGTCGATGACGGCGTTGTCGATGAGGCGGGTGGTGCCGACGCGGGCCGCGACCAAGGCCACGACGCGCGGGCCCGGGGTGTCGAGTTCGGCCAGCGTGTCGGGATCGACGAGGGTCGCATAGTCCGGCTGCACGGCCGGGTCCGAACCCAGGCAGGCCCGCAGACGCTGCCGCAGGGCGGGCAGGTTGCGTTCCCCCCGCGCCAGCTCGGTGCGGGCCAATTCCAGTGTGCGGAACAGGGCGAGCGAGACCTGCCGCTGGGCGGAATCGAGGTACACATTGCGGCTCGACATCGCCAGACCGTCTGTCTCGCGGATGGTGGGGCAGACGCGGATGGTGATCGGCAGATTCAGGTCGGCGACCATTTTCCGGATGATGGTCTGCTGCTGGTAGTCTTTTTGCCCAAAGTAGGCGATGTCCGCGGGAACCATCTGGAACAGCTTGAGGACCACCGTCGTGACCCCCCGGAAGTGCGTCGGCCGCGCCACCCCTTCGAGAATCGACGACAGCCCCTCAACCGTCACATAGGTTGTAAAGCCCGCGGGATAGATGTCTTCGACGCGGGGGACAAACACGAGGTCGGCTCCGGCTTGCCGGCAGACCCGGCGGTCGGCCTCGAGCGGGCGCGGATACTTCGCCAGATCTTCGTGTGGCGCGAATTGGGTGGGATTCACAAAAATCGAGACGACCACCAGGTCGCACTCCCGACGGGCCGCCGCGATCAGGCTGGCATGCCCGGCGTGCAGGGCCCCCATCGTCGGCACAAACCCGACCCGCTTCCCCTGCCGCTGGGCGGCGCGCACCGCCTCCCGCACCTCCGCAATCGACCCCGTCAGCGGGGCCAGCAGATCACTTCCTGGATCGACACTCAAGACGGCATCCTCGCGGTCAATGGAAACGCCGCGAGTCTAACGGTTTGGGCCTGAAGCGGGGAGGGGAATTCGCTGGCTACAACCGAAATTGAACCAGTGTTTCAAATTAAAACCACGAGTCCGGCAGTCGATGAGCTGAGACCCTGAACCGAATCGGAGACCGACGTATCTCTGGCAAGCTATCGATTCCTCAAGGACTCCAAAGACTCTCGGATTTCACGAAGCATATCCTGCTCCGAGGGCCCCAGACGGGGGTCTCTCTTTTGGAGATATCGCTCAACACTTTCCCCAAAGCGCCCCCCCTGACGGTTCAGTTTTGGTTCCGCAGAATGAATTAGAATCGCCTCAATATGGTTCAGAACATCGTCATTCGTCACGTGCACAGCCTGATTGTACTGAGCCAGCTCGCCTTTATTGAGCACCGTACGCAATCCATACCAAGAAAACCGATTCCAGCGTCCCGAAAGGTCGTCCTTACGATGCTGCTTCAAACGACTCAGAAGCTCTTGATTGTTGTTCTGTCCAACATAGACCAGCTCATAATCCCCATACAGAACATAGATTCCTCGTTGATCCCTGAAATCCACCGGCTCGTCCGTTTTTTTTCCCGCCAACACCCCCAGCAGAGCACCAGCACTACTCCCAGCACCCCAAAAAACGTCTTTGGCCTCCCAGAACAATCCATAATTCCGAATCAGAGGCTGAGACATCGCTCTCTCCCAAGGGGATCCGAAACCACAAGGCCTACTCAGAACGGTCGCGAATATGTCACGACTTCGCCCTGAATTTCAAGACCACAGACGAACTGTGCTAAGACGTTCGTGATCCCCAAAGTGCTCCTGGAAAACCACATTGGTTGGCTCCTATCGGCCGGGTCGCATAAGTCTCAGCGTCCAGGAAAATTGCCTTCGTGAGATTGTGCTTCCAGAATCGACACAGACCCTACTGACGTCGAACGCACAAAATCACTGCCAAGTCGTTGGATCAGTAAGAGGTGATTCCAGGCACCCATCAGCGCCCCTTCCGCAACTTCGCCTCGGCCTCGGTCCGCGCCTCCTCCGCCAGGACGCGCTGGCGGACCCGTTCCATCCACCGTCCCCAGACGAAGTAGTGGAACAGGGCGGGCAGCACGAACAGCAGCCCCACGATCAGCAGACCGGCGATGCTGGGGAAGACCGTGGCCACCAGGTAAAACAGCCCGAGGGCAATCACCAGCACCATCACCATGGCCAGCGCCGTGCCGAAGTTACGGACGGATTCCGAAGACGAATCGCGGGGGCTCATGACGGGGCTCGGGCTCAACCGGTGGAGATCGACAGGGCGATTGTAGGTGGCCCCTGTGGGAAAGCCAGTCGCCAACTGCTTGACAAATGCCAACCCCCGGCCCAGACTCGAAACTTGACCGTGTCCGACACGGTTTCCTGGTGGGACGACCGGCTGGCGCAGGGCCGGGGACGGGTCCCGTCGCAGTTCGTACGATCCTCTTTTTTCGCGAAGGCGTGCTGTGTCTGTCTCCGTAGAGCAAGCGTTGGCGTGGTGTCAGAAACTCATCGACAAGTCTCCGGGCTTTCCCTCGCTCGAAGAGTGCCTCCCCCAGATCCCCCAGCTCGATTCGCTGGCTGATCTCCCCGCGGGCACCCGCGTCCTCGTCCGCTGCGACACCGACGTCGCCTTCCTTCCCGATGGCACGCTCGAGGAAGACGTCCGCCTGCGTTCCCTCGTCGAGACCCTGCGGTATGGGGTCTCGAAAGGCTGGGTCCAAATCGTCTACGGCCACATCGGTCGCAAGAAAGAAAACTCGCTCCAGCCCGTTGCCCCGATCCTTCAGCAGATCCTGGTCGAAGCGGGGGTTCCCTGCGGCCACCTCACCGTGCTCGCCAACTGGATGAGCGATGACACCGGCGAGATTTCCGACGCCACCGCCGCCTCGGTCTCGAAGCTCCCGAACGGGGCGATCGTGATCCTCGAAAACACCCGCGCCTTCGACCTCGAGCGGGCGCTGTGGAAAGTCAAGAAAGACGAACTCGCCCCCTTGGCTCCGAAGATTGCCGCCTACGCCAACGGCATGTTCGACAAGCTGGCCCAGGTCCACGTCAACGAAGGCTTCGCTTCGTCGAACCGCGACCTCTCGTCGACCGTGGTCCCGCTGCCGATGCGGCGCATCGCCCTCGGGAAATACATCGACGGCGAGATGCGCACCCATCTCCCCAAGACCCGCCAGGCCGAGCTGGTCATCTTCAGCGGCATGAAGCTCGAAACGCTCGATGACCTGCAGGCGATTCTCAATCGCGGGCAGGTGAAGATGGTCATCGCCGCCGGGCTGCTCGCCATGACCCTCAAGAAGGCCGCCGCCGATCTCGACGGCGGCACCTTCGAAATGGGAGCGGCGGGGACCGACCCCACCACCAAGTTCTACATCCCCCCCGAGCGCATCGAACAGGCCCGCACGATGATCACCAACGGCCGCAAGGCCGGGGTCGAATTCGTGCTGCCAATCGACTTCATCCTCGCCGATGGCACCCCCAGCGACTCCATTCCCGCCGGCGGCTCGCAGCTCGACGTGGGCCCCAGGACCATCGCCCTGCACGCCGCCAAGGTTGGGGAGTTCATCCACTACAACCAGCAGAAGATCGCCGCCGGCAAGGGACCGGCCGTCGCCTTCCACAACGGCGTCTTCGGCTACTTCGAAAAGGAAGAATTCGCCAAGGGAACCCGCGAGTTCATGCTGCAGCTCAAGCGGATGACCGAAGCCGGCCTGCTGGTCTACGTCGGCGGCGGCGAAGGGGGAGCCGCGCTGCACAAGTACGGCGACGACTCGTGGGTCACCCACTGCTACACCGCGGGGGGAACGATCCTCAAGGCGCTGGGCACCGAGCCGATTCCCTACGTGAAGGCGCTCTACCTCGCCGCCACCGCGAAGCGGGCGGGTTCGGCCTGACCGGATCGCCCCCCTCCCCGGTTCGCCCGGGCCAGTTCGCCCGGGCCAGTCTCCTGGCACACCATGCCCCGCGTGAATGACACCCCCGACAACGTCGCGCAGACGCTGCGGGAAACCGCCCGCCGGTTTCCCGCACAGCGCGGCGTGGTGGCTCCGGTGGGGCGCGACCGCCAGGGACAGGTGCAGTACCGCGAACTGTCGTTTGCCGAACTCGATCACGAGAGCGACTGCCTCGCCGCCGGGCTGATCGACCTGGGGGTCTCCCCCGGCGATCGCCTGGTGCTGGCGGTCCGGCCGGGAATCGAATTTATTGCCCTGACCTATGCGGTCTTCCGGGCCCGGGGGACCCTGGTGCTGATCGATCCGGGCATGGGGCCCCGCCGGGTGTTCGGCTGCCTCGACCAGGTCGATCCCGCCGGTTTCCTGGGCTTGCCCCTTGTCCAGGCACTGCGGCTCCTCAATGGCCGGCGGTTTGCCCGCGCCCAGACCAACATCACCGTTGGCAGCCCCCGCTGGTGGCCCCGCTGGCTGAGTGGAACGACCTATCATCAATTGCGGAGGCGCGGGGAACAGGTCCTCGCCAAGGCAGGCGAACGGTGGCTCTGGCCCGAGACCCGCCGGTCCGATCTCGCGGCGATCATCTTCACGTCGGGCAGCACCGGCCCTCCCAAGGGGGTGGTCTACGAACATGGCATGTTCCGGGCCCAGGTCGACCTGCTGCGCGAGTTTTACGGGTTGGAACCGGGCGGAGCCGATGTCCCCGGGTTCCCCCTGTTCGGGCTCTTCAACGCCGCCCTGGGGGTGACGACGGTGATCCCCGATATGGACGCCTCACGCCCCGCCCGGGTCGATCCCCGCCGTATCCTCGAAGCGATCGAACTCAACCAGGCGACGCAGGGGTTCGGATCGCCGGCCATCTGGAACCGGGTGGGGGCCTACTGTGCCGAACGGCAGATCTCCCTCCCCACGCTGCGGCGTGTCTTCTCGGCCGGGGCACCCGTTCCCGAACGAGTGCTGCGCCAGATGTCGGCGACCCTCACCCAACCCGGCGCGTCGATGCACACCCCCTACGGCGCGACCGAGGCGCTCCCCGTCGCCTCGATCTCGGCCCGCGAGGTGCTCGAAGAGACGGTCACCGCGACCCGGCAGGGAGCCGGGACCTGCGTCGGCCGGCTGTTCCCCCAGATGGAACTGAGAATCATCGCGGTCTCCGATGATCGCCTCCCCCGCTGGAATGAGGTGCGCGAACTGCCGCCGGGAGAAATTGGCGCGATCGTCGTTCGCGGCCCGGTCGTCACCCGGGAGTATTTCGCCCTGCCGCAGGCCACCACCCTCGCCAAGATTGCCGATGGCGACACGTTCTGGCACCGCATGGGGGATGTGGGCTATCTCGATCCGCAGGGACGGCTCTGGTTCTGTGGGCGGAAGTCGCAGCGGGTCGAGACCGCCGACGGTCCGCTTTTTACCGACCAGGTCGAACCGGTCTTCAACACGCATCCCCAGATCTTCCGCACCGCCCTCGTGGGAGTGGGCTCCCGCCCCCGGCAGCGCCCGGTGCTGGTGGTGGAACTGGCCGAGGGAGCCCGCTGGACCGAGGCCCTGCGCAAAGAACTGCTGGCCCTGGGAGCCACCGTCCCCACCACGCGGCCGGTGCTGACCCTGCTGCCTCACGCGGGGCCGCTGCCGGTCGACGTCCGGCACAACACCAAGATCAACCGCGAAGCACTGGCGCTCTGGGCCAGTCCGCGGGTGGCAGCCGGCGGCGATTGAGCGGAGGCTCGGCGGCCACTATGCGTTCCCGACAATGCGTCACGAAGCGTCCTGCCCGCCTCCGCCACGGCCGATCCCTGCCCCCCGCCGCGGCAATTCGATACCTTCACGCAGTCACCTGTGACGTTCCGTTTCCGCTTTGTCGCGAGGGTTGCTCATGTTGCGTTCATGGAAGTCGTGGCTGTTGGCTGGAGTCTGTCTGGGACTGTGTGGACTGTCGTTTTCGGCAGGCCGTGCGACCGCCCTGGAAGATTCCCAGGCTCCCCGCCTGTACGAGTTGCGGGTTTACACCACCCTCCCCGGCCGGCTCGAGGCGCTGCACGCGCGGTTCCGCAATCACACCGCCAAGCTGTTCGAAAAGCACGGCATGCGGAACCACGAGTACTGGGTTCCGACCGACGCCAAGCTGAAAGACAACACCCTCATCTACGTGGTCTCGCACAAGGACCAGGCGGCCGCCGACAAGAGCTGGGCCGACTTCATCGCCGATCCCGAATGGAAGAAGGTTCAGGAAGCCTCCGAGAAGGATGGCAAGATCGTCTCGAAGGTCGAACGCACCTACATGACCCTCGTCGACTACTCCCCCCGCAAGGACTGATCCCCCCGCCGGTCGCGGGTTCAGCCCCAAATCGGGTCCGACTGTTGACTGCCAGAGATCCAGCCTCACACCCCGGTCTCCCCGTCGTTTCGGGGGACCGGGCCTGATCATAAAAAAACCGGGAGCGAGATCGGTTTCTCGCTCCCGGTTTTGAATTTCACACTCCTGGCACCGTCGCAGCCTCTCGCAGACGATGCCGGTCGACCGCTTCGGCCTCAGCCATTCAGGCCGACCACTTCAAATCCCTTGCGGTATTCCTTGGAGACGAATTCCTGCGCCTTGGGCAGGCTGGCCTTGAGGTTTTCGGCATCCCAATTGAATCCTGCCCCGGCCCGGTAGGCGACAATCCCCAGCAGCACGGTCTCGGTGAGGGCTCCCGAGTAGTCGAAGTTGCACAGGGTCGGCGCCCCGGTCTTGCAGGCGTGAACCCATTCATTCCAATGCCCCATTGAGGGAGCGAGCGACTGCTCGGGCAGTTTGAACTCCTGCGCCTTCTCCTTGGGCAGCAGTTGCCGCCGGCCATAGTCGGCGGCCAGCATTCCCTTCTCACCCACGAACAGAATCCCCAGCCCCCAGTCCGACAGCGGCTTGCCGTCGTAGTCGTTGGTCTGCTTCACGAGATCGAAGTTCTCTCCCCCGTCGGCCCAGTAGCACATCAGGGGCTTCCCGCCGACTCCCGCGAACTCATACGTCGCCTTGGCCCACGCCGGAGCCCCGTCGGCATGCACCTCGGGCCCTTCACACGAGACCTTGGTGGGGAACCGCAGATTGAGCGCCCAAAAAGAGAGATCCATCACGTGGCACGCCATGTCGCCAAAGGTCCCCGACCCGTATTCCCAGAACCGCCGCCAGTTTCCCGGATGGACGTTCTCGCAATAGGGGCGTTGCTTGGCGGGGCCGAGCCACAGATCCCAGTCGAGTTGTTTGGGAGCCGGTGTCGCACCGCAATTGAACCGACCGTTCGACCAGCCCTTGTTGCACCAGTTGTAGACCGCGTGCACGGGACCAATCACCCCTCCCTGCACAATCTCCACGACCCGCCGGTAGTTGTCGGTCGCGTGAATCTGCGTTCCCATCTGCGTCGCCAGCTTGTTCTTCTTCGCCAGCTTCGCCAGGGCCCGCGCCTCGGCCACGGTGTGGGCCAGCGGCTTCTCGCAATACACATGCTTCCCGAGGTCGAGCGCCACCGACGAGGCGGGGGCGTGGGTGTGGTCGGCCGTCGAGACCACCACGGCATCAATGTTCTTGGCTTCCTTCTCCAGCATCACCCGGTAGTCGCGGTAACGCCGCGCCTGCGGATGCTTCTCGCCCCACTGCGTCAGGTAGTTCTCATCGACATCGCACAGCGCGACGAAGTTCTGTCCTGCCAGCTCGTCGATGTTGTGACCTCCTTTGTTCGCCACGCCGATCGCCGCGATGTTCAGTTTGTCATTCGCCGACAGGCTCGCGCGGGCGGGAGCTCCCGAAACATGCAGACCTGCGGCCAACAAACCGGCGGCCGAAGTGTGCTGGAGAAACAGACGGCGGGATGTGGGGCGGGACATGTCGCAATCTCGGGGCGGGGTGGGAACGGAACGAACGAGCAGCCGGGAGCTCAAAACCTCCCTGCCCCAGATGTTCGCATCAGGGGGAATTGAAGTAAAGCGACGGAGTTTTTGGGCAGTCTCTCCCCTTCACTCCAGCCGCCGGAACACCCGCCCCTCCCCCTCTCAACGCCCCCGGGCCGAGGGGGGCCAGGAGGAGATCTGGTTGTAGCGGTTGTAACGGGCGATGTTCGACAATCGATTTCCCCCCGCGCGTTTTTTGTGATCTATACTCCACTGCAGCGAGCGTTGCCGCAGTCGAGACTGCCGCGGCGGTCCAGGGACGGACAGCGGTTCCGGGAATCTTTTCCCCGGGAACCGTTCGGGAAGGAACAACAGATTGACATCGATTGAGTGCTGCCCCTTCGTCCCCTCGGTGACCGCGAGTCTCCTGTATGTCTGCCTCAAGACACCTGCGTCCCGGTCTGTTCTTCCTCTGGGCCGGTCTGAGCGTCGCCCTCGCCCTCACCCCCTCGCGGGCGGGCAATCCCACCTCGCGCCCCCTCACTCCCGAAATCCGCCAGGCGGTCAACCGCGGGGTGGAGCTCGAACAGTCGCGGAAGTGGGGCGACGCGATCATGCATTACGAGAAGTCGTGTCGGCAATTCCCCGACTGCGGCGAACTCGAATACGGCATGCGCCGCAGCAAGGTGCACCTCAGCGTCGACCGCCGCTATTCCGACCGCAGCTTCGAACGGAACCTGCTGGTCCGGTCGCGCAGCGAGGCGATGAGCCTGTTTGAAGACATTTACCGCCGGACCCAGTCGCAATACGTCGAACCGGTGACGCTCACCAGCTTTGTCGCCCACGGCACCGAAAGCCTGTATCAGGCTCTCGATGAACCCCGTTTCCTGGCACGGCACGTCCCCGAAGACCGCCGCGAGCGGGCCGAGGTTGTGCGCAACACCCTCCGGCGCCCCGGAGACTACTGGAACCGTCGCGTCGCCGACTTCGAAGACGCCCGACGTTTCGTCGACGACGTGGCCACCCTCTGCCAGCGCGAACTGGCCGTCCCCCCCACCGCTGTCTGGCTCGAATACGTGTTTGGGGGCTGTCACGCCCTCGACGACTACAGCGGTCTGCTCACCCCGGGCCGGTACACCGACCTGATGAGCAACATCCACGGCAACTTCGTCGGGCTCGGGGTCGAGATCAAGGCCGAACCGGGCCAGGGAATGTTTCTCGTCAACGTGCTGCCGGGCAGCCCCGCCGCCGAGGGGGGCCTGCTGAAGGGGGAATTCATCACCGCCATCGACGGCACCGACGTGACCGAACTGAACACCGACGAAGCGGCCAACCTCCTGCAGGGCGAGGCGGGTTCCAAAGTCCGTCTCGAAGTGCAACGCGGCAAGTCGGCCGACCGCCGCAACCTGGTCCTCGCCCGCCGCCCCGTCGAGATCCAGAGCATCCCCGTCGCGCAGATTGTCGATCGCCCCAGTGGCGTCGGCTACATCCAGCTCACCACCTTCCAGGATTCCACCGCCCGCGAACTCGACCAGGCCCTCGCCCGGCTCGACCAGCAGGGAATGCAGTCGCTCATTCTCGATGTGCGGGGCAATCCCGGCGGGCTGCTCTCCGCCGCCGTCGAGGTGCTCGACCGCTTTCTGGCCGAAGGAACCCTCGTCCAGATCCGCGGCCCCCGGCAGAACGAGACCTTCACCGCCAAGCAGCCCGGCACCTGGACGCTGCCGGTCGTGCTGCTGATCGACGGCGACAGCGCCAGTGCCAGCGAAATCGTCGCGGGGGCGTTCAAGGATCACCGCCGGGGCACCATCGTGGGCCGCCGCTCGTTCGGCAAATGGTCGGTGCAGACCATCTTCCAGGCGAAGCAGCAATGCGGCCTGCGGGTCACCACCGCCAAGTTCTACTCCCCCCGCGGGCAGAATCTCGCCAAGGTGGGGCTGCGGCCCGACATCGAGGTCCCCGAGCCCCCCGCCGACCGGCAGTCGCTGCGGTCGGCCACCGAGGTCGATGTCGAGGGAGATGAAGATCTGCAGCAGGCACTGCGGCTGCTGCGGAATGACCTGGCGGCCCGATGAGTGGTTCGAAAGCCGGTCTGACCGAAGACTGGTGGCGATGGGGTGAAGGCGTTCCCCCCACGCTCGCCTGGAACTTCGCCGCCGAGGCCCCGCTGGTCGCCCTCCGCTGGGCCCGCGAGACGGGGGAGGTGCTGGCCGCCGATGCCGTCGGGGGCATGTACCAGCTCGACTCCTCCGGCCGCCTCGCGAACCTCATTCGCGGCCCCTCCCCCATCCGCGCCCTCTCGTTCTCCGACACCGGCGGAGGGGGCGTCGCCCTCGTGGGGGACGACAAGCTCTACTGGTTCAACCATCAGCTGGTCTTCCAGGGCTGTCTGGAGCATTCCGAACAGGTAGCCGCCATCTCGCTCGATCCGCATGGCGAATACGCGGCGGTCAGCCTGGCCGATGCCGAACTGGTCCTCTACGACTCCTTCCGCCGGCGCATCCGCACCTTCTCCACCCAGCAGCCGTTGATCGCGGTGGAGTTCATTCCCACCGTGGCCGAACTGATCGGCGTGGCCGAATACGGCCTGCTCTGCCGCTATTCGTTTACCGGCGACAAGATCTTTCAGCAGCCCCTCTATTCGAACGTGGGAGACCTTGCGGTCGCCCGGGGGGGAGACCTCGTGCTGCTGGCCTGCTTCTCGCACGGCATCCAGGTGCACGACGAGACCGGGGAACAGATCGGCTCGTACCAGGTGGGGGGAACCGCCTGCCGGGTTGCCGCCAGCTACTCGGGACGGAAGGTGGCCGTCGTGACCATGGAACGGCACTTCTACCTGGTCGACGAAACCGGGCATGTCGAGTGGCAGGCGATTCTGCCCGACGACGTCTGCCGGGTCGCCTGCGATCCGCTGGGGCACAGCGTGCTCATCGGCTTCCAGTCGGGTCGCATCGCCCGTCTCGATTGGCCGACATCGCGGTAAATCCCGCCGGCCCCTCCCGCCGGTGACATCTCCGCCGACGTCCCACCGGTTGCTGACCTGGATCGCTGCGGCTTCGCACGCGGAATGCGGTCTGCCGCACCGCCCCACGCGCTACCCCACCAGCCGCTGCAGCCCAAATCCCCGCAGTTCCTCGGGCTGGTCGTCGGTCAGCATCCACCGGGCCAGCAGATCGGCTGTGCCGGGGGCCAGGAGAAGGCCGTTGCGATGATGCCCCACCGCCAGCCACTCATTCTCGACCCCGGCCACCCGATCGATAATCGGCAGCCCGTCCCGCGTGGCCGAACGGACCCCGCACCACGCCCGCGTGAACCGCAGGTCCGCCACGTCGGGCAACAACTGCCGCGCCCCCTCAGCCAGCTTTGCCGAGAGTTCGGCGTCAGGAGCCTCATTCCGCCCCTCGGCCTGCGTCCCCCCGGTCACCACCTCCCCGGTTTTCAGCTGCAACGTGAGAAACGGCCCACCGATGGTGCATTTCATCAAGGGAGGCAGCGGATCGGTCGCGATCAACTGACCCCAGACAGGGCGCAGCACCCCGGCGGGCAGCACCGCCTCCTGTCCGGTGCACAACACCAGGTGCCGGGGCCGGCACTCTCCCCGCGACGTGCGGACCGAAACCACCCGTCCCCCGGTCCGCTCGATTTCCAGCAGTTTCGTCTGCACCGCCAGTCGGGCCTTTCCCCGCCGGGCCGCCCGGGCGAACGACACCGCCCCCTTCAGAGGATGCAGATGGGCGTCGGACGGGCAGTGCACGCCCCCCGCCGGGGCGGGGGCCAGGCGCGGCTCGAGCCGGGCCACCTGCTCGGCATCAATCGCATGCACCGTGTAACCCAGTTCCTGGGCCTGCGCCGCGAAGCAGGGGGCATCCCCCTGGAACCGCTCGGGATTGACCGTGAGGAATCCATTCACCCGCCAGTCGAGCTGGAAGTCGGGCTTCAGCGACAGCCGGCCCCACAAATCGCGGCTCAGCAAGGCCAGCGGACCGAATGCCGGGGGATGAAACGGCCCCTGGTCCGCCGGCCAGATCCCCCCCGCCGAGCCCGCCGTCGCCCCCCCGCCCAGAGTTCCCTGCTCGATCAGTTGCACCGGCTGTTTTTGTGCGGCAAGCGCCTGGGCCAGGGCCAACCCGATGATCCCACCTCCGACCACCAGCACATCGGGCTGAGGGGCGAGACCATCGTCGCGGGACAATTCGGCCTGTTCGACCGGAGTTAACGTCGACCACCAGACCGATTCGTGTTTCAACTCAAGCGGAGGCATCGCGGGGGATGGCAATTCGGGAACAGAGACAGCGGCAGACCGCCGGGACCTCGGGAACAACTCGCCGTTCCCCAGATGGTCCCGGAGCGCTGGAGGAACAGCGACACTAACAGATTCCCGCCGCAGTCCACAAACGCCCCGCCCGAGACATTCCAGCGCAAGACACCGCTTCCAACCACAGCGGGTTCCCCCGTGACAGCGCCGCCGCGATTGGCCATGGCCGGGGGACTGTCGATCGCTCGCAGTCGCGGCCCGTAGCTCCCCTCCTCGAGACCAACCCTCACAGCGGGTACACTGGAGTCAATTGACGCCCCGGCTGACCCGCCCGGGTTCCGGCCCTTACTCTTCCAGGCGGTTCTGCCGATGTCTGACGACGACAATTCCCGATTGGCCGAAGAGTGGTACGAACGCAAATCCGAACTCATGCGCGACCTGCTCGGCCCCGAGCACGAAATGGTGCTGCATGCGATGGTGCCGTACTACGTGGGTGGGACTCTCGATCTGTACTTTTACCCAAAGGGGGTACCTGGGGTCGGCGTGGCGACGAAGGAGTTGAGCGACCTGCCGAACGAAGGCTCGTCGAACGAGGTGTTCGACTCGTATGAGATGGTGATGTTCACCCGACACCCGCTGGCGATCGACGACAAAGACGAGGCGGCCACGCCCTTCGGCCGGGCGCTGCAGAACATGAGCCCGATCCTGAACTGCATGGCCCGCTACAGCGAAGAGGCGAGCCTGAATCCCCGCGAGACCTGCGAGTTTCCCGAGGAGTTCGAATCGCTCGGAGGGAAATGCCTGATCTTCGACAGCTACGGCCAGGCGGCCGACGAACCGGCCGACTTCGGCCTGCTGCTGGTGATTGAAATCCACCGCTCCGAGATGGAGTACGCCCGTAAGCAGGGCGGCCAGCTGCTGCTCGACCGCCTCAAGGAGGCGGGCTACTACCCCTACTCCGACCTCGACCGCCCGGCGGTGGCGTGAATCGCGGCGGATCAACACCCGAAAATTCTCGTCCCACTGGAGAGCCAGGAACCCGGCATCAAAAACCCATGCGCGCCGCTGAAGGGGACCTGGCGATTTTCACGCCTTCTGCGGCCTTCCTGACGGTCGCAATCAGCAGTCCCGCCCCAAACCTGGGCCTGCCGGCGCATTCAGTCGTCGTTGCCAAACAACGACCATGCAGCACCGACTGACGGACCGTTCGCACTTCTTCGCGTTGCATCACGTACGTTGCCGGTCCCGCGCGGCGATGAACTCGAGGCGAAACAAGACCCAGATTGGCAGCGGATCACAATCCGTCCGTTCCCACTGCGACCTGCGGAAGGCTACCCGCGTGACGACCGCCCCTTGGCAATTGCCAGCCCGTCACCCGGGGGGGCTGTGTTCGACGCTCAGCCGGGTCTGTGATCGACGACCATTTCCGGCAGAGCGTCGTTGATCGCCAATCCTAAAGCATCGCAGTGCGCCGGCTTGTAGAACACTGTCCGGACCCGGTTCCCGCGATTCCCAGGGGGACCGATCATGCCGACAACCGAGCGGTTCGGGTTGAGTGGGAGTCTGTCTGAGATGGAGGCTCGGGTGGTGGTCGTTTCCGTGAAGATCGGCACGTTGGCACCAGTTCGCAGGGCCTTGGCTTGGGCCAAGACCGATTCAGTGCCGGTGATTCTGCGGCAGGTGAACTTCTGCCTCGAATTCGATGTCTGCGTCTTGGGCTCTTGTGCGCCGTTGGAGGTCCGGTCCAAACCAGTGGCCGGCAGCTCGGCCAACCTGTCTTGCTGAACTTGGTGCGATAACACGGGATGAATCAATCCGGAGGACAGAGCACGTTTCAGCCCTTCTTCGGGTGGAGGGATTCATCGCCACGGCCTCTGATTTGGTCAACGGGTTATTCCCTGACACCGCCTTACTCCCAGGCCACTGGTATCTCGAGCCCCCCCCACTTGCCCGCTCCGGCACCGTCTACCCCCGTTGGTCGATGGGTTTTGCCTCGTGACGGGTCGCTGGGGAATTCGGTCTGTCGTTGTTCCTTCGTTATTTTCTATGGAACGCCCGACTCCGCCTGTTTGAAAAAAAAACCTGATCCGTCAATAACTCTTCCGCACATGCGAATCATCACGATACGCTCAGTGAGTTGGAAAGAGATCGTTGGAGACCGCTTCCCGGGTGATTCCGGTCGGGGTTGAGGCCCCAAAACACCGGCGGGCCGATCGATTTCAGGTTGTGCCACGTCTCTGTTCAGGAATTCTCCCCATGCTCAGCATCCAAGGCCTGGTCAAGATTCACCCGGGACCAGTCGCCGCCCTCCGGGGGATTGATCTCGAACTGGGAGAAGGACTCTTTGGCCTGCTGGGACCGAACGGAGCCGGCAAAAGCACCTTCATGCAGGTGGTCGCCGGGCTGATTGAGCCCACCGCCGGGCGGGTCCTGCTCGACGGGCACGACATCGTCGCGGATCCCCGGTACATCCACCAGCGGCTGGGATATCTTCCGCAGGACTTCGGCTTTCACCCCGACCTGACGGGGCTCGCGATGCTCGAACTGCTGCTGATTCTCATGGGGCTGACCGGTCCGAAAGGCCGCCGCACACTCGCCAACGATCTGCTGGAGGGGGTGAAGCTTGCGCACTCCGCCGGGCGCAAGGTGGCAGGCTATTCGGGAGGGATGCGGCAGCGACTGGGGCTGGCACAGGCGATCGCCGGGGATCCCCGCGTGCTGATCGTCGACGAACCGACCGCCGGACTCGACCCCGAAGAACGACACCGCTTCT
>JBKDUK010000465.1:0-2981 GCA_046339535.1 Planctomycetaceae bacterium | reverse complement strand
GAAGTGGTGGTGGTGGTTGGGCAGGATGGCCTGGTGGCGAACGCCGCCAAATACGTGGGGCGGGTGCCGATCGTGGCGGTGAATCCTGATCCCAACCGGTTCGACGGTGTGCTGCTGCCGTTTCAGGTGCGTGAAGCCCGGAGTGCGGTCGACCGTGTGCTGCGGGGCCGGTTTACGGAACGGGGGGTGACGCTGGCCCAGGTGACCCTGCAGGATGGACAACGGCTGCTGGCCTTCAACGATCTGTTTGTGGGGGCGTCGTCGCACATCTCGGCCCGGTACACGCTGCGGCTGGGAGGGAGTGTCGAAACGCAGTCGTCGAGTGGCATGATCATCTCCACGGGGGCCGGTTCGACCGGCTGGATGTCGTCGGTGATGAACATGGCCCGGGGAGTGGCCCAGGCGGTGGGGAGGCCGTGGAATGTTCGCACGACGCTCAACTGGGAAGACCGGGCGTTGTTATGGGCCGTCCGGGAGCCCTTCGTGAGCCGAACGTCTCAGGCCAATCTCGTGTTTGGCCGGATCGAGACCGACACCGATCTGGTGATCGAATCGAACATGTCGACCGGCGGGGTCATTTTCTCGGATGGGGTCGAAAACGATTTCCTCGAGTTCAACAACGGCAGCATCGCGACGATTGGCGTGGCGGAACAGCAGGCCCGGCTGGTGGTGCGGTGAGTTGGTCGGCGACTTTGGTAACGGATCTCTTTTGTGAGTCAATGGCGAGGAATCGCGCAGCGATGGAGTTCCAGCGACGAGGGAACCCGATCGAGGTATCATCTCTTCACGTGGGAACCTCGGAGGTGAGATGATGAAGACAGTGCACGGCACAGTTCATGGACGGACGATCCAGCTGGATGAAGATCTGGGAGTGGCGGAGGGTCAGGAAGTCGAGATTCAAGTCAAACTGATTTCCCGTCCCCCGACGTGGGGTGCAGGGATCCTGAATTCGGCAGGAGGCTGGGCCGAGATTCCGGAGTTGGATGTTGTTTTGGAGAAGATTCATGAGCAACGCCAGGTCGAACCTCGGCAGCAGTCTGTGGATCCATGAGTTTCTTGTTGGACACGAATATTTGTTCCGCACATTTTCGCCGACCCGGCGGACTGGCACACCGTTTTCTGCAGTACAGCGGCCGGCTCTATGTTCTCGACCATCGTGCTGGAGGAGCTCTACGCGGGTGCCAATCACCGTGCTGATCCGACGCCGTTGCTGGTCAAGATTTCGGAACTGTTGCAAGACGTGCAGGTCCTGGATTTCGACCATGAGTGCGCGCGACAATTTGGCAGGATTCGTGGCGAGCTTCTGAAACAGGGTGTTTCTGTTCCCACTGTAGACCTCATGATTGCAGCGGTGGCGTTGGTCAACGGGCTGACGCTTGTCACTCACAATGTTGCCGATTTCCGCAATGTCCCGGGGTTACGACTGGATGATTGGCTCAAGTCTTGATTTGGTCGGGATGATTCCTGGTCGATAGGCCAAGAGAGAGTCTCGGACGACAGCGCGTCGGCGGGGTGATCTTCTCGGATGGGGTCGAGAGCGACTTCCTCGAGTTCAACAACGGCAGCATCGCGACGATTGGCGTGGCGGAACAGCAGGCCCGGTTGGTGGTGTGGTGATGCAACCTGGCAATGGACCGGGGGAATGATTCCTGCCGGCAATCGTCTGTGGCTTTGATCGTGCTACACTGCGGGCCACTCCGATCCAGGTTATACCCGCCGAGATCGGCGAGGCCCCGTTGGGAAATGGGGTCCTCAAAATCCGACACCGCACTTGACCCCTGTGAGACATGAACCTTCCTGAGCGGCGTTCGTTCCTTCCAGCCGCTGGCGGGCCGTGGCTGGTCACTGTGACAGGCACCCTGCTGGGACTGGTGCTGCTGCGGCTGATGGGCCGGCCGTGGTGGTGTGCGTGCGGTGGGTGGTCGGCCTGGAGCGGCGAGGTCAACAGTCAGCACAACTCGCAGCACCTGTTCGACCACTACAGCGCCAGCCATGTGTTGCATGGCTTCCTGTTCTGGTGGGGGCTGCAATGGCTGGTCCCCCCTCGGTGCGAGCGGTGGCTGTTGCCAATGGCGGTGCTGCTCGAAGTGCTCTGGGAGCTGGCCGAAAATTCCCCCTTCATCATTCAGCGGTATCGGGCGGCGACCTTCGCCCTGGGGTACGAGGGAGACTCGGTGCTGAATTCACTGATGGATATTGTCTGCGCGGGAGTTGGTTTTGCTATCGCCCGACGGCTTCCCTGGAAACAGGGGATGGCGGTGTTTGTGGTGGTCGAGCTGCTGTTGGTCTGGCTGATCCGCGACAATCTCAGTCTGAACATGCTGATGCTGCTGGTCCCCCTGCCGGCGCTCAAGGCGTGGCAGATGGGGGGGTAAAGACCCGTGGACGGTGGACCGTCGACCGGGCGAGAGGTGCGCGAACCAGCAACGTGGTACCGGTTCTTCCTGCTTGGGACGTTGTCAGCGGTCAACCTCAACCGAGAATCCGCTCGCCCGCCAGCCAGCCGGTGGCGAAGGCGGCCTGGAAGTTGAAGCCGCCGATGGGGCCATCGAGGTCGAGCACTTCCCCCGCCAGAAACAGACCCGGATGCCGACGGCTCGACAGCGTTTTCGAGTCGACTTCGTCCAGCCGCACGCCCCCGGCCGTCACCTCGGCTTTGGCGAATCCCAGCGAGCCGGTCAGCGGAAGCCGGCATTGCCGCAGTTCGCGGGTGACTGCGAGGCGTTGGTCCTTCGACAGGTCGGCACAGCGGTGATCGGCCAGGACTCCCGCCCGCCCCAACAGCACCTGCAGCACCCGTTGGGGAAGCAGATCGGACAGCACCCCCAGCACCCCCTTGCGTCCGTTGGCCGCCACCCGGTCGCGCAGCAGTTGGTCCAGTTCTGTCGGCGTGAGTTGCGGCAGAAAGTTGCACTGCAGTTGGGCCGCGGTGGGATCGGCGAGGTGGGTCAGTCCCCGGCTCACGTTCAACACCGCAGGTC
>JBKDUK010000464.1:0-5807 GCA_046339535.1 Planctomycetaceae bacterium | reverse complement strand
ACTTCCTCGGCATACTTCCACTCAATCCCCATCCGATACAGCGCATTCTTGAGAGTGATCTCTTCGATCACCCCACCGACCAGCTCGAGCTGCCGAGCCAAAAACCGCTCGGCCAGCCGAATGAGCCGGGCCCGGGCCTCCTGGGGTGAGGGAACAGCGATCCGCCGGCGTCGAGGATCTGCCCCGGCCGCGCCGATCGCCTCGCGTCTCCCCTCCCCCAGGCTCATCACGGCACCTGACCTCTCGCGAAACGAATCCATCCCCCTCCATTGTCCCCGACAAAAACCCGACCCGAAAGCACCGCAGGTGCGCATCTGGACAGGTGGGGCGGACTCGACGTCCGTGGTGACCGACCTCCAGGTCTGTCAGTCCCCGGCACACAGCCCCGCCCGTCTTACCGTTCGTCTACGCCGCTTTGACGAACAGGCTGACAAGGCGATTCCCCAACTGTGCTCTCCTCATCCGATATTCCAGACGACATTGACTCGACAAGCCTTCAGGCTCGTCGCCACGTCCCTGTGGCGCAGGCTTCCAGCCTGCGAACCGCGGGGCGCCCATCCACGACAGGGCGCCGAAAGGGCCCGGAACACACGTCGCGGGGGGGCGGACCTCTGTGTCCGCTCCGCACGGCATCCGACCGCAAACAACCGCCCGAATGGGCAGCGAACGCGTTTGGACCGGAAACGCCCCTCGTCACCCCACCCCAAATGACCGCAACCCCAATCGCGCAGCGACCCCTGCCGAATCCGTTCCCTGAAGGGAAACTCTTCCATAGCCTGGGGTTCGCCGCACAGCGGCTACCCCAGGTCGGGGCCATCTCTAGAGGACCTGAACCCAAAAGTGGATTCGCCTGACCCGTGGATCGCGGCAACCGGTCTCGTGGATCGGTCTTCGCACACCATTCAATCGGGTCGAATTCAGCTTGCGCACATCAAGCCATCCACTTTGGGGATGAATCCAGCTGGGGGTCCGTTGCCCAGGGAAGATGCGCCGCATCAATCCTTGGGCTATGTCAGCATGTTCATTTAGAACACGACCTTGCGGGATGTTTCTGGTGGGAGTACGGCGAAATAGGAGATGCCATCGACAAGGGGCCTGCCCGATCCAGGTTGGCTCTCTGCCCATTGGTGCGGCGGTCTTCTGACGCATGCCCAGAGGAGCGGACACGGAGGTCCGCGCTGTCGCCGTCCGTATTCCCGGACCTGCGGATGGGGTTTATTGTTCAGTGCGGATTGGCGTTTTTGATTCGGGCGGTCTGGCGGCCCGGGGGAGCAATTGGCTTTCCTTCCCGCCGCAGCGGCGGCTCGGACGGAGCCGCGCCCTCCCGGATGCGGCTCGGACGGAGCCTCGCCCTCCCGAACGCTCGCCAGCCGGGTTAGTTCTCTTCCTCGGCGTCGGTCGGTTCCTCTTCCGCGTTCATCGACGGGTCGTCCTCGTTTTCGAGGGTCGGGTCGGCGTCGGGAGGGGGTTCTTCACCTGCGGGAGGAGTCGGTTTGTTCGACGCATTCTTCGGGGCCTGGCCCGGGGCCATCGGCTGCAGTTCGGGGCGGCGGTAGAACGTGGGGAACTCGGCCCCTTCTTCGCGGACCGCCATCACCAGCCCCGACTCGGTTCCGAAGTAGAGCCGGTCGGTCACCGCGTTGACCACCTTGAGCGGGAAGGTCTGCAGCGGCAGGCTGCCGATGGTGTCGCCCGACTTCCGGTCCAGCACCCGCAGGTGTCCCCGGTTGTCGACCGTGTAGAGCCGGTTGGGGGTGGCGGTGAGCACCTGGGTGATGTCGGGCTTGTTCCAGAGCCGCTCGCCGGTCGCGGCATTCACCCGATACAGCCGGCCGTACTCGGGAATCACGAACAGGTCGTCATTGATCACCAGCGGATCCTTCTTGATGATGTGCCCGGTCGTGAACTGCCAGGCCATCCGGCCGCTGCGGGTGTCGATCGCGTAGACGTTGTAGTCTTCCGACGCCAGGATCATCAGATCCTTGTAGCGGGCGATCGGAGCGCTGAGGGCCGCGTCGGTTTCGAACTGGAAGGCGAGCTTGCGGTTCAGCGCGGCGACCGAATAGACCGAGCCATTCTTGCTGGCGAACAGCACGTTCGAACCCTGAATGATCGGCTGCGAACTGACCGGCTCGGAGGTGCGGTAACGCCACATCTGGGCGGCGTCGATGAAGGAGTTCAGCCGACCCTCCTGATGCAGCTTGAGCACCTGCTTCAGGTCGAACGAGTACAGGCTGCCGTCGAGGCAACCCAGGAAGATCTGGTCGTCATCGACCGCGATGGGGGCACTGGGCTGGCCGGGGAGGGGAAATGTGAAGGCCACATCCCCCTTGTCGCGGTTGATCGCCGACAGACGGGCTCCGGATACAACGAACACGTATTTGTCGTTGAAGGAACTCGCGTACGCCGGGGCGTCGGGCTGGCCCACCAGGGTGTACCACTTGAGCCGGCCGGTCTCGGCATCAAACGCCGAGGTGATTCCCGACGACGATTGCGCGATGACCAGAAACTCATCGGCGGTGAGGTAGGTCATCCGGTCGCGCTGGCGGTTGGTGACCGCGTGCCCCCACCACTCGCGGGTGAGACCGAGGCGATTGAGGGACGACTCGGGAATGAGGGGAGAGACGCTGCGACGAATCCCCTGCGCCTGGGCCGTGGTTTGCCCCACAGCCGTGACCATGACCGCCAGCAGGATCAATCGAACGACAGACATGTTGAACACTCCCCACGGAACCGCAGGTTGAGACCTGGCGGTCAGGCCAGGTGGAAATCGCAGTTCGTTCACCAGGAACCGCTGGAGTTGATCTTAAAGAGACACCGCCAGCGCAAGCCAGCACTGGTCGCACCTCTTCAGGCGCACTCCCACGCGTCCCCTATCGTATCGTGGGCCGGACCAATCCCAGCAATTCCCGAACAGGGGGGCCGCACCGGACTGATTGCCAGTCTTCACAACGCCGTTACAACCGGTCTGGTGGTTCCAATCGGAACGCGGTCGCAGAACGGCCCCGGCCGCGTTGCGTTCCCTTGTCGCTCGGAATGGCTGCACGGTAGAGTGCAGTGACGATACACTTGAACAAGTGTGGCTTGGGATTCCGTTTCGCAGATCGGACTGCGGCGTGGCCGGTGCGGCTGAGGGAGCGGCCGAAGCGGGCGTCTGGGATGGGCGTCCCGGAGTCGTTGCCTGGGAATGGACTCTGGCTGGTGTGTGCTGTTCGATCTTCCCTTCACTTCTCACTTCCAATCGCTGCCATCGACCCAATCAGAGTGAGGGTTTCCCGATGAGAACTGGCGGAAGAATTGGCGGAGTGCTGTGTGCCGGCCTGCTGGGGCTGGGGCTGGGCCCGGCACGCGGGGATGTGTTGCAACTGCACTCGGGAGGGAGGCTGGCGGGGGAGGTGCAGGGGGACGTTCGGCCGAAGCAGTCGGGGTCGGCTGCCACGGTGACCGTCAAGACCCTCTCGGGAGCCACCGTGACCGTCGCGGGGGAGGCGGTCGAATCGCTTCAACGCCGCAAGCTGGCCCACGAAGAGTACGAACGGCGGGCACAGGACACTCCCGAGACGGTCGACGATCAATGGGCTTTGGCGGAATGGTGCCGGCAGAATGGACTCTCGGCCGAACGCCGGACCCATCTGCGCCGGGTGGTGGCGTTGGACACGAATCATAAAGCGTCCCGGAAGGGGTTGGGGTACACCCGGCACGGCGGCGAGTGGATGACCCACGAGCAGTTGATGACCTCTCGGGGGCTGGTGAAGCACAAGGGGAAGTGGGTGCTGCCCCAGGAGGTGGCCTTCATTGAACAGGCGGCTGCCGAAACGGAGGCGGAAAAGCAGTGGTACAAGTCGGTGCGCAAGTGGTTTGGCTGGATTACCAGCGACGATTTGAACCGGCAGGCGGAGGGATTGGCCGAGCTGCGCAAACTGCGCGATTCGACGGCGGCTCCGGCAGTGATCCGGACGTTTCAGAAAACGCGGGCCGAGCCATTGCGGATGTTGCTGGTCGAACTGCTGGGGAACATCGACGGGCCGCGGTCGTTTCAGGGGTTGATTGAACTGAGCCTGTTCGACGATCTGGATGTGGTGCGCGACGCGGCCCTGCGGGGGGTCAAGCTGCGGGGGGCCGGTCCGGCGTTGCCGACCTATCTGAAAGCGCTCCGCAACGAAAACAACCGGCTGGTGAACCGGGCGGGCAAAGCGCTGGGTCAACTGGGGGACGACACAGTGGTCGACCCGCTGATTGAGGCGCTGGTGACCCGGCACCAGTACAAAGTGCGGGTCCCGGCCAACATGGTGGGGACGACGCCGGACGGGCGGATGGTGCAGGCGATCGACCCGTCGCTGCTCCCCCCGGAGATTGCCCAGCAACTGGCGACCGGCCAGCTCCCCTACGGCGTGGCCTTCGACACCTCGTCTTCGGTGGGGATCAAGCCGGCGATGCGGCAGGTGGTGGTCAAGCAGGACGAGAAGCACTCGGCGGTGCTCGAGTCGCTGACGCTGCTGACGAATGAGAATTTCGGATTTGATGAAGCGGCGTGGCGGCGGTATCGCGAAAGTCTGAAGTCGGCGGTCGCCCCCCCGCGTCGGCGGTCCAGTCCCTGATGCCCCCTGTCTCTGATGCATACCGCGAGCCTGCAGTGACTTCCCCCAGCGATTTGCGGCGGTTGATCCGCCAGACCCTCGAGATGTACCGCGGCATGGGGCTGGAACAGATTCCGCACGTGGCGGTGCCTGTGGACAGCCCCGTGGCGGCACCTCCGCGGGGAGCGGGGCCGGGGCCAGCGGCCCCGCTCAACAGACCCCGCCCGAATCTCACGGGAGCCCCGTGGGAACGTTCTGTGAAACCGGTGCCGGCGGTTGCCGAAACTCCGGTCGTCACTCCTGCCAATGCACCCCTTGCCAGCGCGGAACCCGTCGTCTTGAGCCCAACACCGAAGGTCGCACGTCCGGCCCCCACGAGTCTGCCCGTCCATGCCACCCGGGAAGAGCGGGCCTCGGCCCTGACGGTGCTGCAGCAGGGAGTGGTGAATTGCCAGCGGTGTCCCGAACTGGCCTCGACCCGCACGAACACCGTGTTTGGAGTGGGGGATCCGGGGGCGAAAATTCTGTTTTTGGGGGAAGCCCCCGGAGCGGATGAGGATGCCCAGGGGGAGCCGTTCGTGGGCCGGGCCGGACAACTGCTGAACGACATCATCACCGCCTGCCGGCTGAAGCGGGACGAGATCTACATCTGCAATGTGCTCAAGTGCCGGCCTCCCGGCAACCGCACGCCGCTGGAAGGGGAGTGCGCCAACTGCCGGGAGTTTCTGGATGGGCAACTGGCGGCGATCGATCCCGAGTACATCGTCTGCTGGGGGACCACGGCGGCGCAGAACCTGCTGCAGACGAAGCAGGCGATCGGCAAGCTGCGGCAGCAGTTCTTTCGTCATGGCCGGGCGAAGGTGGTGTGCACCTACCATCCGTCGTACCTGTTGCGCAACCCTCCCGCCAAGAAAGAGGTGTGGGAGGATATGAAGTTCTGGCGGCTGGAGATGGGCGTGGATTTGTCGCAGGGGAAAAAGTCGGGATCGTAAGCGGGCCGGTTGACGGCTGGGCCGGTTGACGCAGCCGGCAGCGGAATGAAACCGCGGTCCCCGAGTCGTCTTGTGGGGGGAGAGACCAAAATGAAATGGATCGGCCTGCTGTTGGCGGTGGTGTGGGGGAGTGGCGTGTGGGGGGGTGAGGTTGCGGCGGCGTCCACCATCATCGTCTGGATTGTGATCGACGACATGACGCCGCATTTCGGGTGCTACGGCGAACGGACAATAGAGA
>JBKDUK010000463.1:0-7730 GCA_046339535.1 Planctomycetaceae bacterium | reverse complement strand
AACTCGATCAGGCGGCCGCAATACTCCGCGACTTCCATTCCATGAGAGAAGGCCATTTTGCGGCATCCAGCCAGAGTGCCAGAGAACACGATGGAAGTTTCTGTTCGGCTGACTTCCTGCAGATCGAAGTGGCTGGGGTGGGTGATCGTCATCTCTCATCTCCCGGGTTGGTGTCGGCTTCGCGTTAGTCGCGTCGCATGTCAGAAGTATATCCTCTATCGACATTGTGTCAAGTGAAATTCAGAGAAATTCCCCCGGCCCACTGAAAACCGCGTTTCCTAGTAGTCGCCGCCCCCGCTATCGTGGCATTATGCCCGCGATTCCCGGCCTACTCGTTGATCCCGTTTCTGCCGCCGTCGGTGTTCTCGCTGGCGTGGCCGTGGGGATATTGCTGCGGATTGTGTCCGGTTCTGGACGATGATCAGGGCTTCGAGGCGTACCACGTGCCGGTGAATGAGTTGCCGAACCAATGGAGATAGACGATATCTCCGGTGACAATCTCAGCCGACTTCAGATACTTGGCCGTCACCTGATTCCCAGATGTGTCTACCTCTACCTGCCCATCGCCTGAGAACGGGCCGATGTCTTCCAGTGCTGTCCCCTTGAGGAATAGGGCTGGCGATTGAATAACGCGAACTGTCGCCACATCAGATCCATCAAAGCTGTCTTCCAACGAAGAATCAACGACAGTAAACCCGGGGATTCCTGCCCACAGATCCCAGCTTGCATTCTTGGGGCCGACAGCCGTCCCGACTGATGGTGCACTGCCTGTGTATCGCCCCAACATCACACGGCCGAAAACGCCTTGCCCAATTCCACCGGCAGCGAGCGGCACCGCACCATTGAAGAGATGACTGTGTTGGCTTGCGTAGGTGTTTGGCTTGCCGATTGTGAATCCCATGTTGGCGACGCCGACCCGTTGCTGTCCTCCCAGATCGGACGACGTGAACGGCGAGAACATCCCGGTGATCCTCATACACGCGAACGCCGGAACCTCCTCGCCGCTGTCGTTGCGAACTGGCCACCACTGTTGATTCTCCGCCGCCGCCGTGCCGATCAGTCCCAACATTATGGACGCCCCTTCAGTTGGTTCTTGTTCGCTCTCCGCTGGCCTCTGAGCATGTCATTCAGCCGCCGCTCTTTATAGGGCGGGACATAGGGGGAGGGCTCGTACAATCGACTGGCTGAGGTGTAGCAGCCGCTGCCGCCGATCTCCCATGTCACCTGAGAGATTGCCCCGTCTGGATTGATTGACTGAAGCCCCGCGTATCGGCCAGAGGCTCCCGACTGAGTGACGTACTGTGCGAGTCGGCCGGCAGCGTAGTACCCACTTTGCGTCTCCAACTCCACCTTGTACGTCTTCTCCTGCCACGCCTGAGGAAAGATCCCCTGATAGGGCGTGTATCGCTCCCAGACGAGTTCCTCTCGTTGCACAACTTCCACGCCGTACCCGCTGGGTGCATTCGTGGCCTGTGTGAAACTCCAACGAAAATGGCTGTTCGTGTCGGGGTTGCGAACAGTGAATGAACACTCCAGTTCCAAGTCGGCCGCTGTGAATTGCTTTGCCTGATCATCCCATCGCGTTACTTGCTCATCAAATCGCACCATTCCCAACTCATGCTCCACGGTGAACCGGCCGGGATACTTCCATTGCGTCGCCACTGCTGCCGATGAGTTGCGCGGGAACTCCAGAGAGATGTTCCCGACATAGTAAGATCCATAGACAGCCTCCGGCTTGCGTCGCCTGATTCCGTTGGCGTCTGGCCCTGTCTGGACAAGCCCCTTCTCCAGAGGGAGGATCTCGCGGAGATACTGCACGTTGTATTGAACGGCTTGCGGATTCTGCTGCTGTTGCGGTGCCATCACGCCGCCGCCTTGAATCGGGCCGACTGGGATAAACGGCTGTTGAATCTGCTGCACGATGTCGGGCAGCGTGACGATGATTGTGGGGCTGACGGAATTCATATCCCGAATCCGGTACAACCTGAACACATCCCGCAACGCCAACGCCCGCGCATCGCTCGCCTGTACGCCAGCGAAAAACTGCGTTTCCTTCCCCCACCCTCCGGCGGGCTTATAGCTAAGCTGGTCGATCGGCCTGATTCGTCCGTCAGTGTCATAGGCCACCGCCTCTAGGGACAGCCGCCGTTGATATCGATTCGCAGCCCCAAGCACACGAATCGTCGCGGGCACCTCCGGCGGGTTGCTCGATACCTGCTGCTCCAGCAGATTGGCGTTCTCCGGCAGGGCTGCCCCGACTCCCTGCTGCCTGATAGCTACCGTGCTATCGATCTGGAGCACGATGATCATCCCGAACGGCTCCAAGATGTTCGCCAGTGCCTCCGCTGGATTCTCCGCCACCCATTCCGCTTCCGGCCTCGCGTTGTTCGGGATCTGCGATACATCCGCAGTCTCGCCCATCGCCTGTAGGCACAACGTCGCCAGTTGCTGGGGAGTTTTCTCGGTCGCGGTGATGATCAGGCCGTCGGCATCGCGCTGGTTATAGTGGCCGTAGACCTCCCCGAATTTCCATTTCCACCGCCGATCCATCAGGCTGAAGCTCACCAGCGTGCCATTGCTCCCGCGAACCATCGAGGCCTGATCCGCTCGGCATCCTGGGATTGTCAGCGTCGTTGTCCCGTGGACGAACACCACATCCCCCACGGCCGCGATCTGCTGCGTCTGGGGAACGATCTCCATCTGCACGACAGAGGGGGTGATCCCCGCCGTGAGGGTGTACGTTGCCGACAAGACGTTTTGCACGCCCGGGTAGGTCGCGTAGGAGTGGTTCACGACACGCTACCGAAAGTGAGTCGCTTGTTCTGGGGAATCTGCAACAGCACGCCTTGCAGGTCCGTGCGGTTCAAGTCCAGCCCGTTCGTGAAAGTGACTGTGCCCGCCGGATCTCGGAATGTGGCCCCGGCGAACAGATCGCAGTTGGTGATGGTCCGGCTGCGGGCATCCGCTCGGAAGTCCAGCTCACCGCTTGCCAGCACCAACGTCGTGAGAGTGCCGGTGGACCGGTAGGAACAGTACCCTCCGTTGATTGTGACAGTCACAGCCGCGCCAGACAGGTGATACCAGCTTCCCCCGGTCTGCGTCGCTGTGGTGACCGCACACGAGGTGTAGAGCACGCTCCCGGTCTGCGTGAGAGTCGTCAGGGTCACTCCCGATCCAATCCGCACGGTTGCGTCTGACGCCTGATTGTTGACGAACCCAATCCGGCAGGTCATCACCGCAGAGGTCTCACTCGCGAAGAACGCGATGCCAACCGACCCCCTGTTGATCGTCGCGGTGTTCGAGACGTGCGTCCCCTTCCAGAGAATCGCAGGGGTGCCGAGGATCTCTGGCGTGCCGCTGTTGAGCACCACGAGGTTGCACTGGCCCGATCCGCTGTCGATCTTGATCCGGGGGGAGCCCGGGCCATCCCCACCGCCGATCGTGAGGGCTTGCGTGACGGCATCCGCAGACGTGCCGAGGGCCAGGTACTTATCCCTGTACTCCGCGTATGGATACCCTGCGTCGTCTTGGTTCGTGTCTGGCAGTCCGATCCGACCCGTGTATCCCTGCGTGATCGTGATCGACGCGGGAGACACTGCCGACTGCGCCAGCCCATAGAGGATATCGACGTTGCCAGCATCGATGACGATATCGTCCGAGTCGACCGGCACACTCCCGCCGCTCCAGTTCGCCGCCGTGCTGAAATGATTGGGTCCGCTCGCGGAAATCGTCGTGGCCGTGCTGACGGTCCCAGAGGTAGACGACTTGGCTACCGTGATCGTGTAGGGCTGGCCCTTCGTTTTGCCGATCAGAACCACGGTCGATCCGCTTGCCGCTGGCACTGTCTCGCCGCTGACGAACTCGCGGAACTCCCCGATATTCGGCCCCCGCTCCGTCACGCTGTACGCCGCCCCCAATGCTGTCGACGTGCTCCCGAGGGCCGCAGCCAACTCGGTAGCGATCTGCGTTGTGGTGACCGTTGTCCCTATCGTCAGAACGATCGAACGGCCGTTGCAGGTCACTGTCAGCGTATCCGCCGCGACCCACGTCCCGCCGATCGTGATTGTCTCTTTTTGGGCGACGGGAAGCGCCCCGCCCTGCCATCGTCGTGTAGCCATGCGTTATCCCGGCGGTCGACCGCTCAGAGGTGAAGGGGATTCGAATTCGTAGGCCCATTGTACGGAATACATCTGATTGCCGTACTGGCCGAGTCGCGTTGGACTTTGGTAGGTCACCCGCCGCCGGTCTCGATGCTCTGCCAAGGGGAACGCCGGATTGGGGACGCTCGGCCATGTCGCCACGCCGACCGCTGTGCCCTGCTGCTGGCAGGTGTAGGAAGTCTGCTGGCGAACGAGTTGCTCGATCGGTGGCCCGTACAGAGTCGGGATCACAACCTTCTGCTGCCCCCCTCCGCCGAATGTGTACGACTCCGTGTAGGACAGGATGCCCAGATCGACGTTGTATTCGGCCTCTGCTGTGATCTGGTACGTCCGGTATGTCGTGTACTCGCTGCCGTCGCCGGTGGGGTATGACAGATCGAGGATACGCACACCCTGCCGACTGCCCGTGTTGTACATCGAGTGCCGAACCGATGTCCCGTCGCTGGAGTAGAGCACCAGATCGCGACCATCGACGCCATACGCTGCCTCTAGAGCAACGATCGCGGTCCTCAGATTGGCCTCTGTACTGGCCTGTAGGATGCCACGGATTGACCAGTTGGCAACGTAGCCAGACCGCGCCCCGACCTCGTTGAACGTGCTCCGCTGGCTGATGACCAGCGTCACCTCGTTGTCCGCGTGGGTGTAGGTGCCGTATTTCAGGATCATAGCGCCCCCACCCCCTGCCGTCGCAGTGCTGCCGCCTCGTTCGCCTGTGCGTTGAGTTGTGACCGCAGCTTGTTGATCGTGATGTTCTCCATCTCTCGCACAAGAGGGGCCAATCTCTCTTCCAGCGAGTCCGCAATCTTCGACGGGTCAAGATCGATGTTGATCGTCTGCTTGATCTCAGCCGACACTTTGGCTTCAGCCGCCGCGATCTTCTGGTCCAGCCCGAGAATCTTGACGATCTCCGCGAATCCCGCAGCGTCTGCCCCGGCCTTGGCCTGCTCGGCGATGATCCCGCGAAACGCCACGTTGCCCCGGGCGAACTTGAGTTCCTCCGCTGACAGTTGCCCCACGCCACCGGCTGCGATCCGCTGGGCGATGTCACGCGTCGCCTGTTTCTCGCGAACATCCATCAGGCCGAATTCTTCGCGGGCCGCGTCAATCCGCCGTCGTTGTTCGTCGATCAACTCCCGCTCGGCTTTGGTCCGCTCCAGCAAGATGCCGTTGAGTTGTTTTTCCGCCTCCAGTCGCTTGCCTTGCACAGACTCAAACGTCTGTTCCCGCTGTAGTGCTGTAGGTTTCTTCCGCTGCTCTTCGTCTTGCACAAATCCCTGAAGAAACCCTAATCCGGTCGCTCGTCCGGTGGCCGCCAAGAACCCACGCCCCGGGCCAGCAAAGCGATCTTCCATGAGTTGATCAAACCCGGCGTTGATCGACTCTGTCAGCCCCTCCAGAAACATCTTGGGGACATTCATGGCGGTGATAACGGCAGACGTGATCGTGATTAGCTTGTTGTCTGCCCCGCTGAAAAACCCCGGGCCACCCTTGCCTGTTGCCGCCTTTGCTGCGGCTTCCTTCAACCCCTTCTCGACTCCCTTTTCAACGCCGCTTCCGATCTCGCGGGCGACAGCCTGCACCTCAATGATCTGCTGGCCACGCATCAAAGCCCCACCACCACCACCGCCGCCGCCACCCGGCCCCGGTAGCGCACGTTGCCCACGGGCATTTCCCCAGAACCCACGGATTCGGTTCGGGTCATCTGGAATCATCCCGCCCCCGCCGAAGCCACCAGCCCCGGGGAAGATCAGCCCACCACCTCCGCCACCGCCACGCCCCCCGCCAGGCAGGGGAATCATTCCCCCACCGCCGCCGCCCCGGGCAATCGATTGCTGGAGCCCCTGCCACGCCTGCCCCACCTGCCGGATCATGCCGAGGTAGGCCTGTTCCAGCCGCTTGACCTCCGCGATCTGCTCGTTGACCGCTGGCTTCTGGGCCGACTTGACGCGGGTCAGCATCCCGAGGGTAGCTTGCTCGACCGTGCGCTGTGCCACAACGCCAGCCTCTACCGCACGCCGCGCATCAGCAGCCGATTGAAACTCCATCCGGACTTTTACGACAACGTCAGTCTCGATCGCCATTACTTCCGACCCCCTATCAATGCCCCGAGGGGTCCAGCGATGGTATAGGCTTGCTGTGTCTCGGCCGCGTCGACTGCCTGCCGGATGATTGCCGCGTTTCTGCGAACGATAGGATCGTCTGGGAACTGCCCCACGGCTCGGCACTGGGAATAGTGCTCATAGGCCAGCCAGTTCGCTTCTGTGAGGCTCTTGGGGCTCTCAGGCGTTCCCTTGGGACAGCCGTTGATGCGGAGTCGACACGGTGCCCGCGTGCCCTTCGGTCGTGGCACTGGCTTCCCCTGCCGCTGCAATCGCTCCCCGGTTTTTTCGTCGTACACGAACGCCTCACAGTCGGCACAGTCGCGGTAGGCTACTTCGGGGTGCAGGATCAGCAGCCGCACCCCTTCAGCTAGTTTTTTGTGGCGTCTCCGTCGTTCTCTTGTGTGCTGATGATCTTCCACAGCCTCAAGACAAGCTCGTGAGTGAGTCGCCCCACGTTCTGCGAAGACACGTCGATGGTATCGCCGGTCGGGCCGACAATGTTCCACGAGACGACTTTCGCCGCCATCAGGTCGTGGACCAATCGGCACCACCCCGCATCGTCCAGCCCCTTGGATTTTGCGAGATAGGCCGCAAAGTCCGTGGAAGCCATCGGCCGATAGACAAGCTGGATCTCATCCCACTGGGCAGAGGCAGGGATGGTGGTCTCGCGAGTGTAGCCGTCGGGGATGAAGGGGCTTGGCATTATGCAGTCGAGTCAGAGGTAATGGACAGTTCTTTCGTGCTTCCGCTGCTCTTGGCGATGCCGTTCATCTCAAGAAGGATCTCGCCCGGGCCACTGACACCAGGCGACGAATCAGCCACCGCAAGAGCGCCGATCGTGAACGTGATCGACCGGCCGCCGTTGGTCAAAACGAAGGTGGCACCGCTCGCCCCGCTGGAGTTGATGCCGTACAAGTCCACCTCGTCGGACGTGTAGGGGACGGTCATTGAGACAGTGACCACCCGGCCCTGCGTGTGGATGTCGGTCGCGGTGTTGCTGTTCGAGAAGCGGGCATTCAGTTGATTGTCAATGCTCAACTCCCAGCGTGTCACCACGCGGGCCGATCCCTCGACAGTGCAGACCGCATCCGACCAGATGTAGGGCGGATCGGTGGGGGCTGCGATGGTCGGGAACGCCGTCGCGCTCACAGTCTCACTCTTGCCCGTGATCTCCAGATCCAACTCAAGAGCACCGCCCGCCGTCGCTCGGAATGTCGCTCTTGCCACCTTGCAGCCAGAATAAACGAATCGCTTCGCCACCCGCTCGATCAGCACGTCAAACTCTGGCAGCGTCTCGGCCACCGCGAACAGATCAGCCACCTCCGCCGACCCCATGATCCGGGGCAAGAGAAGATCCAGCATCGCGGGGGTCGCGTGGAATGCGATGGTCCCGTTAATCCTGACAGTGCCGTCTCGCGTGCGTTCAATCGGCATGGATCGAGTCCCCCGGATGCCCGAGGTCTCGACG
>JBKDUK010000462.1:0-4721 GCA_046339535.1 Planctomycetaceae bacterium | reverse complement strand
GCTCTATCGTGGCAGCAGCAGCATTGAGCCCGGAGCGTTCATTCCGACTCGATACGGCATTGGATGCACGAAGGACGCGACGGCAGCAACGACCGCACAGGATGTTGCCGCCAAGCTAGACCAGTGGGCACATATGAACGGACTGACGCATGGCCGGTGAAAGCCTAGGAACGATGACGGTCGGCGTGGCAGCCGACATCTCGCCAGCGGAGCGGGCACTCAATAGTTTTGCCCAGATGCTGGAGACCTTCGAGCGCAAGATGGCGGCACCACGAGTGCGGCAAAAGCCAATTGTCAAAATTGAGGACTTCATTGGCCCACTGACTCCCGAGCAGCAGATCGGGCTGGCCGAAGAACGCCAAGCGAAATCCGACAGCATTGCGGCCAAGTTGCGATTTCGACAGATCCAGCAGTCGGAGCGACAAGCGGCATCGCAGCGGCACCTTATCGACCGCCTGCAAATCGACGCCGAGCGCGAGTTGGCGCAGGAAAAGAAGACTCAAGAAGCGAAGGAAAAGCAGCTTCAGCGCCACATTGATCGCCTTCACGACCTGGCCGTCAAGAGAGAGCGGGCAATCAAGGCGGCTGCGGAGTCGAAGGGCTGGGATATGTCGGCATGGCAGGACATGCCAGCCGTCGAGCAAACACGCATGGCCCGTACTGCGCCGCAGATGGACCAGATGGACGCCCACGTGCGGGAATTCCAACGTCGGCGAGTCGAGGAACTGCATCACGTCGAAGCATCCGCCAATCGCGTGCGATATGGCATGATGAATCTGGCCTATGGTGTGCAGGATGCGGCCACTGTGTTCGGCACTGGTGGATTTGCTGGCGCTATTAGGGCATCGGCGAACAACCTGCAAGGCTTCGGCGTATTATTGGCCGAAGCGAAAAGCGGCATTGGCGGACTCAGTTCGGCATTGATGAGTGTCGAATTTGGAGTTGTGGGAATATCCACCGCATTGATGATCGGTGCCGATTTGTGGGCACAATGGGAGCAGCGAGCGGAGCAGGCGGCGGACAAGGCGGCCAAGCTGAATATGAAGCGATTTCAGCCTGAGCAAAACATTGATGAGGCTGGTCGCCGAGCGGGCTTCAAAGCCGAACTCGACGCCATTGATTCTGTGGCACAGGCGGAAAACCGATTGAACAATTCGCGCGTCGATATGGCCGTGAATGAAGCCAAGGCCGTAGAAACACGCAAGCAGGCACAAACCGCGATCATCGAGGGCGATAAACTGAAGCAATTGCTGGCCCATCAGCAATACATGAAATTCTTGCGTGCTGAGGGCATGGAACAGGAACTGCAAGCACAGGGCCTTCAGGCTCAAAAGGCTGAGGCACTAGTTGAGTCGTTGGGCGGGGAAGCGGCCGTCCGCAAGATGATGACTGACTATTACTCGCAAGCCGAAGAATTAGAGAATAAGCATCAGCAGATGTTGCGTGAGCGCGGTCTTATTGTGGCCGAGCAAGGCGCACTGGAAAAAAGCCTAAAAGAGCAGCAAGCCCAGGCAGACAAAGAGGAGATGGACAAGAAAAACAAACAGCTTGACAAGGAGGCGCAGAAGCGAGGAGAGCAAATTGAAAAGGACGCGTTGCGGGACATGGAGCAATTCGAACGTGCCAAGGTCATCGCAATAAAAGACTATGAGCAATATGTGAAAAGCATTGAGCAAGACGTCGGACGCCTTTCGCAGCGAGTGCAGTCATACGATCCAACAGAAAGCATTGGTGGTGCAGCGTTTGGAAGCACAGAGGCATTCAATGCACTTGGGAAAGCCCGCCAGGGGCCTAGTCCGGACAGTCAGGCACTTCAGGACATGAAAGAATTGCTGCGAAACGCTAACAACAACCTGAACGACATCCGGCTCAATACGCTGCCATCAATGAAGGCTGAAGATGAGGCCGAGATGCTACGGAAGGCAAACAACCTTCTCTTCAACACCGCACTGAGCAACTAGTCATGGCAAGCACAATCACGGAGATCACGGGCGGGTCAGGTTCATTTGCCATGCCTGGAACGGAATCCTATGAGCGAGTGTTTGAGATTTACTACGACACTCCTCAGTTCAACGCAACCGAGGTGCTGGCAGATCCGCGACTGCCACAAGCGCAAGAACCTTACGCCCAAGGTTCATCGGCCGTTCATCTTTCGCGCAGTGCGAGGCAGAACAATAATCGCGGGGCACCTCACCATTGGACAGTGACGTGCTCCTATTCGACGCAAGTCTCGTCGAATCAGGCACAGCCGCAGTTCAACCAAGATCCCGAAGTGCAGGCCCCGAGGATTTCGTGGTCGACGAATGCCATTCAGGTCACCTTGGAGAATGACCGGCGTGGCAAAAAGAAATGCAACTCTGCAGGGGATCTCTTCCGCCCCGGCAAGGCGCACTACGAATCGGTTCGCATCTGCACCATCCGATACTTCGTCCGACAGAAGCCTGCGGGCCTGCTGTCTCTGCACAACTGCATTAACAAGACAGCATTCACCGTGGACGGGGAGCAGGTGGAGCAGCACTGTGCCCGGGTGGCCGACGTGCAGGTTGGCGAGGAGCGATACGAGCGTGGCGTGCGTGGCCGGGACATCATGGTCCAGATCGAGATTGGTCCGTCGATGTTGCTGCCGAATGCGTCCGACGTGAAAGACGTTGGGGCAACATCCACAGTGCAGGCCAACAAGCGGCTTGGCTATTGGATCGCGAATACGCTCGACCGTGGTCGGCAGGTGCTTGGCCCATTGGGGGCGGGTCCTGATGTGCTTCAGACCTACTACGGCCCCGATGGCGTGGAACCAGCCGAGCCAATCCATCTCGACGGCAAGGGGAAGGCCCTTCCGACACCCGTGAAAGACGGCGACGAGGTGTACCGCTATTGGTATGATTACCGAGAGGTCGAGTTCACCGACATTCGCTTTGTGTAGGAGCATTCATGGCCAACGAGATCACTGTCACACTCAATGTGACACTCAAGAACCCCGCGTCTGCATCTACCGGCTACCTGGCTGACCAGTTTTCCGTCGGCGGGATGCGGGCCGACCAAGCGTCTTCTGGGCTGTATTCCGGCGTGGTGGCGACAAGCACGACCGAGGCCGCGTTTCCATCGCTCGGGTTGACCACCCCCGGCTTGATGATCCTGCAGAATCTCGACAGCACGAACTCGATTGACTGGGGACCGGCGTCGGGCGGGGCAATGGTTGCGTGTGGCACGCTGAAGCCAGGTGGGTTGCCACAGATGGTCTACTGCAAGTCCACCGCGACATTCCGGCACAAGGCTTCGGCTGGAACACCCAAGCTGCTGATCAAGATCTTCGAGGCGTGAGATGAGCAGTTATGTTCTTGGCCCGGAAGCGTTGGCGCAGGTGCAGGCGGTCGTGCGCGACTTCTTCCTTAACGCCAGCCCTCAAGACTTCAACGGAATGGAGCGGGTTGGGCGGAATCCGCTTCGGGTGGCGATTGGGGTGGCCGATGCTGCCATTGCGGCAAGGACGAGCGGCACAGTGTCGGTGTATCGTGGCACCGCGCAGGTGCCTCGGAGCTACATCCTTGTTGACAGCGGCCAAAACATTGAAGCCTTCAGTCGGTATGGTGCGGTCAATGCTGGAGCAGAGGTCGCGTGTGTCTGGTTCCCACATGGATGGGAAATTTGGCAGACCACCTGCGGTACATGAGGTGGCGTGATGTTCTTTGGGTGCTGCTGCAAGTCCAGCGTCAATAACTATTGGGTACGGAAATTTGCTGACGAATATCCGTGTAATGTATTGTCCGAGGTTGATGTCGAGAAATTTCGCGACACCGGCAATGATTCTATGGATTACCCACAGCCCCGAGATGTGGTAGGGTCAGGAGACACGATTGTGGTTGTGTCAACAGATCCAAGTAATGGATGGGGCTGGACGCCAACAACGTGGATGCGGCACATTTATGACCTAGATCTTGAGCTGATACGAGCCGACAAGTGGAACACACCATATGCGATGCACCACACAAACGGCACTCGCACTGCCTTCGGGAACGCCACGGCACGCACAATTGATGTGTTCGATTCCTCAGCACAGCTGGTGTGTAGCGTCTCGGTAGGTGCGTCCGATTTTTTGACTGCTGTCTGCATGGATGCCGCCAACAATATTTACGGCGCAACCTATCAGACATCAGGTGGCTTCAGGCTTGTGTTTGTCACGAAATGGAATGCAACAGGCTCATTTCAGTGGAAGACAACTCTAGAGGGAAGTTTTTCCGCAATGACGGTAGGAGAGATGGAATACGCCGATGATGGGGCGGTATGGGCACTGTCTGGCAATTACCAGCAGAGCGATTTACGAAGACTGCAGGCGGGCGGTGGCTTTTCGGGCGTCAGTGGCCCATTTGGGGCGACAAGTTCCGGCGGAACATATCATCCATTGCTACGCGCTGCTGCAAACAAGATGTGGAGAATAGATACAAGCACCACATTGTGGCAACTGCGCCGTTATTCCACGACTCCAACGCAGGATACAGTATGGGGCACTGGTCTATCCGGACCAGGGCTGAACGCCACGTGTGCCAATGGAGACACGGCTGTCTGGGTGTCAAACCCATATCAGGTCGTGAAGTACACCGGCAGCGTGCAGCAATATAACTGGAGCACTGCCAGCCCGTGGGGATATGCGGGCGGTTTCAATGTGTGTTGGGAAAACGGCTTTGGCCCATTGGGAATGGCATTTCACAGCAATCACGTCTATGGGG
>JBKDUK010000461.1:0-17187 GCA_046339535.1 Planctomycetaceae bacterium | reverse complement strand
ATCTCGGGATCGGTACCGACGGTGATCCGCAGTCCGTTCAGCACGCCTCCCGGGGCGTAAGGGACCCCGGGGAACTTCATGAAGCGGACCAGGATCTTGCGTCCCTTGAGAGCCTCGTAGATTTCCTTGTGGCGACCGGTGTGGTGAGTGCACCAGAAGAAGTTCGCCTTACTGGGAACAACATAGAAGCCCAGCCCTGTGATACCGTCCGCTAGCCGTTCACGGGTGCGACGCAACGCCGCGACATTCTGTTCCATCGTGGCGAGGTCCGAGATGGCCGCCAAGCCCCCCGCCAGCGACAGGGTGTCGCAGTTGTAGCTGTCTTTGACCTTGATCATCCCCGCGATCAGTTCGGGGCGAGCGATGGCGAAGCCGAGCCGCAGCCCTGCGAGGCTGAACGACTTGCTGAATGAGCGGGTGATGATGACCCGCTCGGCCCCCGGGCGATGGAGGAGTTCGGCCCGGTGGGGGTGCTCGGCGAAGTCTCCGTAGGCTTCATCGAGGACGAGTATGCCCTGGGGCGGGACCAGGGAAAGAATCTCGTCATCGCTCCAGCGGTTGCCGGAAGGGGAGTTGGGATTCGGAATGAGAACCAGCTTGGCCCGGGCAGTGACGGCACGGGCGGCGGCGAGGTCCCAAGACCAATCGGGGCGGAGCAGCAGGCGTTGGTGCTGTCCCCCCTGAATGTCGGACAGGGTCTCGTAGAGGATGTAGCTGGGATATGGGTAGGCGACGAGGTCGTGGGGGTCGACAAAAGACCGCAGGATGAGCGTGAGGTTTTCATCACTGCCGTTGGCGGGGAGGATCCAGTCGGGTTCGACGCCGAAGACCGCGGCCGCAGCGCGGCGGAACGGAGTCGCCAGAGGATCGGGATAGATGTTCAGTCTGCCCCGGGCGGCCTGGACCAGCGCTTCGACCACACGGGGAGAGGGAGGGTATGGATTTTCATTGGTATTCAGCTTGATCCAGCCACGTTCCTGAGGTTGCTCTCCAGGGATGTAGCCTTCAATGCGGTCGATGTTGGGGCGAAACAAACCCATGATTTCTTGTCGGGGCGGGGCTGGCAGGAAGCCAGTCCGGGAAGCCGAAGGGGATGGGGAAGGCAAACTCAGGAACAGACACCGCGCACGGGGAGCGGTTCACAGACTTTCTGACATTCTACCGAATGCAAGGGGAATCGATCGACCACAGGGCCGAAAAGTATCGGGAAATGGAAACAAGGGGGCAGGAACTGCCCGGTTGGAACGGGGATCTGCCCAAAACATGCGCAGTGGGCAGATTGGGCTGTTCACACTGGCGATTTCACAGTAGTGTTCCCGCGCGTTTTTGAGGAGAACCCCACGGATGGGGTGGCTTCGAAGCCCACGCGCGGAGGAGGCACGGCCAGTCTGTGCAGGTGCGGAGTGCTGCTGAAGCCAGGCAGTCAAGGAGTGACTCATGTTGTGGTGCCTCGGTCTCTACGTGCTGACATTGGCCCTCGCGGCCTGGTGGACGCACGTTGCTGGCGTGCAGGGGCGCCGTTGGGGAGTTCTGGATCTTCCGGACCTCGATCGCAAACGGCATGAGGCCCCGACCCCCCGTACCGGCGGGATCGCAATCTGCCTCGCCCTCGTCGTGGGGCTGCTGGCCGCCTGGGGAGTGGGCCGGGCGATGGGTTGGATCGCTGGTCTGGGGGAATCAACCTGCCTGATGCTGGTCTCGGCTCTGGGGCTTTGTGCGGTGGGAGTCTGGGATGACCGCTTCGGCATGTCGGCCCGGCAGAAACTGCTGTGGCAGGTGATTGCGATTGCACCGTTTGTGTGGCTGGGGCGTACCGCCCAACCGGTGACAATCTTCGGCTGGAGCATCGAGTCTCCGGTGATTTCGGCGGGACTGGTATTGTTCTGGCTGGTCGCGTGCAGCAATTTCATCAATCTGCTGGATGGCATGGATGGCCTGGCGGCGACCTTGGGCGTGATTGCCTGCCTGGCGACCGGAGGGTTGGCGGGCTGGAAAGGTCAGGTCGACACGACCCTCGTGGCAGTGGCCCTGGCGGGAGCGCTGTCGGGTTTTCTGCTGCACAACTGGCCGCCAGCGCGCATCTTCATGGGAGACTGCGGCAGCCTGCCGCTGGGATTCCTGGTGGGGGGCTTGGCCCTGCAGGCCTCGGCCAAGAAAGCAACCGGATTGACGCTGGTCGTACCAGCCGTGTTGCTGGCCGTGCCGCTGATCGACACCTCGATGGCGATTGTGCGCCGCAAATTGACGGGCCGCCGGATTGGACAGGGGGATCGCGGACACATTCATCACCGGCTGCGGGATCGTGGACTGTCGTCACAGCAGACCCTGCTGGCAGTGGGTGGCATGTCGCTGTTTGCGGCCCTCGGAGCTGTGGCCGCGACCGTCGTGGGGAACGAGCTCGTCGCGATTGTCACGGCTGTGATCCTCGTCAGTGTGCTGGTGGGCGGCCGGATTTTCGGCTTCCAGGAGACGATGCTGCTGGCCCGGGTGGTCGAAGCGATCTGGCAGATTTGTGCGGCGTTTCCCCGGTTGCTGCGGGTGCGACTGGTTGCGTTGCGATTCGAGGCGGCAACGGCCCAGGGGCAATTGAGGCTCTGGCACAAAATTGTCCGCCGGGCGCGGCGGCTGGAGGTCCAGGAGATCGAATTCCTGCTGGAGCCCGTCACGGCGGGCCAGCCTCCGGTGCAACTGCGCTGGCAGTCCCATGATTTGCCGCGGCATCTGACCATGACCTGGGAAACCTCGGCCACGCTGCGGCGCGACCTCGGGGGGCTGGCGATGTTCCGGGTCCGCGGGATCTCGAATTCCGGAATGATGCCGGTGGCGGCTGCGGATTTGACCGAACTGCTGGTGACTCTCTGCCGGGTTTTCCCCGAGCCAGTGGCCCCCCCTCTTCCCGTGTCGCAGGCTGCCAAGTCGGCCCCGGCTGGTTCCTCACCCGGGTTGGTCCCCTGGCCAGCCGCGCCGTCGGATGAGCGGGCGGCCCTTTCCCCGTCCTTCAAGGATGCCGCCTGAATGCCCGCCGATTTCCGTCACGAACAGGAAGAACCGGGAGACGGCCTGGCGCCCCATCTGTGGCAGGGACGTCGGCTGGTGTTGTTGGATCGGGACGGGACTTTGAATGTGGAGCGGCATTACCTGGCCGAAGCGAGTCAACTGGAGCTGCTGCCCGGAGTGATTCCGGCACTGCGTCGACTGCGTGAGCATGGGCTGGGACTGGTGGTGGTCACGAATCAGTCGGGTGTGGCGCGGGGTCTGATCCAACCAGCGCAGCTGACGGCGATCCACGAGCGGCTCCACGAGCTTCTGGGCGAGGGGGGGATCGAGCTGGACGGAATTTATGTCTGTCCCCATGGGGCTCAATCCGTCTGCCATTGCCGGAAACCGCGGGCGGGGATGGCCCTGCAGGCGGCCCGGGAACTGGGAGGGATTCTCTCCGAAAGTTTCGTGGTGGGTGACAAACCCGCTGATATTGGACTGGGCCAGGCGATTGAGGCGACGACCCTGCTGGTGCGAACAGGGCACGGCGCGGAGTCGGAACGGAATTGGCCCCACGAATTGCCGCGCCCCCATGCCGTCGTCAACGATCTCCCCGCGGCGGCCGAATTCATCGTCAGACAGTTGGCCGATCGCGACCGAGCCCGTCCCTGGGCGGCGTAAGGCCCCCGGCCGAGGGACCTGACGGCCCAGGCAAACCACGCTTCTGGGACCGGCTGGCAACCCGATCCCACCGAATTCGCAAAGCGACCGCGACCTGCAGTCCTTTGGGGTGTTCAATCGCGGGGGGGTGTCCGAAGACCCGAGCGAAGGATGTGGGGATGGGCGTCTGTGCACGGCGGGAGTTTCTGGCTGGCAGCCTCACGGCGCTCTGGGGCGCGACCCGATTCGTTCAGGCCGCCGAACAACCAGCCAATCTGCGGCACCTCGGTGGAGCCTGGCATGTGAGTGAAGGCCCCCAGCCGATCTACTACTTCCACGACAACGGGCGGTCTATCGACCTGTTTTCGTATCACCAGAAAGACTCGAATGGGGACGGGATTCCGAACCTGCGCTTGCGGCATGATGAGCGGTTTCTGATGGTTCGCAGTCAGGGCTATCCCAACCATCCGACGGCTGTCTTTCCCAACAGCGGCAACCCGAACTCCATCCGGGTGCAGGATTTCGAGTTTCGCTTTCCGCTGGTGCCGCAACGTGCCGCCGAAATCACCCGGCTGCCGATGGGTCCGATCGGTATGGCCATCAATGGCGTGGTGTTCTTCAATCCCTTCGAGCAGGGGGGGATGAACGCGGTTGAGGGCTACAGTGAAGTCTGGCTCGACTCGTGCTGCGGGCATCCCGAGCAGCGCGGAGTGTATCACTACCACAAGTATCCCAGTTGCGTGAAATCTCCCTTCCCTGATGATGGCGAACAGCATTCGCCCGTGCTCGGTCTGGCGTTTGACGGCTTTCCGATTTACGGCCCGTACGAGGGACGGGAACAACTGGCCCGCGACCTGTCCGCCACCGGTGATGGGCCCCCGGCACTCGATGTCTGCAATGGGCATGAAGACCGCGTGCGGGGCTATCACTACCATGTCACTCCTGGAAAGTTCCCCTACGTGCTGGGGGGTTACGCGGGCGTTCCCGAGACGTCGAATAGCCGGGGCCTGCGGCGGGCCGGGACCGGGGCGATCGAGAACAATGCCGAGGGACAAACCCGGCTGCCGGCCGTGATTGCCCGGGTGACTCCCGGCACCGCCCGGCGCGGTGCCAGACACACCGTGGTGCTGGAACTCGATCCCTCCCAGGCACGGCGCCGGCCACTTCCCGAGGGAGCACCGTCGTGGGTTCAACTGGGGCCCTGGGAAGCGACATCGATCACCCGCGAGGGAAACCGGGTGAGCTGCCAGATCGAGATTCCCGCCGACGCCTCACGGGGTCAACTGGTCGATTGCCACATCGAATTCGGGACAGGAGCGAATCCGACCGTCTTCAAGAAGAACGAGGTGTTTCGGGTGATCGACTGAAGTCAGGAATCTCTCATGGGGGCGCTGGAAGTGCCAACCCAATCGCCGGATTGCCTGAGCTGATCCCAGTCCCCAGGTTCTCGCTTTCTCAGAAGTTTGCCTTAGACGCAGTGGCGGGATTGGTGCCGGCCGGCACACGATCGGCAATCCGTCACTCCGGGATTCTGGAGGTGCAGACACGGCCCCGAATGAGAACGCTGCGTTCTCAATTGATGCTGGGGGACCGTCCGTTGGTGCGAGGGGGGGATGAATTCCACGATTCGCGCTCGGTCCACGAGTCAGGGGGAGGTGCCTGGGACCTACGAGCCATCATCAAATCGGAATCGGCGACGTTGAAGAACGCATCAAATTCCTGTTTTCGTAGCCGGTCCTGATTCCAGCGGAAGGCAGTCAGTCCGATGGCACCCAGAGCAAACAGTGCCAGGGAGCTGTACGCGAAATACTCCAATCGGGTCTTCCAAGAGACGGCCCGTTTGGCTGTTATCCCGGAAGATTGCCGAAAATTCGACAATTCTCCGGTCAGCCTGGTGATCCCTCGAGGGGCCATTTTGTTCGCCAGAATCTGTGAAGCGAGGTAGGTGGCTTTGAGCCGCTCCTGCTCATTCTCCAAGGGAGGGGCCACGAACCGGAGTTCACTCCATGCCGAAACTTCCGGGACCTTGGTCAGCGGCTGGGGCAGGTCATCTGTTGTTGACCACTCCAGCAGGTTGAATTCAATCCCAGGAGTTGAAGGTCTCTCTGAATCCCAGGTGGGGAGATTATCGTGTGCGAGAAAGCCTGGAAGCAGCGAACCGTGTGATGCCTTGCCACTCGGGGAGAAAGCCCCGATTTGTTCCGACGGAAGCAACGTCGCTTTCGCGGGATTGCCGCCGAGCAGAACCAAACAAAGGCACGCCAGGAAAACACTTCGGAGAATGATTTGGACGAAAGACACAGGGGGGTACTCCGGGTCAGGGAATCTTCAAGAGTTTAGCACATCAGGGACACGCTTTGACAAGAAAGTTGGTGACATCGATTGTGATCCCTCCGCTCCCTCGAAATTCCTGAAAAACCTCAGGAATTCCAACTGCCGCCTTGGTTCTTCACGAGACTGTGGGCGGCCAGTTGGTACCGCGGTTGTGTATTCCGGTTGTAACGTCTGTAGTGAATTTAACGATTGGTGTGGAGTTGAGGGGCGGCAGAAACAAGACGTGCTTGACTCCTGAATCATCGCCACCCCTCGAGCTGTTTCGGAACATCTGTGTGGGTTTTTCAGTCATCCTGAACTGCCGGTCGGAGGGAATGATCCAGCCGCTGCAGTGTGGATTGTCGAGCCTTCAAAGTGGGGAGGCCTCGATTCGCCACATGGCGTTTGTGCCAGTGGATTTGGCCGCCCCGGCGGAGGGCAAAACCGTCCGCGTCACTCGGGGCGCTTCAGGAACCCGATTGGGGGGAGAGATGACCGATAATCATAAACCTGGAGCCATCGATGAAAGCGGACTGCACGCTCCCGACCAGCCGATCCGGTTTCGCACATTGCACACGACCACTCTCGAAGCTTCTGGAGTCGGTTGACCTGTTCCCTCCGATTCCAACGGCAGGGACGAGTGACCGGTTCGGTTGGCAGAGCCCAGACCATTGTCGGGCAAGCTGACTTCCAGTCCGTAACCCAACCGAGGCTGGGAGAACACATCACGGCTTGGGAGGAACCGCCAGGTCAACCGCCAGCCGGTGGATTCGCGGAGAGTGGCGGTCGAGACAAAACACCTCGAACCAGACTTTTGCCGGCGCAGCCCCCACGCAGTCGAGCTCGATATCCGACTCCTGCAGACCACGGACTGAGGTCACGGCATGCCCGAGCTGTCGGGTCTGCAGCTCGGGGCCCGACTGATCGAGCGTCGCCTGCGGCGACCGGGGTTGGGTCGGGTCGCCGTTGTAGACCACCACCATCGCCTTCCGCGCATCCCAGACACCCTGGTTGTGCAGCGTCCCCCGCAATCGGAAGCCGCCGTCGTGCGTTGTCATGGTCAGTGAGTCAGCCAGGAGGCGCACATCGCGCGCGAGTTGCTCGTCCGTCAGAGCCAGAGCCGCTTCAGCCGAGAGAATGCCATGGCCCAGCTTGCGGTCGGGCTGATGGGCGTCGCGCGGCTGACCTCGGGCCGTGTTCCGCAAGACCTGCCGCAGTTGCTCATTGGTCCATTCGGGATGCCGCGACCAGACCAGGGCGGCCACTCCCCCGGCGAAACTGCACGCCATGCAGCCCCCTTCAAACGAGGTGTAGTCTTGCCGACCCCCGAGTCCCCAGATGGTCTCCCCGGGATCGGTGGTCCCCCGTTGGCCGGCCGGGGCGGCGAACTCGACGTAGTCGGCATCAGCCGCCATGTTGGAAGCCTCCCCCGAGCGGTTGGCTGAGCCGACGGCACAGACCGCCTCGCTCGCCACGGGAAAAAACGCCACTCGCCGTCCGCGGTTGTCGGCAGTGCCGCTGAAGACCAGGCAACCGGCGTCGTAGGCGTTGTCGAGCGATTCGCGCAGCTTCGGATTGTCTTCGGGCCAGGTGAAGTCGGTCCCCTGGTAAAACAGCGGCACTTCGCTGCCGGGAGCCCGCCCGATATAGCCATGGGGCATCACCAGCACCTTCGCCCCGTGCTGGACCGCGTAATCGACCGCCTGGTACCAACTGTCGTGGTTGCGATAACTGACCCGCAGGATCATCAATCGGCAGTCGGGAGCGACGGCGGCCACCTCCCCCGCCACAAACACATGGTGGTTGGTGTAGTAGCCCGACTCGGCCTGGGGGCCTTGGTATTCGAGCGATCCATCGTTGTCGGCGAAGTCCCAGCCGTGCCGGTCTTGCCGTCCTTCGGCATCGCGCCGGGTTGGGTTCGGATTGATCCACAAATGCCCTTCAAGGTCGGGGTGATGCCGATAGCCCAGGTCGATGACCGCGACCACGAACTCGGGGCGTCCGCGATGGCGGGCATGGGCGGCGGGAACCTGCAGTTGCTCGAGCGCCCAGTCGTAGGGGGTGGTCCCCTCGGGGAGGCCGGGGTATTGGCGGGGAGGGTCGCCGGCCATCGTGCTCGAGACGGACAGCACGGCGAGTCCCAGCCCCAGGACAAACGCCAGTCGCCCGGTGCGGCGCGTCGTCGGGAGACGCTGGAGAACACGGGGGAAGTTCATGGCTGCAGCTCCACGAGGTTGCTGTCGATATAGGTTTTGTCGCGGCCGGGAAGGTCCCGGTCGCCGGCGTAGAAGGCCAGTACAAACCGGTTGTTCCCCAGGGGGAGCAGCATTTGCGAACCCCCCGTCGCCGTGTTGAACGGCTGGCCTCCTGTGCGGGAATAGAAGGGTGCCCCCAGCTTGGTGAACTTTTCTCCGTCGGTGCTGTGATAGAGCATGCAGGTGCGCGGGATCGGTTCATCGAGTGCCCCGGCGAACATCAGGTAGTGTCCGTTGTCCAGCCGGCATAACGCCGGGCAAATCGCCGGCAAATCACTCTCCACCACAGCGCTCCAGGTCTGTCCTCCATCGCGCGAGATCACCTTTCCCATGCGGCGATCACGGGGTGGGGTGTCGTTGTCGTACCGTGCGAAGGCGACCAGCGTCCCGTCGGCTTTTTCAAAAATCACCGACTCGTTGTAGAACACGTTGGACTGACTGGGATGCGGCCCGAAGATCTTCTGGAATGGGCTCCAGGTCTTCCCACCATCGCGGCTGCGAAACAGTCCCGAGCCGTAGTCGATCTCGGGGTTGGGGTGAGCCCAATCCATCGGGGTGAGGTAGGCCGGCAGCAGCAGGTCGCCATTCCGCAGCCGAATCAGATTCTGAGGCATCGCCCCCACCAGAGTCTCAGCGGGCTGGGGGAGCGTGGCGATGGGAGTGATGGCCGCGGTGTGAGGATCAAACCGGGCGAACAGCGTGCGCGACTTTCGGGGGGCCTTGAAGCCTTCGACCGACACATCGGTGTGGGTGATCTCCATGATCACCGCGACCGTCTGTTCGGGACCAATCTGGGTGAAACCCACGGCGGCTCCGACCGTCTTGTCGGGATGGCGATAACTGGCGAACGGCCGACTCCACGTTCGTCCCTCGTCGCGACTGCGGACAAAGTGGGTGATCGTTCCCGCGACCACATCACCCTTGTCCTGGAACCCCAGCACCAGACTGTCATCCGCCGGATCGCGTGCCAGTCCGCATGGCGACTGCGCGTCGGGAATCGTGTCGGTCACGATGGCGTGGTGCAGAATCTTCAGGCGGGTTGGGCCGGCTGGCTCGGCTGCCTTCGAACTACCGCAGAAAGCCAGTCCGAACGCGCCAACAGACCGCAGAATGATCTTCCGGAACTGCCACCAGTGGAATGAGTGCGGAAGCGTCTTCTTCGACATCACGCAAATCTCTTCCGAAGTCTGCCCCACGATGTTTCGTCACGCCCGAGAACTGCTCGCGAAGTCGGCAACCCGGCGCAGGAACCCATCCGATTGCCAAGCGGCCAGGTGCCGAAAGCCCTCCTGTGATCCGGGAGGGGCGATCTTCACTCGCGATCCACCACCTGCTGCACGGCCGGCATCAGGTCATTCAGTTCTTCAATCCGCAGCATGCGAATATCGCGTACCGAAGCGGCGAACCAGGGGAGTGTTTGGGCGAGATCTTGGGCGGCCAGGACACAGGTCACGGCTGTGACGGACTCGCTGCCGTAGTACACACTTCCCTGCTGCCAGCTAAAGCCATGTTTCTGCAGGATTCGCCGGATTTCGAGGTACGCATTGTTGTAGGGGTCGCCATAGTGGGCTCGGAGAGCCTCAATATCCATGTCGAACGCGATCGCATACACGCGGGCAGTCCTCCGGATGAAGGGTGGCAGTCCAGACCGCAGTGGAGAAGTTGACGCAGGGGCAACTGGGGATGCCATTCGAAGAGTCCTTGTGTGGTCGGCGAAGCGCTGTGCGAACCGAACAGATCTTGGCCAATTCCAACTGATTTTATCCGACGCTTTGGCGAACCGCCAACTTTTTGTCTTGGCTGCCTGCCGTTCCTGTGGGGGGCTCACAGCGCGGAAACGGTTGTCTTGTCGTCCGGCCGGGCTTGATCACTGCGCCGGCTGAAACTGGAACGAATACACGTCGGCATCCTTCAGTTCGAACTGCAGCCGGATTGGACGGCCGGAGAGGGCTGTCAGATCGGCCGAGTCGCGCCAGGTGACCGTGCGGTCGACCGTGTCACCAAACAGCTCGTCGCAGTCACCCAGGCCGAAGCCCGGCAGCGCTTGGCCCCCGGCATCCAGGATCGCCACCCGCAGCGAGCCCGCGGCCGACGTTTCAAAGTTGAGCGTCAGCCGCTGCCCGGTGAAGGTGAGGGGAACTGTCGTGGCGCTACCCCCGGCGAAGGGTGCGCTCAGCGAGACGAAGCCATCGAGCCGCATCGTGTACCGCCGCAGCCGATGCAGCTCGTCGCGCCAGGCCCCTTCGTTGAAGTGCAGCGAGATTTCGTTGGGGAGGCCGGGGGCCTCGGCTTTGGTCTCGAACAGCCCGTAGCTCTGGTAGTTGTCGCCATAGATCCAGCGCCCTTCCGCCTCGCGGCCCGGTCGCAGGAACGCCTCGTCCCAGCGATGAAACGCTTGTCCGTCCCGGCTGGACATAAAACAGCCGTCGGTCACCTCGGCCCCGGTGTAAGCTCCGCTCTCCTTGATCGACTCGTAAAACAACCGGCGGGTTTCGACCGGTGCCAGCCGGCGCGCCTGATTGTTCATCGGCCGGGCGACGAACCGGGTCGGGAAGCCAAACAAGATGTGCGGGGCGCGGTAGTACGGAGCAATCTGGTTGGTATACATCTGCTGCGGCGGTGAATCGGGATACGTCAGCCCGACCGGGGTCGACCAGGTGCGAAAGTCGGTCGAGAACGAGACCCCAATCGATCGCAACCCTTTGAAGTTGTCTTCGCTGAAAAACCGCGTGTACATCGTGTACCGCTGGTGGGCCGGGTCCCAGAAGACCGTGTTGTGCGAATCGAACGCCCCCTGGGTGACCACCGGAGTCTCGCTCAGCTTGCGCCAGTGGATGCCATCGGCGGAGGCGAAACTCAGCAGCCCTTTGCTGGTGATGGTTCCCCCCACCGCTTTGTACTTCTCATCGGGGCGGGCCTGGGGATTGGTGTCGAGGAACGGGGCGAAATTGTGTGTCTCGGCCCCGCCGCGCCAGAAAATGTTGTTCTGTTTGTTGCCGGTGTTGTTCTGCGTGGGGGGCCAGTCGAACAGTCCCAGGGCGGGTTTCTTCCAGTGGATGCCGTCGTCGCTCTCGGCATAGCAGACCACTTCCGACTGCGCCTGCCGCAGGGGAGGGGGATCGAGCAGGTAGCGGTGACCGCGGTAGTACATGCGGTACCGGTTCCCCTCCTGGATGACGGTCGCGTAGCCGCTGGAGTTCCCTTCCCACGGCTCATTCAGCGTGAGGGCCACTTCCCGCGGCGTGGGGTGATGCAGCCGCAATTGGGCCCGTCCGACCAGAGGTTCCAGCAACGTGGTGTCGACAAACAGTTCGCGTCGGCCTCCCAGGGCCACCGGCTCGGCTGCGCGGAGCGCTTCCGGCAGGCAGAAGAGGATTGCCACAAGAGCCGGAGAGAGGCGAGAGAGCATGGCGGGGTCCTGGGGATGGAAATTGGCTGGTGGAGTGTCGGGCCGGGGTGCGGCGTTGTTCACGGGACCGGTCCCGTCGTGATGGGAAATGCGTTCCGCACCGGTCCGACTGCTCGGGGTGGGGCCTGTTTATACTGGCGGGTTACGCCAGCCGCCATTCGATGGGGCTGCCCGGCTTGGTCCCGCATTGGCCGCCGGACTACAGTTGTTGTCAACCATTCTTCCTGCGTCCGCGGAGTTCCTGGCGATGAAGTTCCACCGGCATGCGTTTCCTTCGGTTGAGCAATACCTGCATCACCGGCCTCCGTATCTGCTGGTCGATGAAATCCTGGAACACAGTGAGACCGAGATCCACACCCGCAAGCGGGTGACGGGAGAGGAATTCTTTCTCGCGGGACACTTTCCCGGTTCCCCGATTTTCCCCGGGGCGATGCTGCAGGAGCTGACGACGCAGTCGGCCGGGATCCTGATCGCGGCCGAGTTCAACCCGATGCCGGTCTACGACACGACCGACCCGTTCTTCAACGAGTACGCCCTGGGGGTCCTGGTTCGGGTTGAGCAGGCCCGGTATCGCAGCTTCGCCCGGCCCGGCGACGTGCTGGAGGTCAAGGTGGTGCTGGAAGAACGGGTGGAGCAGTTGTTTGACTTTCGCGCCACGGTCACCCGGGTCGGGGGGCCGGTCATCATGCGGAACGCCTTCCAGCTCACCAACATCAAGTCAACGTTGTTGCAGGGGAAAGAGACGGCGGCGGGGTGAGGTCGGCGTCGGCCGGGATCGCCCAGAGCTGCCTCATGCACCACCACGCGGCTACTCGCGGAACTGGAACGAGTAGAGTTCCGCATCCCGCAGCAGGAACCGCAGGCGAACAGTTCGTCCCGCGAGTGACGACGTATCGCTCTTCCCCCGCCAGGTAATGATCCGGTCGAGGCTGTCCCCGAAGGTCTCGTCGCAGTCATCGAGCGAGAAGCCCGCCAGGGGTTCCCCCTGCGGATCGGTCAGCTCGACAAACAGGTTGCCCGCTGCCGAGGTTGAGAAATTGAGGGTCAACTGCTTCCCCGTGAAGGTGAACGGTTTGGTGAGCAGTTCGCCTCCTTCAAACGGAGCCTTCGCCGCGACGAATCCATCGATGCGCAAGGTCCAGCGACGGATGGTTTCGGCGGTCCGCCAGTAGTGTTCGGCGATGTAGAACGACAGTTCGTTGGGGGCACCAGGGAGCTTGCTGGGTGTTTCCACCAGGCCATGCGCCGGGTAGCAGTCTCCATACACCCATGAGCCGGGGCGTTCGGGGCCGATCCGCAGGAAGGCCTCGTTCCAGCGATGGAAGTTCTCGCCATCGCGGCTCGACATGAAGACCCCATCGGTGATGGCGGTGCCGATGCGTTCTTCCTTGCGGGCCCGCAGTTCCCGATGGGCCAGGTCGGGCAGGGCCCGCATCGAGGGGGACCAGGGTCGTTCGACGTAGCGGACAGGGAAGCCCAAAAAGAGATGTGGAGCGCGGTAATACCGGTCGATGCAGTTGGTGTAGTACTGCTCGCGTTGGACCTCGGGGGTCAGAGAGAGCCGTTTGGGGGTCGTCCAGGTAAGGAAGTCATCGGAGTAGGCGACGCGGATGTCGCGTTGGCCGTCGTGGAAGTCGCGGACATAGGCCCGGTAGCGGTTTTCCTGGGCATCCCAAAAGCCGACATTCTGTGAGTCGAACGCCCCCTGCTTGATCACGGGCTGGTCCCCGAGGCGGGTCCAGCGCAGGCCATCGGCCGACTGCCACGCGATCAATCCCTCCTTCGATTGCCCCAGCGCCTTGTAGCGGGCTTCGGGGGCGCACTTCGGGTTCGCATCGCGGAAGGGGGTGAAGTTGTCGTAGATGCCGGTCACCACCACGTTGTTCTGCGTCGAGCCGTCGATCTCGATCAGTCCCAGGTTCGGCTTCGTCCAGGTGATGCCGTCGGTGCTCTCGGCATAGCAGATATGGTAGGGATGGGTGGGGGGCTCGGCGGGATCGAGCTGCCACTGCGCACCCTGGTACCACATGCGGTACTTTCCCTGTTCGGGGATGATGCGGAAGTAGATGCAGGTATTTCCTTCCCAGGGCTGATCGCAGGCGAAGCTGATTTCCTGGGGCTGGGGATGCTGCAGTTCGAGCCGGACGTTGCGCAGGCGATCGATGAGAAAGCTGTCGACAAACAGCTCGCGGCGGGAGCCGATCGCGATGGGACCGTTCAGTTCGTCGGCCGCCGGTAGGGGAGCGGACAGCGAGAGCACCGCCAGGCAGCAGGTCAACAGGCAGGAAAACCAACGCATGCAACGAACCTCCAGGTGAGGGGAGGGAAGAGTGAGTCACAGGACATGGATCGCGAGACACCCGATGCGGTGGTTGTAGCCGATTGCGCATGGCCGTGCGCAGGTCGGGCCCCCATCCCCCAACCCCCGCTGGACACCCAACCAGAGACACCGCCCGCAAGGGCCCCCCCGCCGACCTGTTTCTGGGCCCAGGGGGACGGTGTGCTCGGATGGACGACCAGCGGATGGGGGCTGGGCCGATCCAAGTTTGTTTTCTGCCCAGCCGGACGGGGGTCTTCGGATAAATGGGCAGCGGGCGGACACAGAGGTCCGCGCTCCCGCGGCGCTGTTGTTTGGTCCATTCGAACGGTTGTCTTCCGTTGAATGCCCATCGGAGACGGGGGCTGGGCCGATCCACGTTGATTCTCCGCCCATTGGCACGGGGGTTTGCCGAGGATGCCCATTGGAGCGGACACAGAGGTCCGCCCCCCCGCCACCCTGTTTCTGGGCCCTCGCGAACGGTGTGCTCGGATGGATGCCCAGCGGAGACACTGGCTGGGCCGATCCAAGTTGTTCTCTGCCCAGCGGGGCGCGGGTCTTCGGATGAATGGGCAGCGGGCGGACACAGAGGTCCGCGCTCCCGGGGCGCACCCTGTCCGTTCCTCACTCGCGTGAGGACCGACAAAAGGGGACAGGTACATATTTCACCAAAGAGAGGTGGTTGCTCGTGCGAACTGGACGAACTCGCGGCGGAATCACGAGATCGATCATTTCCGTGAGCCGATGAGCCATCGGGCTCAAGGTCCGGAGAACTCGGGGAATGGTTTTTGCGAAGTCGGCTTACCGATTGGGGCTGATAGGAGACGCGGGGGCCACGATTGGCTGGGCGATGGCGGGATCGAAATCTTCGGCGGGGGAGTTCAGGCCGGGGGTGGGGAGTAACTGGTTCTGAAGCAAATCGTACAGGAAGAGATCCCGCTCGCCGGGGCCAGTGGAACGCTCGGAGACGAACACCAGGTAGCGGCCGTCGGGGCTGAAGCGGGGGGTTTGCTCGTGGCCGGCGGAATTGAGGCCCGCGGGGGCACGCACCTGCCGCGTGGAACGGTCGTAGAGATACAGGTCCTTCCCGCCGGCACCCCCGGGGCGGTTCGAGATGAACGCCAGGTGCTGGCCGTCGGGACTGGGAACCGGATTCAGTTCGCGGTGCGGCGTGTTCAGCCCCGGCAGCTCCACCAGACTTGCCGCTTCGCGGTCGTACAGTCCCACATCCGACAATCCCGCGCCCGTCGGCCGGTCGGTGACGTAGGTGATCCAGCGTCCGTCCGGACTGATGGCCGGTTCACGCTCGTTCGCTGCCGTGTTCAGCCCCGGGAGGTCGACAAACCGGTTCGCGTGCCGGTCATACAGCAGCAGATCCCAGCCCCCCGGTTGCCCCGCCTGGTCCCAGGCGCTCAGCACAATCCACCGGCCGTCGGCCGAGAGGGTCGCCTCGGTACGGGCGGCGAAGGTGTCGTTGAAGGGGGGCTCGGGCAGAAACGTGCTCCGCTGGCGGTCGTACAACTGCACCCGGGGACCAAACCCCCCCACTTGCTTCGAGGTGGAAAGGCAGATGGTTCCGTCGGCGGTCAGCGAGGAATGTGTGTCGCTGCGCTCGGGCTGCTGCGGTGGGCCGGGGAGCAGTTCCCCCTGGGAGACCCCATCGTGCCGGTAAAAATACACCGCCGCGAAGGCCGGGCGATCGCGCAGGGAGGAAAACGCCAGAATGAGGGGGCGGGTGGCGACGTTGGAGGGCGAGACACTGGCAGATGCGGGCTCTGTCGCCGGCTGTTGCCAAGTGGTCTTTGGGGAGGGGGCGGTGACGGCCGGCGGCTCGTCGCACAGGACCGCTGCCGCCTGTGACAGGAGTAGCAGCAGGGGGCACGTCCACCGACGGATGATCGGCAGCCCGGCAGTGGGGGGATGCCTGCTGCAAGGAGGCGGCAGGGCCGAGGTCACGACCACAACTCCTCGATGGGATGCCCTTCGAACAGCAGGGGACGCAGGCGGTCGTCCTGGTTCGGGTTGACTCCCAGGCGGTCGCAGACGGTGGCGGCGAAATCGGTGGGGCTGGCCGGGCGGTCGGCCGGGTAGCCGCCGTGCTTGTCGCTGGCCCCCACCACCCGGCCTGGTGCAATGCCCCCCCCGGCCAGCAGGGCCGAAAAGCAGTACGGCCAATGGTCGCGGCCACCCAGCCGGCTGATGTGGGGCGTGCGGCCGAATTCCCCCGTCACCACCACCAGGGTCGACGCGAGCAGACCCCGCTCCTCGAGGTCGGTCAACAGGGCCGAGAGTCCCTGGTCGAACCGGGGGCAGAGCTGCTGTTCCATCCGGACCAGGGCGGTTTGGTCGTCGCCGTGGACGTCCCAGCCCACGGCGAAGCCATCTTCGCGGTTCGACCAGTTCACCTGAACCAGCCGGGTTCCCGCCTCGATCAGCCGGCGGGCGAGCAGACACGACTGACCAAAGCTGTTGTGGCCGAACCGGTCGCGGCGGGGGACTGGTTCGAGCGTGAGATCGAACGCCTGGCGGACGACCGGGGAGGTGAGGATCGACAGCGCCCGCTGCAGCGACTTGTCGTGCCGGGCCAGGGCCGCCTGCTGATCCACCGCGCGACGGAACGTGTCGATGTGTTCCAACAGCGAGCGCCGATCGGCCAGACGGTCGGGGGAGACGTCGGCCAGCGGCAGGAATTCGGCCAGAGACTGGGCGGCCCGGGCGGGATCGGGAATCTCCAGCGGTTCGTGGGGAGTGCCCAGGGCTCCCGCCCCCACCGAGAGTTTGGGGCCGAGATTGACGTGCCCGGGCACATGGGGGGAATCTCCCGGCCGCAGGGCGTGGATGGTGGCCCCCAGCGAGATGCGGTGGGGCAGGGTGCCCGTCAGCATGGGCCAGGGGTTGTGCAGGCTGTGGGTGTGGTGCAGGGCCCGCAGCAGCGAGAAACGATCGTTGAGGGCGGCCAGCTCGGGCAACATTTCGCCGAACGCCACGCCGGGGAGGCGCGTGGGAATCGCCCCCCACGGCCCGCGCCCCCCGGACGGCGGGTGGAAATCGCCCCCCAGGGCCCGCGCACCCGCAGGGGGGCGGTGGGTTTGGGGTCGAAGGTCTCGTGCTGGCTGGGACCTCCCGCGAGATAGATCATGATCAGAGATTGGGCCGGGGTGTTCGGCGCCGACGTCCGGGTGCTCGGCGTGGCCTGTTCATCGGCCCGCAGCAATCCCTCGAGGGTCAGACCCGCGAGAGACGTGCCCCCCACG